>NZ_JADEXE010000072.1 GCF_015207265.1 Nodosilinea sp. LEGE 07298 | reverse complement strand
AACCATGACAGACACCTTCAACCACGTCACCTGCCCCAAATGCGGCTACGAAGAAAACTCTATTTCGGCCCAAAAGTGTGAAATCTGCGGCCAGCCCCTGAAAAAGGGCAAGTCTATGACTCCAGTAATCGCTGGGGTGGGGGTTTTGCTCTTTTTAGGAGCCCTAGGCTTCACGGGCTACAACGCCTTCTTCCGGCGGGATGCATCTCAGCCTGTTCCCCAGGCCACCAATCCCACCAATCCTCCGGTGGATGCCAATGCCAATCCGGGAGCGGACTCGACCGCTACGACACCGACAACGACCCCAGCCCAACCGGGCAATGTAGCTAATGCCTTGAGCTGGGGCGATCGCGTCCTATTCACCGATGCCTCCAATCCCGACCTACAGGCCGGGGCTGCCGCCTACGCCACAGGCGATTACGCCACCGCCGCCGCTAAGTTTGAAGCCGCTCGTAAAGCCGTTCGCAACGACCCCGAAGCACTGATCTACCTCAACAATGCTCGGATTGGGGCTACTCCCGCCCTGGGTATCGCCGCCGTAGTGCCCATTGGCGACACTCCTAATACCGCCCGCGAGCTGCTGCGAGGCGTCGCCCAGGCCCAAGATGAGGCGATTAAAGCTGGGACACCCGTGAAGGTGCTGATTGCCAACGATCGCAACGATGCCGACCAGGCCACCGCGATCGCCAACGCCCTGGTGCAAGATCCCAACGTTATCGGCGTGATTGGCCACGGCACCAGCACCACTACCCTGGCTGCGGCCCCCATCTACCAGCAGGGGCAACTGCCGATCATCTCCCCCACTAGCACCACCACCGAGCTAGCCACGCTGGCTAGAGACGGTGGCAACTTTGTTTTCCGGGTGATCCCGAGCGACCAGTTCACCGGCACCACGCTGGCCCGCCACATGCTGAGCCAGGGGCAAAGTCGGCCCATCGTGTTCTACAACTCCCAGAGTTCCTACAGCAAGTCGCTGCAAGAGGCCTTCTCTACAACCCTAGGCCTAGAGGGAGGACAGGTAGCCAAACTGGTTGATCTGTCTCAGGGCAACCCTGCTGCCGAACTCCAGGGCAGCGGGGCCGATGCCGTGGTGCTGCTACCTGACTCGGCGACCTTTGATGCCGCGATCGCCGTCGCTCAACTCAACAATGGCCAGCTGCCGATACTGGCTGGAGATGCCTTCTACCGCATCGAAGCGCTGCAAAAGGGTGGGGCCAGCCTCACAGGCACCGTGGTCACCGTGCCCTGGCACCCGCTGAAGTCGACCCCGCCCTTCGCTCAGACCTCCTCCGGCCTCTGGGGCGGTGATGTTAACTGGCGCACTGCGCTCAGCTACGACGCGTTTCAGGCGTTGAGTTCGGCCCGCACCGTAGGGAACGTTACCCCTGCCCAGGGGCAGCAGGGGCGAGCGGCGATTGGACAAGCGCTGGCAGGGCAGGGGTTCTCAGCTAATGGATCCACTGGGGCAATTGGTTTTTTGCCGTCGGGCGATCGCAACGCCACCGTCCTGCTGGTCGAGGTTAAACCTGGCAGCCGCTCGGGCACAGGCTTTGACTTTGTGCCCTTACCCTAGTTACCGATCCTGACCCTGCCTCCCTCAAGTAAAAGGTAAGCGTCCCTAGAACTATGCTGGCTGAGCGGAGTCGAAGCCAAAACCTACCCGAGATATCCCCTTCGACTCCGCTCAGGGGACGGTTACAGTAAAAGCTAAAGGATTGCTCCTCTTTCTATGAAGAATTATTGCCCTGAAAATTTGTCAGAACTTTTAGGGGCAACTATAGGTAGAAGTTTTTGTACTTACAATGATTTATTTGTCATTTTAGATATTTCCTGGCAGCTATAGCTGCGGCAAAGCATGATTTTACTTATGATCATAATGGCAAATTAATTATGGAACACAAGCCTATTCGGTGGACATCCAAAGTTGCGCTCTCATTGGGATTTGGCTTTTCTGCCCTAGCATTAGGTCACCAAGGTTTTGCCCAGGAATCAGCGATTGAAAATCCTATCATATCAACGGCTTCACAGAATATTTGGCAGATTGCCGCGCTACTTTCTCTATGGTTATTTATTCCTCTTATCGCTACCCTAATTATTTCTGTACTAGCTTTCAGAATCTCCCCCACAGAAGCTATTGAAGCTGAAGGGGAAAATGTCATTAAAGTTTTGCCGGGACTTAAATTTAAAGCCAAGGGTCCAACAGCAACTTTTATAATTCTGTTGGCCTTTAGCTCTTTGATTGTATTGACTCAAATTGGCAATGTAATCGTTCCTATAGATAGTGGCGTAGACATGGCCAAACTAAAATCATTTTTGGTTGCACAAAAGATTGTTGACTCGGCAGAAACTTTAGATATAGATTCTGCTCTTGATTTACTCGATCGCCACCTTAACGTAACTAATTTGGGGCTAAACCCTTGGACCTTGAATACAAAAGTAGGGCTCTATCAACCCAATTCTCCCAACCCTAGCTTGATGTCCGATAGCGAAGTGAGGCATATCGTCAATGAAAAAACTCTCTCGGTACATGTGGAGTCTGTGCCGAAAGTAGAGCCTCCCTTTGGCACCAATGTGACGATTGAGAAGCTGCTATATTTCCCAATTAGGGCTAAAACAACTGACGACATTCGTAAGGCTGTGGAAGACAGTAGTGATGGCGTCAATTTTGGCTTTGTTGTTGTCAAACCTGGAGATCGCTATCGCTATCGTAAGGCAGCTAACCTCAAAAGCATGAGTTTGAGTGGGCAACTCGACTACCAGGAATCTATTGTCGGTAAGGGCTCCCCAGCGATCTGCGATGTCGATCAGGAAAAGTTAACCTTATCAATTAATTTTCAGGAACGCAGAATGTGGCTAGGACCCTGCGTTCTACTGGACTATGAATCTGCTCAGAGCCCCTAGGTAAGCTTTTGGAGGATATATAAGTTACTAGTGAAGCAGTCTCCTACCCCTCTATGCTGCTCCGGCGCGCCCGCATGCGCTCTTTCATGCCTTCTACAAAGTCGCCGCTAATCATGCCCTGCTCAATTTCGAGCTTGGCCTCTTCTTCTTCGCGATCGAGGGCCTTTTGCAGATTGGCCACGTAAAACTCCATTTTGTGGTCATCTACTGCGTCGGGGGTGCCAGAGGTGACAATGGCGCGAATCAAGCCAAATAGGCGATCGGGGAAGCGCTGGAACATAAACGACTGGCGGCGCAGGCTACCCGAGTCGTTGAAGTAGCGAAACTGGCCGATGTGGCCGTACACCCGCGTGGGCACCCAGGGAATAAGCTGCGGTGGTATCAGCGGCACGATGTCGTTGTTGTTGGCGTAGCGAATGATGCGATCGCCCATACGGCTGTTCATGTAGTTGACTAGCTTCCAGTCGGCCACACGGGGCTGACCAAAGGTATACAGCCCGCTGACCTCAAACCCCTGGGTTTCTAACGAAATGGTAGCCACCGCCGCTAGCGCTCCCCCTAAGCTGTGGCCCGTCACCCAGAGCTTTGTATTGGGGGTAATCCACTTTTTGAGGTAATAAATCACCTGCTTTTCCACGCTCTGCCAGGCGTCTAAAAAGCCTCGGTGGACCCGTCCGGTGGGAGGCACCGCCTCCTGGTCGGCCAGCACGGTAAATTCCTTCAGACGAATCTTCAGGTTAGTCTTCCAGTCGTTAAGCTGCTGGGTGCCCTTAAACGCCAGAATCAGGTTGTCGCCCTTGTGAAACAGAAACGCCTGAGTATCGGTGAGCCGCATGTCGAGGTACATGAAATTGTCGCGGATATCGCGGATGCTGGTTTTTTCGCCCTCCTGTAGCCAGTTTTTAATCACCTCGACAACATACCTGCGGGCGTTGAGCTGCTTCCAGCGGTTGTCGATGTCATCGCTCAGCCATAGGCGCGAAATGTCGGTGACGTAGTCGCGGTCTTCGTAGACCAGGTGGGCTGCTTTGGCCAGGCACAGGGCGCGATAAGTGTCGTACTTACCTCCCTCTGCCTCAATGGTTTCAATGCCACTGAAGTCGTGGGTGGAGTAGGGAGGCGGCAAAATTTTGAAGCCAAAGCGCTCAAACAGCTTTTGTACCCGCCCGTAGCCCGCCCAGTGAATGTAGTGAAACAGCTTGTCGTAAAACCCAGAGCCGCCTTTGCGGCGGTAGCGGCGATCGCCAATTAAATTGACCCAGTAAATGATAAAGGGCTTGATCTCTTCGGCCATCACCAGGCCCGACTCGATCATGATCTCGAAGTACTCTAGCCCGCCCAAAAACGAGTCAAACCAGTCGCGCAGCGTAATTTCAATGATGAACTCTTCATTGTCGTACTGACGCACCAGCTCCAGGGTTTTGGGGGCAATGGTGGCGTTTTGACTGGCCAAACGCTTAATTTCGTCAAGACCGCTGCGCATTTTGACCATCTGGTCGTGCGATCGCAGCGCCCGTCTGAGCCGATGGTCGGTCGCCTCAAAGTCGATCAGACGGCCATCTTTGGGATGGTTAATGTAAAACGTGCGGTACTCCTCGTAGTCGAGAATATCCAGCACATTTTTGACCGCCGGGCGCTCGCAAAATGACTTCACCTCCTGGCGGGCCAGCTCGACTCGCTGCCAGCGCCGCTGCCGCTGATAGATATGTAGCCAGATCAGGGCAATAAACGCTCCGCCCGCCAGGCTCAGGCTGGCTAGCAGCAGGGCTGGAGACAGGCCCGCAATCACCCTTAGGGGAGCCCTTAACAGTCGTCTGGGGATGCTCTGAGCGATTACCGGGCTAGAGCTGCTTAGCCCCTGTAGTACCGGGTCGGGAGAAATCTCTGCCATGGCCGCAGGCACCTGAGCCCCTGCACCCATGCTCAAACACAGTGAAGCCCCAAAAACCAGAAAAAAACGACAAATGGCCATAGTCTCTAGCGGCAAGCTCCCATTTACTGCCCTGATGCTATCGGAAAAAACCTATACCACCTACAGGGGGCCGCCCTATCCCTAAACGGTTAACTGGTCATTGCTAAAGGGCCGTCGCGGCGGCCAGGGTTAGCCGGTTGAGCAAGCTAGGGTCTATCCAGTACAGGCCAGCCAGAACTAACAGCAGCAGCAGCAGGCCTCCTAGCAGCCACAGGGGCCAACGGGGCTTTGCCTCAGACGACTGACTCATGGTTGGGTGCTCCTAGGATTCAAGAGGATTTACAAAGGATGCCAGCCATTTTGAGTTGACAGGTGTTTTTTGGCCATGAGCTAGCGATCTACAGGCCACCTGTTCTGCCACAACTCTACCCCGATCCACTACTGCCTTAGGGAAAAATTCTCTCCCTAAGGAAAGGGGCAGGGTTGTTACAATTTTTAAGGGCTTTCCTATAGAGATAGAGATGTGCCCTAACGCTGAATTACGGGGTTAAACAGAAACAATGGCGGTTAACTGTGCAGTAGATTGTAAAGACGGCTGTGTGCTAGGGAACGACTGTCCCAACCTGAAGTACACCGCCGAAGCCTCAAAATTTATTGCTGACACGTCCCTAGATGAGATGCTCGAAATGGCTGATGACGCCGTGAGGCGCAAAATGATGGAGCGGGCCTCGCGACCGCCCAAATGGGTGCTACCAGAGGATTAAGCGGGTCTGCCAGGCAGCGCTGCGATGCTCCTCCGGAGCGGCTACGCCAACGCCCGATAATGGCTATCAGGTAGGCCTGTGCTATCGTGTGACAAGCAAGTTGTTAGTAGCATTACCGGCTTGGCATCGTCCTTAGTTGAGTACATCTCCTTATAACTTTCTGCTTTTTTTCTCTCTACTTGGAGATGAGTCCATGTCGATTTACGTAGGCAACCTGGCCTTTAGCGCCACCCAAGACCAGCTCACGGAGGTCTTTGCCGAGTATGGTGCCGTTAGCCGGGTGAGCATGCCCACCGACCGCGAAACCGGTCGTCCTCGTGGCTTTGCCTTTGTGGAAATGGAAAACGAAGCTGAAGAAGATGCCGCCATCGAAGCCCTCGACGGGGCAGAGTGGATGGGCCGTGACCTTAAGGTCAATAAGGCTCGTCCCCGTGAATCGCGTGGCGGCGGTGGCGGCGGTGGTGGCGGCGGTTGGAACAACCGTCGCTAGAATCCCAGACACAGTCAGGGTTTTTGCGGCCATCCGCTGTAGCATCGATCCTATAGGTATCGAGTTTTTGCTAGCTGGGTATCGCAGACGCGATATCCAGCCGTTTTAGTCTGACGCTGTCGACAACATGTTTGAGCTAGCGTTAGCGAAGTTTCTCAGGAGTAATTAATGGCCCAGGTTGTATTGGGAGAAGACGAAAATATTGAATCGGCCTTGAGGCGGTTTAAGCGAAAAGTGGCTCGAGCGGGGATTTTTTCGGATATGCGGAAAAATCGTCACTTTGAGACCCCGATTGAAAAGCGCAAGCGCAAAACCATTGCTCGCCAAAAGCAGCGCCGCTGGGGTTCGAAGCGCTGATATTCAAAGCGCTAGTTAAGAGAGCCGAGCTGGCTGCCCAAGCCACCGGCTCAATCAGGTTCTCTAAATATTTTCGTATAGGAAACCGGCTTATGCTACCCGAGTCAGCACAGCAGGTTTCGAAGCTGCGTGCGCAGTTTTACCGCTCATTTGCCGATGCTCTGGATGTGTCTTCTGTCAACATCTCTAGAGAAAAGTCTTACTCCAGTACGCTGCCACGCGTGTCTTGGACGGACGATCAAGGCCGCTTGAATTATTTGTGCATGTATGCACACTCTGCCCCAGACGTGCTGTTGCCCGATCGCCCTATGGTGCTTCGGGTTGGGGTTAATTTAGGTGCAGAGCTCTCGACAGGGGCTAGTTCTGAACGAGGCCGCCGCCGCTACAACTGGACTTGCCAATTTTATCTCACGCTGGTGCCCACAGAGCTACCCGCTACTCTACCGTGGATTATTAAAGCTTTAGGTCAACCCTATGGTCTTGATCTAGAGGCTTTACCAAAGTTGCCGTACACCTTGGAGAGCAAGGCCGCACCAGGGCAAGTTGACTCTCTTTGGACCCACCTCGCGCTACAACAGATGCAGCAGCCCCGGGCGACCATTAGTTCTGCCTATAGTGTTTGAGTCAGGGCGTTGATCGGGCAGGCGATCGCTCAAATAGCGCAAACGCTGTCCTCTACTGCTTCAACCCACTACTTCCTGCAGCCCAGCGATCAGTCGATTTAGATGGGCCGGTTGATGGGTGGCCATCAGAGTAATTCGCAGCCGACTGGTGGGAACTGTGGGTGGGCGTACTGCCGCTACCCATAGCCCTGCCTGCTGCAATCGCTGACTGGCTCGTACAATGGCTTCGGTCGAGGGTCCACCTAGGCAAATAATAGGTGACTCAGAGGGCAGGCGGCGCAGCACAAGTGCTGGTGCTACTGGCTTACCTAAGACTAAATCAAGCTGCTGCATAACCTGCCTGACATTGCTCCAGAGCGCGGCGCGGCGCTGGGGTTCGTGCTGCACAATGTGTACTGCCGCCAGAGCCGCTGCCGTATCGGCTGGCGATAGGCCCGTGGTGTAGATCCACCCAGGGGCGCGGTTGCGCAAAAAATCTATGAGGGGCTTAGACCCGGCTACGTAGCCGCCCAGGCTGCCCAGGGCCTTGCTTAGCGTACCTACGGTCACTAGGGGATGGCTGGCACATCCCAGATGTTCCACGGCCCCAGATCCTCGGGTTCCGAAGACTCCAGTGCCGTGGGCCTCGTCCACTAGCACCATGGCGTCGTAGGTCTCTGCTAAGTTGAGAATCTCTGGCAGTGGGCAGAGGTCGCCATCCATACTGAAGACGCTGTCGGTCGTAATCAGGCAGCGGCGGTGGCGATCGCGATGGGTTTCCAGTAGGTCTTGCAGATGAGCGACATCGCCGTGGCGATAGTCTAACGCTGTAGCACCGCTCACTTTGCCCCCTGACTTGAGGCTGGAGTGGTTGTACTCGTCGCCCAAAATCAGGTCTGGGCTGCCGACTAAGGCCGCGATCGCCCCCATATTCGCCAAATAGCCCGAGCTAAACACGATCGCATCGTCGGTGCCCTTGAGGGCGGCGATCGCCCGTTCTAGCTCCCGATGCAGCTCACGGTGGCCGCTGAGCAAGCGAGAGCCGGTGCTGCCGGTGCCGTAGGTACGAATCGCTGCGATCGCCGCCGCCGCCAGCCTGGGGTCGCTTGCCAACCCTAGATAGTCGTTGCTAGCAAAATTGACCAAAGTCTGCCCCTGGCGCTGCACCACGGCCCGTGCCATACCGTCAATGGTCTGCACCTCGCGGTAGCGGTGGGCACGGTGCAGGGCAACTAAAGATTTGTCTAGCCAGTCGTAGGGCGTTGTGCCCATAGTGAGCCTGCCTTACCCAATTATGTTGTCAGAGGCGGCTCTTGGCTCAGCGCTGCCACGCGCTGGCGGCGACGGCGCTGCCAAAGTTTAGGAATCACTCGCATACGGCGTCTAAAGGTGATCCATTCCTCAGCACTCAACTCGATCTGCTGCCAGGCGGGGCGAGCCAGCAACTGCTTAGACCAGCGCTCCAGACTAGAATAACCGACCAGCGAAACCCCTAAGTCAGGCAGTCTATGAATGATGGTGCCCGCCACAATCTCCGCTAGCGTCAGCTGATTGCCAGCAAAATACTGCGAGTCTGCTAGCAAATCTTCCAAAAACCTCAGCGTCGTTTTCGCCCGTAGCTGAGCATACTCTATCTCCGCTGAGGGCACACCAGACCGCTTATCTTGCATAAGCAGTTTAAATACCGCCGGCAGCAGTTCGTTGAATGTTACCAGCTGTACCATCCGAACGGTGGCGATTGCCCTGGCTTCAGTGGGCAACAACGCGCGATCAGGATAGCGGGCTTCTAAATAATCTAAAATCGCTAGCGACTCAATTACCCGAAAATCGCCATCTGTCAAAATCGGAATGTGGCTAAACGGGTTTACCGCCAGAAAGTCAGGCTCAAACTGCTTGCCGCTTAGATCGACCGGAATCAGCTCAAAGGGCAGCTGCTTTTCGAGCAGGGCAAGCCACACCGGCCGGGCATAGACGGAAGGGCGGGCATAGTGCAGCTTTAGCATGGGACATATTTCCATAAAAGAACAGAAAAGACCGATCGGTCTTTTTGAAGGCAAAAAATTAGCCAGGGGTCGCTAGCTGGTGTTGAACGTAGGTCGCCAAATGGTCAAGGGCGCGTTCTAGGTGGGAGGGGTCGTCGTACAGTTTGCTCAGCATGATGCCACCTTCAAGGGTGGCAATCAAAATGGTGGCAACTGCCTGGCTATCGACGGTAGGTTGTAGTTCACCACGGGTAATACCTTTGTTGACAATGCGCTCGATCAGCGATCGCCAGGTATCCATGGCCAGCTGCGTTTGCTGGCGCAAGGCGGGGTGGGTATCGTCGCTTTCTACCGCTGTGTTCAGCAGCGGGCAACCGCCCTGAACGGGGGGATTGTCCAAAAACTGTTCATAGACGCTGAGGATGGCTAATAGCCTGTCTACAGCGTGGCGTTTTCCCGTCAAAGCCCCCCTAAATTGCTGCTGAATGCGCTGAACGGCGAAACTAAAAGCTTCTAGGGCCAGCTCGTCTTTACTACGAAAGTGGTTGTAGATGCCGCCCTTTTGTAGGCCCGTAGCCCGCATCAGGTCAGACATAGACGCGCCAGCGTACCCCTGCTGATTAAACAGGGCTGCCGCCTGCTCGACAATTCGCGCCTTAGTGTCTTGCGCCTTTGACATGCAAAAAAGACCGATTGGTCTGAAATAATCTACCAAGAATCACGAAAGAGCACAAGAGCCGCCATAGCAATCCTGCATGGATGGGACATGCGTAGGTCAGGCATCCTCGATTTGAAGCAGGCATCGCCTAAGGCATTTCAGAAGAAGACGTTTCCCAGAAATTCTACGCTGTCGGGGCAACCCGAATCACTGCCTTCCCCATCACCTGCCTGGCTTCCAGATGGCGGATCGCCTTGGGAACCTCGTCTAGGTCGTAGCGCTGGCCGATGAAAGGAACAATTTTCCCCGCCGCCAGTAAATCCCGCAGGGTTAAGAGATCGGCCTGGTTGGGTTGGGTCGCCAGGCACTTCACCCGGCGTTGGCCTTTGGCCGGGCCTTGCCCATCGCTCAGTTTCGACAGCAACGGTCCCAGCAGCATGCCCTGGAGAAATTGAGCCCCGCCGCCGCCCACCAGCACGTAGGTGCCTTGGGGAGCCAAGGCAGGTAGATAGTCCCAAATCAGACGGTAGGCCGCTGTATCCAGGATCAGATCGTAGCGCTGGTCGGTCTGGGTGAAATCGGTTTGGGTGGAGTCGAGGAGGTGATCTGGGTGGAGCGATCGCACCATCGCCATCTTGTGAGCGCTGCACACCGCCGTCACCTCAGCCCCAAACATTTTCGCCATCTGCACGGCAAAAGACCCTACCCCGCCCGAAGCACCATTGATCAACACCCGCTGCCCCGGCTGAATCTGCCCCACATCCCGCAGGCCCTGAAGTGCCGCCAGCGCTGACCCCGGTACCGCCGCCGCTACCTCAAAATCAACCTGCTCGGGCTTCAGCACCAGAGCCGACTCCGGCACACAGACATACTCCGCAAAGGCCCCAAAACCGCACTCCGACAGGTCGCCAAATACCGCAGCCCCCGGCTGAAGCTGAGTTACCGCAGATCCCACCGCCTCCACGGTGCCAGCCATATCAGAACCGAGGGTTTTAATTTTGGGCCTACGCACTCCACCGAACATGGGGCGAATAAACAGCGGCTTGCCCCGCATCAGATGCCAGTCACCAGCGGTAACGGCGGCGGCGTGGACCCGCACCAGCACCTGGTTGTCGTTAGGGACGGGCTTGGGCACCCTTTGCAGACTCAGCACCTCTGGCCCGCCGTACTCGGTCTGGGCGATCGCTCTCATTTGCCCGTCCCTGTCAGGCTCATCGTTTTGGGCAACAGGCGCGCTTGAGGCACTCATAGCACTTGCTCCAGACGGAAGGATTCGGCAAAAATCGCTGGCATCACATACTTACACCGTAAGCTTAGCTTACACTGTAAGTCAGTTGGGTCAAAAAAGACTGTTCAGAAACCGGGTTTTTGCAATTGACTACGCGAAATTAAGCTAATGCTGGGTAGAAACCCGGTTTCCAGTTGGGCCAGATTCCTTGAAGCGATGCCAGACCTTATACCTGAGACCAATAGCTCGCCCCCCTCAACGCCCCTCAGCAGAGGGCGGATCTTGGCGGTGGCTATGACTCTAGTCGACCAGGGAGGATTGCAGGCCCTCTCCATGCGCAGGCTAGCCCAGGCGCTGGGGGTTAAAGCGATGTCGCTCTACAACCACATCGCCAACAAGGATGACCTGATCGACAGCTTGGTGGATCAGGTCGTTAGCGAGATTGAGTTGCCCAGCCTGGAGATTGCCTGGAAAACGGCCCTTCGGCAGCGGGCGATCTCGGCTCACAGCGTGCTGCTGCGCCACCCCTGGGCGGCCCTGGCCCTGATGTCACGGATCAACGTTGGTCCGGCGATGCTGCGCTATATCGATGCCACCTTGGGCTGCTTGGTTGACGCGGGCTTCACCTACGAGATGGCCGACCACGCCTGGAATGCGATCGACAGTTACCTCTACGGCTTTACGCTTCAGGCGCTAAACTTTCCCCTTGACCCGGCCAACTACTCAGAGGCAGCCTCAAGCTTTGTTCCTAATCTTCCCGTTGATCAGTACCCCTACATGAATCACCTCACCCATCTGGTGATAGAGAAGCGCTACAACGGTCTCCACGACTTCGAGTTTGGGCTTGACTTGATTCTCAACGGTCTCGAGCCATGGCGAGTCCAGAGTTGACAAGCAGTTCCCCCAGCTATACCGAAGCTAAACCAGCCCTCGGGGTGGTGCCGACAAGTCTCCATCTGGCTCGATCCATTGCGGGTTCCACACGACCTCCCAAACATGCCCGTCAGGGTCTTGGAAGTAGCCTGCGTACCCACCCCAAAAAGTCTCTTGGGCTGGCTTAACGATGTTGGCACCGGCAGTACTGGCCTGCGCCATCACAGCATCGACTTCGGCTCTAGAGGCCACGTTATGCCCTAGGGTGAACTCGGTTGGACTGGTTGCGCCCCACGCCAGTCCCGTATCATGGGCGATGCTTTTGCGGGGCCAGAGAGCTAGTTTCAGACCTGGCTGGAGGTCAACGAAGGCAACGGCTCCATGCTCAAACTCCTGACCCACAATCCCCTCGGTCACAAAGCCCAGTCCTTCCTGGTAGAAGCACAGCGATCGCTCCAGATCATCCACACCCAGGGTGATGACAGTAATGCGCGGTTTCATGGAGTTAGCTGGGCTAACCAGCCTGAGCCTACTGGCCTGATAGAGCTTTTTGAGTGTCCTTTTTATCCAACTTCAGTACGATTACCCCGAGTGGTGGCAGGGTTAAATCGAGCGAATAGGGCCGACTGTGAAAGGCCCAGTCTTCAGACCATTTGCCGCCCAGATTACCCATGTTGCTGCCGCCAAAGTCGCGGGCATCGCTGTTGAACAGCTCCTTGTAGTAGCCCTGCTCAGGTACGCCAACCCGGTAATGACTGTGGGGCTGAGGCGTGAAGTTACACACCACCACCACAAAGTCATCGGTCTCTTTATCGCAGCGAATAAACGACACCACGCTGTGGCGGTTGTCGCTACAGTCAATCCACTCAAAGCCTGCCTGGTCAAAGTCTTGGGAAAACAGCGCTGGTTCGCTGCGATAAAACTCGTTGAGCTTGCCCATGAAGTGCTTGAGACTAGCGTGGGCCTGATGCAGCAGCAGGTGCCACTCCAGGTCACCCCACACGTTCCACTCGCTCCACTGGCCAAACTCCATGCTCATAAACAGGGTTTTCTTGCCTGGATGCATGAACATGTAGGTGTAGAGGCAGCGTAGATTGGCAAATTTCTGCCACTCATCGCCCGGCATTTTGCCCAGCATGTTGCTCTTGCCGTGTACCACCTCGTCGTGGGAAAGGGCCAGCATGAAATTTTCGGTAAAGGCGTACCAAATACTAAATGTGACATTGTTCTGGTGAAACTGCCGGAACCATGGGTCCATGTTGAAGTAGTCCAACATGTCATGCATCCAGCCCATATTCCACTTGAGGTTGAACCCCAGCCCGCCTACATAGGTGGGCCAGGAAACCATCGGCCAGGCGGTGGATTCTTCTGCGATAGAAAGCACCCCAGGAAAGTAGGTAAACAGCACGTGGTTGACCTGCCGAAGGAAATCAGCCGCCTCAATGTGCTCACAGCCGCCGTACTCGTTAGCTACCCACTCACCGTCCTTACGGAAGTAGTTGAGGTAGAGCATTGAGGCCACCGCATCCACCCGAATTCCATCAATGTGGTACTTCTCAAACCAGAAAATGGCGTTAGCCACCAGGAAGTTGCGCACCTCGTTGCGGCCATAGTTAAACACCAAGGTTCCCCACTCCTTGTGCTCGCCTTTGCGGGGGTCAGCGTGCTCGTAGAGGTGAGTACCATCAAAAAAGGCCAGCCCGTGACCATCCTTAGGAAAGTGGCCCGGTACCCAGTCGACAATGACCCCAATGTCGTTTTGGTGACACTGATCGACGAAGTACATAAAGTCTTCGGGGGTGCCGTAGCGAGATGTAACGGCGTAGTAACCCGTTACTTGGTAGCCCCAGGAGCCATCGAAGGGGTGCTCAGCTACGGGCAGCAGCTCGATGTGAGTAAACCCTAACTCTTTGATATAGGGAATGAGCCGATCGGCCAGCTCTCGGTAGGTCAGAAAGCGGGCTCCAGGCTTGAGTTCGGCTACGGTGACGACCGGTTCTTTGGTGCCGTCGGGGCGCAGGGCAGGGTTAGCCGACGACTCGTGTAGCCACGAACCCACATGCAGCTCGTAAATAGATACGGGCTGGGTCAGTGGCTCGGTCTGCCGCCGCTTTTCCATCCACGTCTGGTCTTGCCAACCGTAACTATCTAGATCAGTGACAATAGAGGCCGTTTTAGGCCGAATTTCCTGCTGAAAACCGTAGGGGTCAGACTTCTCGTAAATATGGCCGTCGTAGTTCTTAATTTCGTACTTATAGTGAACCCCAACCTCTAGCCCAGGAATAAACAAATCCCAAATGCCGTTAGAGAGGCGACGCATCTGATGCTTGCGACCGTCCCAGTAGTTAAAGTCACCCAGCACCGAGGCATTGCGAGCATTGGGAGCCCACACCGCAAAATACACGCCAGCCACCCCTTCAATGGTGGTGAAGTGGGCTCCTAGCTTTTCGTAGATGCGGTGGTGGTTGCCTTCGCTAAATAGGTGAATATCAAAGTCGGTAATGGTGCGGGTCTTAAAGGCGTAGGGGTCGTAGATGACCTGGACATGGTCGCCGCTAACGTACTTGAGCTGGTAATTAGCCAGATCTTGAACCTCCAGCACGCACTCAAAGAAGTGGGGATTGTGGTTAGACTCCATCGCCACTTCTTTGTGCTCCTGTGGCAGCACCACCCAGGCCTGATCGGCTTGGGGTAGGTAGGCTCTTACAGCCCAGACGGTTTGTCCATCTTGTTGCTGCACCATATGTGGCCCAAGAATCTCAAAGGGGTCATGGTGCTGGTTCCAGACAATCCGGTCAATCTGCTCAGCGTCAACGGTTGCAGGCATGTTATTAAAGGTCCACAGGGGGATATAAACGATCTGTGTGAATTTACTATCTGCGGAATAGAGTAACAAAACTTAGCTGTTTCCACAGGGAAAATTTTGCGAATTCGGGCAAAATCACCGCTAAGGCAGAAAAGGAAGAATGGGCCTAAGAACGCGCCTAAACTGCAATAGCTGGATCAGCGAAGCAATATCAGAGTTGACAATGACCTCGGTATTGGGGTCACGCAGTCGAGCTTGCAGGGCAGCGTAGTCCGCAGCGGAAATAGGTTTGCCGTCAATAGGCGATCGCGCCTCAGTAATCACCTCGGTGCGCAAAATTTCTTCGGGAATCTCATCGGGGGGCGGCAGAGCCAGAGCGACGCTATCTAATATGGCGATCATTCCCGATCCAATCAGTAGCATAGGCAGGCGAGGCATAGACAAGCTCAGTGACTTAGCTTCAGTATTACAATAGCCTGCTGTGTCACCCTCGGGCTCTATCGTAGGCTGAGTCCGCCTGTGCTAGGCTGCATGGCAAGATTTGTGTGTTCGTTCTTTCCTTAGGGGAGGTTGCATGGCTTTTTTACGGTTATTCTCTCGGGGGAGGCTGTTGTCTGTTGGAGCAGTAGTGCCCTTAACCCTGGCAGGGCTATTGGCTAACTCAACGGCCTCGTCTGCTCAAGCTGATCCAGTCCTGCAAGAGTCGGGCACGATTTATCCGGCCCAAGCCACCTACACCTTTGAGGGCACCACCGGGCAAGCCATCACGATTACCCTAGACAGCGAAGATTTCGATCCGGTACTGTCGCTGCTTGGCCCAGGCGAAGCCGAAATTGCTGCTAACGATGATTTTGGCGGTACCCTAAACTCCAAAATCATCCTTGAACTGCCTGAAGATGGCGCTTATACCGTGGTAGCCAAGTCGTTTTCAGGCCAGGGGGGTGACTATGATCTGGTCGTACGTGCCTCTACCGAGTTTGAAATAACCTATGCCGAGGCTGAAGCCCTGGCCCTAGCTGAAGACTATGCTGGCGCTATTGCCGCTTACACCGAGGCCATAGACATTGACTCTGACCAATCATCGGCCTATCTGGGCCGTGCTCAAGCAACCCTGGGGCAGGTGTATCTCGAACAGGGCGAGGCCATCCAGGGGCCAGAGGATATTCCTTTAGAGGCACGGGAGGCGGTGATTGCTGACTTTGAACAGGCGGCTACTCTATTTGAGGCTAGTGGGTCTACAGACTGGGCTGAGTCTCTGCGGGGGCAGATAGAGGTGCTGCGGGAAGCTGGCAACTCAAACTAATCTCAAAAAAGCGGGCAACTTTTCCGGATCAGGGTTCGTCTGAGCAGAAAAGGTGAATGGTAGATGCACCCTGATAAGTCCTCCTGGCAATTGCCAGGGGATTTTTTTTGCCTATTTTCTGTCTATCGGCTGGTTTTACCCAGTAACAATAAAAAGGGATGTAAGCCGCAGCCTACACCCCCATGGTGTTCTAGAAAACTAACCGAATGTCGCTAGCCTTAGTCAACCGATACTTTGCGGTAGGGCACAGCGGTAGCGATGTTGATTTCGCCGGTAGAGACGCGGGCTGGTGCGGCACCACTGGCTCCAATACTGCGGGCCATACCCAAGAACATTTGAGGATTGCCAGCGGTCGCTTTCTTTTCTTGGGGAACAAACCGCTTAACCTGAGACTGCCACACAATCTGAGGGAAGCCCAGCTGATTGCGGTGGTAGGCGTCGTAGCGGGGGTTCTTGATATGGATGGGCCGCTCACCTTCGGGGCGGCCGGGCAGCACCCGCCGCTTTTGGTAGGGCACGGTGTTGTAGCCAAAGCTGGTGAGATACTCTTCGCTATCGAGGAGCTCATCAACTAGGCCCTGGATACCCTTGTTGGCCACTTTGATAGACCAGGCAATTTTTTCGCGATCGCTATAAACGTCGCGGCCCAGAATCTTTTGAACACAGTGCTCTACAAATTTGTAGTTGCTGTTCTTCTCGTAGAAGCTGTTGTAGAAGGTGGGCGACAGAGCCAGACCACGGATAAAGTCACGCACGGTAATTTGACCGTTGCGCAGCTGCGACTCCAGAAAAGGCTGGCGATCGCACTTGAACGCGTGGAAAAACATTTGCCGATAGGCTGCGTTGATCAGCGCATCCATATCGCTGGTGTCATACAGATCATCGGTCGAGAAGAATCTCGGCTGCTCATCACCACCAACTTCGTAAGCGGCGACTCGCTGATTTTGGCTGGACGGGGAGTAATTTAGTAACGGAAGAGACACGTTTGAATCTCCAGAATCTTAGGAAAATTTACAAACTTTAAGGATGATCATACGGGAACGGCTGCCTTGAACCTGAGCCACCGGAGCAAAAAAACATAGTCCTTAACATTCCACAGGTGTGGACACTGCAGGGGCGGCTAGACCTAGGGATGGGTCATGCGGCGGGGATCGATCAGTGTGTCAAACTCCGCTTCAGAGACGTAGCCTAGGGCCAGGGCTGCCTGCTTGAGGGTAAGGTCGTGCTCAAAAGCATGATGGGCAATTTGAGAGGCCTTATCGTAGCCGATGGCCGGGCTGAGGGCGGTGACCAGCATCAGCGACTGCTGTACGTACTGGTCGATCTGTTTGTAGTTGGGGGTCATACCCGCCACCAAAAACTCGGTGAAGTTGTGGCAGCTGTCGGCCATCAGCCGCGCCGACTGCAGCAGGTTAAAGATCATCATCGGCTTGTAGACGTTCATGTCGAGGTAGCCGCTGGCCCCGGCAAAGGCCACCGCTGCGTCATAGCCCATGACCTGAACCGCTACCATAGCCAGGGCCTCGCACTGGGTAGGGTTGACCTTGCCCGGCATAATCGACGACCCTGGCTCGTTTTCAGGCAGGTGTAGCTCGGCAAAGCCTGCCCTTGGCCCACAGCTCAGCAAGCGAATGTCGTTGGCAATTTTGTAGAGCGATACCGCCAGGGTTTTGAGCACACCGCTGGCCATCACCACGGCATCGTGGGCACCCATCACGGTGAATTTATTGAGGGCGCTGACGAAAGGCAGCTCGGTGAGGTGAGCAATGTGCTGAGCGGCGGCCTCGGCAAACCCTGGTCCGGCGTTCAGGCCGGTGCCGAGGGCCGTTCCCCCAATGGCGAGTTGGTACAGCCCTGGCAGGGCGCTTTCGAGGCGAGTCAGGTTGTCGTCGAGCATACCTACATAGCCAGAAAATTCCTGGCCCAGGGTGAGGGGTACGGCGTCTTGCAGGTGGGTGCGACCAATTTTGACGATGTCGGCCCAGGCCTGAGCTTTTTCATCTAGCGCATCCCTCAGTTGAGTAACGGCGGGGCGCAGCCGCTGGGTGAGCGCCTGGGCTGCCGCAATGTGCATCGCCGTGGGAAAAATATCGTTGGACGACTGCGACATATTGACGTGGTCGTTGGGGTGAATGGGGGTTTTGCTGCCCATTTCGCCGCCCGCTAGCTCAATGGCGCGATTGGCAATCACCTCATTGACGTTCATGTTGCACTGGGTGCCGCTGCCGGTCATCCACACGTGTAGGGGGAAATGGTCGTCGAGCTGACCGGCAATAATTTCATCGGCGGCCTGCACAATCAATGTTGCTTTATCTGTGGGCAGCTTGCCCAGGTCTGCATTGGCAAGAGCGGAGGCCTTTTTGGCGATCGCGATCGCATGCACCACCTCCAGGGGCATTTTGTCTTGGCCAATGGAAAAGTAGCGAATCGATCGCTGGGTTTGGGCTCCCCAGTAGCGATCGCTGGGCACGGCGATCGCTCCCAGGCTGTCAGTTTCTTGGCGGGTAGGTGGTAGTGAGTTGGCCATACTGTTTTCTAGAGCGTATGCTCCGATTCAACCATAAGCTAGCGGTCACGGCCAAGCGCCAGCCTCAGAAAAGCATTTTGGAAATATTTCGGTTCTAGGGGTTATCCAGTAGATAGTGACCTTAAAGTGGCGAGCCAAGTAGTGTCCCAATGGGTGACTTTGCTAACGTTTTGCAGTCTCCAGTGAGTTGGCCAGTGCAGCACAAAAAGCCCTAGGAACAAAGCTTGTCCCTAGGGCTAAACGGTCGCTTTAACAGGTTTTCTGTAGGTATAGCTAGATGGCAAGACGCTAGGCCTGCTTTTTGCGCACCAGGCCTACGGCGCTCAGGCCTACCAGCACCAGGGCGGCGGTAGAGGCCGGCTCGGGGACAGTGGTTTTAGGGTCTTCAGGGGTGAGACTGCCCTTGCCGACAAAGAAGGAGGCGTGGGATAGATCCTTTTGGTCAAAGGTGGCCCAGGTGCCGCTGTTAATAGGTGTGTTGCCGTCGAAGTAATAAGCGGTGTAGGCGTTGCCAGCCTTGAGGCTAATCACAAATGGAGTTGCGATTGTCTTAGCCAGGCTCCAGGTGCCAGCGCCCTTACCATCTTGAACCCAGCTAAAGCCCAGGTCGTTAGGCCCAGCAGAATTCTTGCCACCTTCGTACTTGCCATCAAACGCCCAGTCGCCCAAAGTGTTGTCGAGGAAGGCCGTGAGATCGGCGGCAATGCTGCTGCTAACATCGTTGCCCGATACCGGATTCAAACACTGGGTATAGCTCAACGAAGACCCCCCAGCCAGGGGGTTGCTGGTGACAGAGCCGCTAGCGCAGGTGAGGGGAGCCGTAGGCTGACTACCGCCACCCCCGCCCTTAGTGGGTTTTCCTTTGGCAAAGGCCTCGGGTGCCATTGACCCCAACAGTCCAGTAACCACTAGGGCAACGCTCAATACTTTAGATGCTTTCATGCAGGGCAAATCCTCCTTGAGTAGGCACTGTAGGCAGTAGCCATAGACGACGAGGGGGCATTGCGTCTGATGGTTTCTCCGAGACAGATACAGGTTTTTGGGTGTACTTTTCTACTTAAGCACCCTGCGTAAGGGAGTGTGTAGGTCAAATTACTGAGATTAAGCCTGGTTTATAGAGACTTTATGATCGCCCTCTAGCGGCGGCGCTGCTTGCTGACCATTTTGCGGGAAAGGCGCAGGTTGATGGCTTCGCGATCGGCCCAGTCTTGCAGCACCCGCAGAAAGATGTGCTTGTCTTGGCCTTGCAGCACGGCGGTTTGGTCAGCGGTTTCGATGCTGTAGGGGTAGCCGCCGCCAATAATGACTTCGCCGCGTACCCAATTGAGGTATTGGGTAATATGGCCGCTTTCCCACATCCAACGGGGCATTTCGAGCCGCACGGGGTAGCCGTCGCGGGTGGTTTTGAGGTACGTGAAGGCAATCTGGTCGCCGTAGTCGTTGTAC
This sequence comes from Nodosilinea sp. LEGE 07298, assembly GCF_015207265.1. Taxonomy (GTDB): domain Bacteria; phylum Cyanobacteriota; class Cyanobacteriia; order Phormidesmidales; family Phormidesmidaceae; genus Nodosilinea. Next base: position 4,905 of record NZ_JADEXE010000072.1, on the reverse strand, counting down.
TGATCGAGAACGCCGCCGCGATCGCACTGAAAGACGGCGGTGCGATCGCCCCACTCCATCAGGCGGGCCAATAGCTGGGCATCGTGAATGCCCTCGGTGGCCTCTAGTCCGTAGGCGTGGTGCAACATGCCCGTCAGATCGTGGGCGTAGGAAGTATCGACGTAGCCGACTAGGGGCACGCGACGGCGACAGCTGGCCTCTAGTAGCGACAAAATAGACTGCACGTAAGCTGTCTGGCTCTTCTGATCAAAGGCTTCGGCAAAGGTGACCACCAGCGCCCCATCAAAAAAGACCAGCGTGCGCTCCGGTTCTTTACAGGCGTTGATGTACTCCACTAGCCGCGCTACTTCCATTTGAAAGCGGCGAATATTGACCCGGCGCTCGACCGGCTGGGCTGGATTTGGTCCCAGTTCAGCCGGAGTCATCAGGTCTACCCGCACATCTTTTTTATAGGAACGAGTGGCGCTGTGGGGGTTCTCAAACCAGCCGATTTGCAGCAGGGCAATGGGGATAGAAATATCTTTGCCGGGGGAGATTTGGGAGCCGTCGACGGCAAATGTGGTGATGTCTTCGAGGATGGTTTGTACCCACTGGGCGCTTTGCTCGCGGTTAGTCCAGCGATCGCCGACAGGGCCAGATTCAGCAAAAAAGAACGGCAGAATGCCTTTGTCAGCGGTAATTTCTTCTAACGGTCGGGCACCCACTGGACCAGAATGAGCGTCTAATTTAACCACCTGCTGCGTCTGGGGCAGAGCCGCAAACTCAATCCAGGCCCGGTTGTAGGCGTGCAGTAGCTCAAACTTAGCCCGGCTAAAGGCGCTAAAGGCATCCCGCTTTTGGTCAAGCAGGGCTTTAATTTGGCTAGAACTCACTGGCATAACCCATCCATCGCTTAGAACGCCTGTATTAATGGCTGATTCTAGCGGGTTTGTCGGGGCTTGTCACCCGTTGAGGTTCAACAGATGTTCGGTATGATTACCAAGGTCAGAACCATCGACCTTGGGCAGCCTAGAAATAGCGCAATTAACCTCAAATTACTATGGCCCTACAGCTTTATCTGCTAGCGTCGCTGATGGTTTTTCTGTTGGCCATTGGTCCGTTTTTACGCGATTCGTCCAATCCAAAATACCGGTTGGGTAGCTGGGTGTTTCTAGGGCTAGCGGTGGTGCTTAGCCCCATCACTCTACCTAATATGCTCAGGAAGCGGATCAGCATCGTTTGCTGATCCGCTTTTGCCCACGTTTTGTTATCCAAAGTCTGACGTTGCATTGCAACGTTAGACTTTGGATGGCGATCGGGCACTGGTACTTGATCAAGCCGATGGTGACAAGCTCCAGTGGCTTAGGATATACGGTTCATGGCAGACCTTAACCGTACCCCGTGAATCGTGGATCTGTTACCTTTGGCTCGGCAAGCTACTAGTGATGATGACCGTGATCGTGGCTGTGACCATGATCGTGGCTGTGGCCGCTCAGATGGTGATCGTGGGTGTGACCGTGGTGGCTGTGTACCGCCGCCGCCTGTGATGCTGCTAGCGACGGGTTGATGGCCAGGGCATCTTCTTCTAGCAGGTCGGCGATGTGCTTGTCGGCCCAGGTGGCGGCCATCGCCAAAAAGGCTGGGTCGTCGTTGACGCAGGGCATTTGCACGTAGGTAACGTGGGGATGCTTGCGGCGCATCCCTTCGATAATGTGCTCGACATCCAGCAGGGTTTCGTGGTTTTCGGTGGCGAAACCGATGGGCATGAACACCAGGGCGGTGGCCCCCAGATCAATTAAGTTGCGGGCGGCGAGGTCGGCGTTGGGCTGGGTCCACTTGATCAGCGGGGTGTCGTGGTTGAGCCAGCCGACCGAGATTAGTGGGTACTTGTAGATCAGCTTATCGCGCACTTTGTCGTAGAGCTTTTGGCTTTCGTCAATGCCGGAGGTAAAGCCCTTGGCCTCGTGGGGGCAGCCGTGGTTCATTAGCACGATGCCGGTTTGCGATGGCAGGTGGGCGACGGCCAGGTGGCTCTTGATCTTGTCTTCGACCATAGTGGCCAGATAGTCGATGTAGTCGGGCGCGTCAAAAAATGAGGGGATGTAGCGCATGCCCTGCACCCAGTGCTCGCTGCCGTCAGAGAGTTTGGCGAGCGCGTCGTTGACCTGCTCGATCGCAATGCCGCTGGTGAAAATAGAATCGACCACCAGCAGGGGATAGATCAGTAGCTTGTCGTAGCCTTCGGCCTTGACTTGCTCTAGCACTTGGTCGGGGAGGAAGGGCTTGCAAAAGTTGAAGGCTTTGAATACTTTGACGCGATCGCCCCAGTGCTCTTTTAAGTTGGCTTCAATACCAGCCCGTTGGGCTTCAAAAATAGCGTTGTGGGGGGAGATGAAATTGCCGTGCTGGTGGCTCCACTCGTGCAAATCGAAAGCTGCCAACAGCTTGGCTAGCGGAGGATAAACCCAGGTGGGAACGGGGGCAAACTTGGCGGTGAGCAAATTTAGGGCCTGCTCGTTGTAGTTAGCAAAGTCTTCGTAGCTCTCAACTTCGCCATAACCCATTAGCAGCACCGCTACCCGGCTATCGCCTGCGGTGGAGGAGTGAGTGTAAGATGCAGACGTTTGAATAACGTCGGGGGTTGCAACCATAGTCCTGCTCTTTTGAAGTGTCGTTCTCTACAGGCTAACATCCCCCCTCTGGGGATAACATTAACAAAACCAGCAGGTTCGCTCAGGGCTAAAGAACCGGTTTAGTCAGGACAGCCTGTCAAAAAATGGTACTGAAGCAGAGCCAAGGGACACTATCCACCTGGGGGCATATTTCCATTGCGCCTAGCTGATACCGAATCCTGTTGAATTAATCTTCGATTGAGCAGGGCAAATGGCGCTTGCCTCTACAACATTGCCTGTTTTTGAAACGGGGGTATTGAACTTCGATTTGGGATGAGGCGATTAGGAGGTACTGATTGCCTTGGCGGTTTGGAGATGGACTGCGATCGCGCCCAGAAACTCTTGCTCCAGGTAGGGCTTGGTGAAGTAGTCGGTGGCTCCTAGCTGTAGAGCCAGCCATCGGTGTTTGTCGTTGCTGCGAGAGGTCAGCATGAGGGTGGGAATGGCGGCTAGAGCAGGGCTCTGGCGACGGGCGGTGAGAAACTCAAAGCCATTCATATTGGGCATTTCGATATCGCAGACGATGAGCCTTACAGCAGGGTTTTGATCGAGCTGCTCCAGGGCTTCCTGGCCGTCGCGGGCCTGCAAGACGCGGTACCCCGCCCGCTCTAGGGAGAGCGCCAGCGTGCGGCGAGAGGTAATGGCATCGTCGACCACCAGTACGGTAGTGGTGGCGTGTAGGGTGGCTTGGGGGATCGGGGCCGAGGGCGAATCGGCTTGCTCTAGAAAGGTTGTTGAGCTGGTGGTCGCAGGACGGCTGAGTAGTTCATCTAAAAAGGCCTGGCCATCAATGACGGGAATGACGCTGCCGTCTCCTAGCACGGTGCAGCCGTAGGCGTAAGGGGGTGCGCTGAGGGCGGTGCCAAAGGGCTTGATCACCGATTCTTGCTCGGTTACCAGGCGATCGACCTGAATGGCAAAGTAGCGACGGTCTGAAGCCGCCCCCAAGTGACCGTCGCCCCGGTCCAAAATGAGCACTGGTGCTTCCCAGTCGGCGGGGGAGGGCACCGCTGCTAGCACTTGGCTGATGGGGAGTTCGGGGCGTAGACAACGGTATGACAGCAAATTTCCCAATCCGTAGATCGGCAACTGCTGATCGTGCCAGGTGAGCCATGTTTGATCGGCCTGCTGGTTGAGCTGATGCGATCGCGGCATCAAGATTTCGGTAATGCTGTCGCTGCGAAAGGCGATCGGAGTAGAGCCTACAAAGCAAATCAGCAGGTTGACAATGCTCAGGGTCATGGGCAGCGAGAGGGTAAAACGGCTGCCTGCTCCCGGTATCGATTGCACGGTAACGGTGCCCTTAAGCCGCTGCATTTGGTCTTGCACCACATCGAGGCCAACCCCTCGCCCCGACAGATCGCTAACCTGTTGAGCGGTCGAAAAACCCGGCTCAAAGATATAGCGATAGAGCTGTTTGGCGTTGGCCTCGCTAGCCTCTGCTGCCGTCAGCCAGCCCAGGTCAGTCAGCCGCTGACGCACGCGCTCTAGGTCGATACCTCGACCATCGTCGCTGACTTCAATGTCGATCTGGCGGCCCCGGTAGCAGGCCCGAATGGTGATCTGACCAACCTTGGGCTTACCCTGGCGATCGCGCTCTTCAGCAGGTTCCAGGCCGTGGTCAAAGCCGTTGCGCAGCAGGTGCAGCAGCGGATCGTAGAGTTTTTCGAGCACGGCCTTATCGACTAGCAGAGCGGTTCCTTCCAGGATGAGTTCAGCAGGCTTGCCGTAGGTATTAGACAGATCGCGCAGCACTCGGGAGAAGCGATTGAGCACCTGCCCCAGGGGCACCATCCGGGCGTACATCAGGTCGTCTTGCACCTGGGAGAGCATTTTGCGATGCTGACTCAGCATCTGGTCGGACTGACGATTGAAGAGGGTGATATCGGCGGCGGCTTCTTCGAGCTGTACCATCTCTTCGAGCAGAGTTTGGGTGTGGGTATAGAGGGCCGTGTAGGTGTCCATCTCTAAGGAGTCAAAACCGGGGATGGCCGGACGTTGGGCTGCGGTGAAACCACCCATGGCGATCGGCTGGTGCTGGCGATCGGGGGCGATCAAGATTTGATCCGAAACTCCTTGTAGCTGCTCGACGGTGGCACGCACTCGCTCAAAGCGGCTGACCAGCTCCTTTAATCCCAGCCGAATTTGGTCGGTTTGCAGGGCTAGGCCGTTGCGGTTGATGGTCAGTTCGCCGAGCTGGTTTTCGAGGCGGGCCAGCCGTTGGGTGTCAACGCGTACGGTGAGACCCGTGGGG
>NZ_JADEXE010000493.1 GCF_015207265.1 Nodosilinea sp. LEGE 07298 | reverse complement strand
ACTGTTGACCTCGTAGCGTATGCCGTGCCCCTACTCCAGTTTTTGGGCGCAGAGGATAATGTAGCCGAGGTGGCTGGCGTGGCGGCGAAAAACCTGGCGCATGGTGAGGATGCGATCGCGGATTACCGGGCGAGTAAGCAAGTTCCAACCGAGGGTGATCAGGGTGGGCAGACCTTCTTGCTGAGCGATATGTTGGGGGTTGAGCAGGGTCATGGGGCCGGTGGCGTGGTGCTGAACGTTGAGGCCAGATCGGTGGTAGGCGGCAATCCAATCGTCGCTGGAGAGGGGTTGGGCGTTGACCCGAATAGCAGCGGCCAGATCTTTGTGGATGATCTCAGGGTTGGGACCGTCGGCCAGCAGTTCGTGGCTGAGGAAGCGGCCACCGGGCTGGAGGCGATCGCGCACCCCCGCCAAAATTTTGGCTTTACCGGGGGCCGACTGCATGGTGAGAATCGCTTCGGCCAAAACGCAGTCAAAGGTCTCTGGCACCTGATCGAGGTGGAAAATATCGCCTTCTCGAATAGTGACCTGGTCGGTCAGCCCGACCTTCTCGACATTGGCACGGGCCTGGGCAACGCTATCGGGGTTCTTCTCAATGCCAACGACGCGCACGCCGTAGCGCTGGGCTAGAGCGATCGCGCTATGGCCAAAGCTAGCGGCCAGCTCCAGCACGGTTTCTCCCGGTTGCAGGTTGGCCCAGCCCAGCAGTTGCTCGGTAGCGCCATAGCCACCGGGGCGCAGGGCCTGCTTGCCAGCGGCGGCTAAGACCTGGTGGCCAGGGGCCGTTTTGAAATTGATCAAGGTTTGAACCATAGTCTCTACCTGAGTGCTATGGCCTGAGTTTGACAAAGATTCTCAATTAGTTCTATGAGATAGCTCATAGTGACGCAGGATTAGCTATACCGATGTCGCGCCCCGTGGATCGTTCTGAACTGCAGCGCCTTGAGCTATTTGCAGACCTGACGCCTGCCCTGCTGGAGCAGTTGGCCACCGCCAGCCGACTGACAGATTATGAGGCCAATGCCGTAGTGTTTCGAGAAGGGGATGCGCTGCCGCCCTGTCTGCACGTGCTGGTGTCGGGCCAGTTGCGGGTAGCCAAAGTAGCGACATCGGGCAAGGAAAGCATTCTGCGCCTGTTACCCCCTGGGGAGGTCTTTGCCGCCCCCTCGCTGTTTGGCAATGGTTGCGCCCCGGCCACGGTGGTAGCGATCGCCTCGGCTACGGTGCTGACCCTAGAGTGACAAGCGCTGCTCCAGGGGTTTGCCCAGACCCCAGAACTAGCTGTGCATTTGCTGGTGGTGTTTAACCAGCGCCTGCAAGATCTCCATCGCCGGGTTCACGGCCTTGTCTCTGAGCGGGCGATCGTGCGTCTGGTGCACTACCTAAAGCATGTGGCCGCTGAACAGGGCACGGTGGCCGTAGCCGAGGGAGATGAACTCAGAGCAAGGCTTACCTACTACCAAATGGCTCGTACTATTGGCATCACCTACGAAGAGTGCGTGCGGCTCTTCAAGCAACTCCAGCCTGCGGTGAGCTATCAGCGGGGCGGCAGGATTACGGTGGCGGATTGGGAGCGGTTGAGGGAGGTGGAAGCCTGAGGGATGGTTAAAGAGAATTGCTTGCATGTTTTCCCATGCTTTGCACAGTTTGGTTCCGCTCAAGCTTGACAATGGATCGCAAATACGAGTGAATGCTTATTGATAGTGTTTTTCAATAAAGGCCTATGGGTACTGAACTGAAGACGCCCACCGTCACCGGCTGTATAACCTGCGATCAAAAGACTTCAACCCTGGGCACAAGGCGTTAGAGATGTGCACCTGCTGAGCCTAGTGGAGAATGCAAGCCTTTTCTTGAAAGACTATGCTCGGGCCAGGATTGGCCAGTGACGTTGCGCACCCTGAAAATCAAGCAAATGCTACAGGACTTTAGCTAATGGTGACGCTGGAAAAACCTTCTATACAGACTGTGCGAGCGGTGCAGGGGCAGTACCGGCTAACCTTGACTCTGGGGCTACTGCTGCTGGGGTTGGCCCTGGTGGTGGGGCTGTCACTCACTCAGGGGTCGGTGGCTATGACGGGGCCAGAGCTGTGGGCGGCACTGCTGCGCCAGGGCAATGCTACCCACCAGGTCATTCTGTGGGACTTGCGGCTGCCCCGTCTGGTGGCGGCGCTGCTGGTGGGGGCAGCCCTGGGCGTATCTGGAGCGCTGCTGCAAGGAATGCTGCGCAATGGGTTGGCGAGCCCGTTTTTGCTGGGCATATCTTCGGGAGCAGGGCTGGTAGTGGTGCTGGTGGTCACCCTGGGCCTGTGGCAGGTGTGGGTGCCCCTGGGGGCCTGGCTGGGGGCGATCGCCACCACGGCCCTGGTCTATTTGCTGGCCTACCGCCGAGGCGGGCTGTCGGTGGAACGGTTAATTTTGGGCGGAGTCGCGTTTAGCTCGTTCTTTGGAGCCATTCAGTCGCTGCTGCTGCTGATGGCGCGGGATGGCCGCATTCAGGCGGCGCTGAACTGGCTGATTGGCAGCTTTAACGGGCGCGGCTGGGCGGAGATGCGGCTGGTGGGGCCTGCGATGGTGGTGGCGGTGGTGGCTAGCTGCCTGCTGGCCCGTCAGGTGAACGTGTTGAACCTGGGGGATGACCTGGCGGTGGGGTTGGGTACGTCGCTGGTGCGATCGCGCCTGTTGATCGGCGCTGCTGCCACCTTTCTCGCCGCCGGGGCCGCCAGCATCGCCGGGCTGGTGGGCTTTGTGGGGCTGATCGTGCCCCACGGGGTGCGGCTGCTGGTGGGTACCGATTACCGGCTGGTGCTGCCCGTTTCAGCCCTGGGG
>NZ_JADEXE010000492.1 GCF_015207265.1 Nodosilinea sp. LEGE 07298 | reverse complement strand
GTGGATGAGTGGATGAGTGGATGAGTGGATGAGTGGATGAGTGGATGAGTGGATGAGTGGATGAGTGGATGAGTGGATGAGTGGATGAGTGGATGAGTGGATGAGTGGATGAGTGGATGAGTGGATGTAGGAGAGGGATGGTAGAGTGCACTCGGCGGTCAGGATCGATGGAAATAATCTGGGAATTGGCTCCGCCAATGCACCGTGCTGAGGATGTTTTGCTGAATCGCCTGATGCAGGCCCGCGCCCATGGCGGCCATGCTGTAGTGGGTGAGGGTGCGATCGCGCGCCCGCCTCCCCAGATCCAGCGCTTGGTCATACTCAGCAAAAATCGCCGTAATCTGGGCGGCTAGCTGCGCTGGGGCATCGGCCTCCACCAAGTAGCCGCAGCCGTTGAGAATAGTGGGAATATCGCCCACTCGCGTGGCCAAAATCGGTTTGGCCATCGCCATACCATCGGTGAGCTTGAGCGGAAACTGGGCCTGGGCCGCCGGGGTCTGGCGCTGGGGCACCACCACCACATGGGCAGCGGCAATGACTTTGGGCATCTCCCCATAAGACTGCTTACCCAGGTGAATAATGTGCTGGGGCCAGCGATCGATCAGGGTGCGATCGTAGTCGTCGTAGGGGCTGCCGCCGACGATCACCAGCTTCAGGTCTGGCTGATTCAAAATATCTAGCGCGGCTAACAGATCCTCGACACCTTTGTAGGGGCGGGGCGCACCGGGGAACATCAGCACTCGGTAGTCGCTGAGATTGTAGGCGGCGCGGCTGGCCTCTGCATCGTAGCGATCGGGGTTAAACAGCTCAGTATCTTTGCCGTTGGGGATGTTTACCCCGCCAAAGCGCCGCTGTAAAAAGTCGTTGTGGGTGGTGATCAAATCAGCTTTGGCAACCAGCCGTTCTATCCACTGCAAATAGAGAGGATGATCTGGGTTGCGAAGCGCCCCCTCAGATTTCAGCAGGTCGCGCGCTAGCTGCCGGGGGTTGGGGCTGTAGCGGTAGTCGTCGCCCCCGTGCCAGCTCAGCTCCCAGTCATCAATGTCGAGGAGAACCGGGCGGCGGGGACGCGATCGCGAGATCTGGCGAGAGATCTGGCGGTGCAGCAGGGCCAGGCCAAAGCTGCTGGGCTTGAGCTTGTAAGCGTAGATTAAGTCGCCGCTGAGGTAGCGAAACAGCTCTCTTACGGCGCTAGGACCGATAGCGGGAGTGGGCAACGAGATGGTGTGGATCGGGAAGTCTATAGACAGCGGGGCGCTGGTCTCAGTGGAAAACCCGACCATCTCTACCAGATAGCCCATGCTTTGCAACGCCTGCGCCAGCAAAAATGGCCGCACTGCACCGCCCCAGCGTCCTGCCCCCTGGCTCGACAAGTCGCTTACTAAAATTGAAATCTTGGGCCGCATCTCCCGACAATCGCCAGGAGACTTGCTTAACCCAGGGGCAGGGCTAGCGGTAGGGCGTTGATCCAGCATGGATGCCACGAGCTAGGGGGCAAAATTACGTCGATGAGGGACACACCCTCATAGCTTGCCCATCTTGCCCACGGTCCTTAAGGTTGATTCAACACCTGACTTAGCATTTTTACTAAGCTATAGGTCTGGCTAGAGCCCGGAGAGATTGATAACCCATCGATCTAGCGCCGCTGCAATGGGGTAAGACTACCTGCCCAAGCGGACCGACCACGACTGCGGCGAATCGCGATAACTTCGCCGCTGGACCGAGTAATGCTTTGGGCATCAAACTTATTGTCGCCAAATTCGCCCTCAACGCTCAGCTGTTCACCGGGGGATAGGCTGATGTGCTGGTGCCAATGCGATCCTGCATCCACAACGATTTCCCGATGCCCGTCGCTGAGGGTAAAACTGTTGCCCACTACGCTGCCGACGGTGCCGGAAACCACAACATTCTTCTGCTGACGCAGCGACTGGATCGTCACAGTTTGGGCCATGGTAGGAAACATAGCACCAAGCCCTAGGGTTAACAGGGCCGCTGTTGATAGAAATTTCATAAACCGTGTAAAAATTGCAAAGACGTCGTCGTCTTTCTTAGTGTTGGGGAAAAAATGACCTGGCGTCCTCTACCTTTAGGCGGAGATTTTCTACCTCAGCCAATTTCCTCGTTGACAGGGAACCGATTCATCAGGTCTTTGGCCTCACGGGCATTGCGGCGCAGAGTTTCGCTGATGTAGGGCACGTGGGGTATTTGCGACAGTACATCCAGCGTGCGGCGCAGAATGCGCACAATGTCGCCCTCGTCGAGGCTGGTATTGTCGCACAGCGTTACCCAGTCAACCCCGTTGGCCCACTGCTCCACTAAGCCCACCAGGTCGTACTCCAGCCAAATGGGGGCGGTGATTTGGCGGCGATGCTGCTGCTGGTAAAGCTGTCGGCGCAGGCTGTGCAGCCCGCCCAGGGCCTCTTCTACCGTGCCGGAGAGCCGGTAGCGACACCAGCTGTCGGGGCGTGAGTTTTCGGTGACCAGGGCAGCCAGGGCGGCGGCCAGCTGGGCGGTATCGAGGTGGTCAAACCCGCCCGACTCCAAGGCTAGGGCCAGCCACAGTTCGTTGTCGCCGCGAATGGCTGCCGCCATTTCGCCTAGCTCGGTGGGGCGATTGTTTTCGAGGCCGCCAAAGTGCTTCAGCACATCCATAATGTTGAGAAACTCTTGCCAGTAGCGACCCGTGTACTGGGAAAATTTTTGCTGGCGATCGCGCCATTCTGCCTTTAGATCGCGCAGCCGCTTCTGGCGCTTGAGCAGCGACTTAGTATTCTCCCACTGGCTGGCGGGGTGTTTGGCCAGGGTATGCTCGACATCGCGCATGCGATCGAGCTGGTCTTGCACTTCGGGGGCCAGCATTTCGAGGG
>NZ_JADEXE010000071.1 GCF_015207265.1 Nodosilinea sp. LEGE 07298 | reverse complement strand
GCTTTAAGGGTGGGCAAACGCTCGATTTCCCAGGCCAGGTCGTAGCCTAGCCAGCCCAGCCAGCCGCCCGTAAAGGGTAGCGATCGCGCCGCCGCTGCCGCTTCGTCTCCAATCAGGCCTAACTGATCTCCCTCGGCTAACCGCTCGGCCAGAGTGGGCAGAATGTGACCTACCGCTGGCGTCCACACCTGTGGAAGACCGTTCTCTTGTCGGGGTGGCCCGGCGCAGATAGAAAAACGGCTGTGAATGGCGTGGGGCTGGGCCACGGCAGGTAGAGGATAGGGGCTCTCTAGCAAGGCGACCAGAGTGGAGGGGGTTGGGGGCTGCCGCAGGAGGTCGCCATAGAGGGCCTGAAAAATATCGCTGCCGGTGCGATGCCCCAGGGGCTGCGATCGCACCCACCAGCTCAAATCTCGCCTCCCCACACCCACCTAGCCCACCAAAACACCACCAGTAGCCCTAAAAAGAACCAGTCCCACGACCTGAGCACTAGCTGATACCAGCGCACTCGATGCTCGTTGGGGCTAGTGAAGCCGCGCACTTCCATCGCCGCCGCAATTTGTTCAGCCCGCAGCAGCAAATTCTCTAATAGCCGCTCCATCACCGCCAGCCACACCTGGGCCGAGCCGCGAAAGCCCAACTTCTTCCAGTTGATGGCGCGGGTTTGCACCGATCGCACTAAATTCTGCACTTCCTCCAGCACTAGGGGAATGAATCGCAGCGAGAGCGTCACTGTCAGGGCAATCTCGGTCACCGGCAGACGAAACCACCGCAGCGGGGCCATCAGCGTTTCTAGAGCCAGGGTAATTTCTTCGGGCGCGGTGGTGAGCAGGTAGAGGTTGGTGCCGTAGATCAGGGTGAACAGCAGCGTGCCAATGCGAATGCCCAGATCGAGCGATCGCCGCGTGACGGTAACTGGCCCCCAGTCAATCACCACGTAGCGATACGACGTCGGCTGCGGCAGCTCCGGCAGCTCTTCTGGAGGATTTTCTAGCGTTTCCATACTGGTTGGGGTCGGCAATCGCGGCGTCTGCGACACCTGGAGCCCGTCAGGCATCACAAAGGTCAGCAGCATGACAATACCGGCCAACACCACCAGCCAGCCCATCTGCTGCCGCCACACCCGAAACGGAATCCGCGCCGCCAGGGTCAGCAGCACCAGCAGCGCCACCAGCCCAAACCGCCAGTAGGCATTCGCCAAAATGGGCGTCACCAAAATGCTCATCAGCCAGGCCATCTTGACCCGTGGATCGAGCCGATGCAGCCAGGTGACCGGCTGCTCCAGATAAAGACCAATGGGAAGAGAGCGAAGAAGATCCATGGAGTCGTAAGCTGCTACTTCATAATCGGGCTTCGACTTCGCTCAGCCCTCGGCCCCCGGTGGTTGAGCGGAGTCGAAACCATGAGCGGAGTCGAAACCATGAGCGGAGTCGAAACCACCAGCGACCAGAGCCTACACCTTAGTCGCCCGGTTGGGGTTGTTGCGCTCCAGGTCGCGCATCGCCTTGCCCCGCCAGAAAATGCGAATCGGCGTACCCTCAAAGCCCAGGTTTTCGCGGAACTGCCGCTCCACGTAGCGTCGGTAGTTGTCCTTCAACAGGTGGGGATCATTCACAAACAAGGTGAAAGAGGGGGGCCGCACGGTGACCTGAGTGCCGTAGTAAATGCGACCCTGGCGGCCCTGGCGGGTGGTGGGCGGCGTGTGCCACTTCACCGCGTCTTCGAGCACCTCATTGACGACCGAAGTGCTGACCCGGCGGCGGTGCTGCTCTACGGCCTTGTCGACCAGCTCCAAAATTTTGGGCACCCGCTGGCCGGTCTTGGCACTGACGAAGATGCGCTTGGCCCAGTCAAGAAAATTTAGTCGAGCGGAAATTTGATGATCAAAGTCATAGATGGTGTGGCTGTCTTTTTCCACCGCATCCCACTTGTTGACCACAATGATGCAGGCGCGACCATCTTCTTCAATGCGGCCCGCCAGCTTTTGGTCTTGCTCGGTGACGCCATCGAGGGCGTCGATCACCAGCAGCACCACGTCGGCCCGGCGAATGGCCTTAAAAGCGCGGTTGATGCCAAAAAATTCTGGCCCGTACTCCACGCTCTTTTTCTTACGAATACCGGCGGTGTCGATCAGGCGATAAATTTGGTCGCCGTGCTGCACTTGCATATCGATCGCATCGCGGGTCGTGCCCGAAATGGAGCTAACAATGGCGCGGGTTTCGCCCACAAAGGCATTCAGCAGGCTCGATTTGCCCACGTTGGGCCGCCCTACAATAGCGACTTTGATTTCTTCGGTCTCTTGTTCTTCAACGGTTTCGGGCAGAAACTCGACCAGAGCATCGAGCAGCTCCCCTGTGCCCGTACCGTGAATGCCCGACACGGCATAGGGCTCACCCAGGCCCAGTTCCCAAAACTGCGCGGCCTGGATTAGGCCGTGATCAAGCGATTCGCACTTATTTACGGCCAGTAGGACTGGGACAGACTGCTGCCGCAGCCAGCTAGCAATTTCTCGGTCTGACTCGGTAGGGCCAACCTGACCATCGACCACAAATACTGCCGCGCTGGCTTCAGTCAGCGCCAGCTGGGCCTGTTCGCGAATATAGGGCAAAAACTCGGTGTCGTCGTCAAACACCAGGCCGCCCGTATCGACAACCAGGTAGTCGCGATCGCGCCAAAAAGCAGGCTGGTAAGTGCGATCGCGCGTCACCCCTGGCTGGTCATAGACGATTGCGTCCTGCGCCCCGGCCAAACGGTTCACTAGGGTAGATTTGCCCACATTTGGGCGTCCGATAACCGCAACAACAGGCAGTGGCATGACTTGAGCCTTTAGGCAGAGGAATGTTCAACTAGAACTGAGCATTATGAAGAACAATCTGCCCAGGTCATCAATGAGGTAATTTTTCTCAATTCTCCCATTGTAGCGACAGGGTATTGACCTGTGGCTATATTCTCATTACGTGGCGGCATAGGTAGCCTGTTTACAGCGCAACGCGTCGATGGCGTTGGTAGAGGGCGAGCGCTGCGATCGCGATCGCCCCTGCCGACAAAATATGCACGGCATTAAACGGCGTACCGGGAAAAAACCACGAATCGGTGCGCAAAAACTCAATAAAGAATCGCCCCAACGGGTACCAGATCAGATAGCCCAGGGCTACATCCCCTGGCTTAAGCTGCCGCTCAAACTTGCGCGACAGCCAAAACAGCACTGCAAAACCCGCGAAGTTCCACAGCGACTCGTAGAGAAACAGCGGATGAAATCGAGTGGAGTCGGGGTACTGAGCCAGGTCGTTATAGGGAGCGATCCGGTGCTGAGCATCAATGCGTAAACCCCAGGGCAGGGCGGTGGGCGGCCCGTAAAGCTCCTGGTTGATGAAATTGCCCCAGCGACCAATGGCTTGAGCTAAAGGCAGCCCCAGGGCAATGCCGTCCAGATACGGCAGCGGGTTGAGCTTGCGAATGCGGCTGAAGATAAAAAGCGCGATCGCCCCAAAGATAAACCCACCAAAAATATGAATACCGCCGCCCCAAATTTGCAAAATCTGGCCCGGATTTTCGAGGTAATAGCCCAGCCCCTCTGGCCCCCGTGGCGATTGAATGAACACGTAGTAAAGCCGCGCCCCAATAAAGCCGGGAATCAAAATCCAGAACAGCATGTCCCAGAGATTGTCGGGGTCTTCGCCCCGGCGGGCCACGTAGCGCCCCGCCACCGTCGCCGCCGTCAAAATCGCCGCCAGCATCAGCAGCCCGTACCAGCGCAAGGCAAAGGGGCCGATTTCAAAGATGATGGGGGAGACAGGGGGATACATAGTAGTTCTAACAACGTGATGAAGGAACTTGACTAGTCAAATTCCTTCATCACGTTATCAATTTAATCCTCCAAATAGCCCAGTTCTTCGAGGCGGCGGCGGACTTCGGGGTCGTCGTAGTCGGCGGCGCGGGTGATGATCGCCTGGGCCAGGTGCTGGTCAGAGCGATCGGCGAAGGCCTGCAGGCAGTCTTGCAACACTTCCACATTTTCGGGCAGGATGGCACTGAGGTCGAGGGCTTCGGTGGGGTCTGCAAGCACGTCGTAAAGCTCGGCCACGGAGCCTTCGGTTTCGATTAGCTTGTGCTGGCCCATCCAGACGGCGCGACGAACGCGATCGCACCCCATTTCCTTCACCAACTCCGGCTGCCGTTTCTGCATTAAATTCACTACATTCTGGGGCGGAATGGCTTCGGCAAACACATAGTCTCGCTTGTTGGGCACACCCTGGCTGTGGGTTAGATCTAGCGCTAACTCCTTCTCGTTAGCAATACCTGCGGCGGCTAACACCGTGTGAAACAGGCGGCGGGTAGACACAACAGCCTCTACAACCGAACCCTGCTCCAGTCGATTTTGGGGATCACGGATGATTAGCGGCACCCGCACCAGCTCGTTGTAAATCGAGAGGCTGTGGCCCATGTACTGCTTTTCGCCCAGGTGCTCGCCGTGGTCGGCGCAGATGATTACTAAGGTGTTGTCAAGCTGGCCCGAATCCTTCAGGCGCTCAAAGAACTGGCCCAGCATGGCATCCTGGTAGGCGACCTCGGCGTCGTACATGCCGTCGAGGGTTTGCTTTTGCTGCTCGTCGAGGGCTCCGGTCAGCGGGGCTAGCCAGCCGTAGACGTCGCCGTTGAAGCGCTGCAAAAAGGTTTGGGCCTTGCGATCGGCCAGCACGTGGGGGGCAAACTGCTCGATGTAGCGGCGGGGCGGGTGGTAGGGCATGTGGGTGCCCATCAAATTCACAAAGGTGAAAATGGGCTGATCGGTCTTTACCCCAGTGCGGTTGATTAACAGGTTGGCAGTGTCTTCCAGCGACTTTTGCGTGTTGCCCTTAAAGCTCAGGGCCGTTTGCCAGAGGGGCACCATCAGCGGGGTAAACGACAGAGCCAGCAGCGCATCAGACCGGGCAAAAGCATCTTGAATGCGATTCAGGAACGTTGCAACCTTGCCCTTAAACCACTGGCGGTAGCGGCTCACCAGATCAGGATGGCTGCCCGCCTGGTTGGGCTTGGAGGTGAGCAGGCCGCTGTAGTTGAGAAAGCTAGTGAACCCACGCCGCAGCCCGTTGTTGATGACGCCGACCAGCGGGTTGTTGCAGAACCCGGCGGTGTAGTAGCCGCTGGACTCAAGTCGTTCGGCCAGAGTCGGCAAATCGTTGGGGAGTACCGAATACGACTGCACCATAGTGTGCTCGGAGGGGTAGAGCCCCGTGAACATCGAGGCGTGGGAGGGCACCGTCCACTGCGCCGCCGAGACCGCTTGGGTGAAGCGGGTGGAGTCGGCGGCGATCGCATCCAGATTTGGCGATGTGGGCTGGTCGTAGCCGTAGCAGGAGAGGCGATCGGCCCGCTGAGTATCGAGCACAAGAAACAGAATATCGAGGCGATCAGCCATGAGGGTAGCCAAAGAGTCAACAGGGGCCAAATTCCATCGTAAACAGAACCGAGCACCCTTGTCTGAAACGGAGTTAGAGATTCTACCAATAGATAGACATAGCCTTAGGTCTGTGGTTGGCTATCCATGACCATAGGCTCTACCTGCTAACCGCCAAGGTAGAAGGTGGGCAAGGCCCACCCTACCAGGGGATGTCGTGGGGGTTAGGCCGCCAGAATTTGGTCGTCTAGGGCAAAATCGATCGCGGCTTTGCCGGCACCAGAGGCCAGGTAGTCGTTCTGGAACGAATCCTTTAGCCCGGTGACCAGGTCGTAGGTGGGTGCCCAGCCCAGCTCGGCCTGAGCTTTGTCGATCGCCGTAAAGAAGTGCTGTACCCGCATGGGAAAGGCCTTGGCTTTGCCAAAGTCAAAGGCTTTGGGGTCGTAATGGACAATCTTGAAACTGTCGGGATCTTTGCCTGCCGCTGCCGTGCAGGCGCGAGCTAGCCCGTCGAAGGTCACAGCTTTTTCGCCAGAGATGTTGTAAATCTGGCCGATCGCGGTTTCATTGCCTAGCACCGCCGCCATCGCCGCCGCCAGGTCTTGCACGTGGCCCAGCTGGGTGAGGTGCATACCGTTGCCGGGAATGGGAATGGGGCGATCGCGCACTACCCGGTCAAAGAACCATTGCTCCAGCGGGTTATAGTTCTGCGGGCCGTAGATGTAGACCGGGCGCACCGAGGTAAAGGGCACCCCTTGCTCCTGCAAATACGCTTCGGTTTCAAACTTGCCCTTGTGGCGGCTTTTAGGATCCACCGCATCGCCTTCAATATGAGGCATCTGGTCAGACTTGAGGTACACCCCTGCCGAGCTGACATAGACAAAGTGCTGGAGCTTGTCCCCAAAAATTTCAATCAAGGGCTGAGTATCGCTCAGCTCGCGCCCGTTGTTGTCGAAGATGGCATCAAAGCTTTCGCCCGAGAGCTGGGTTTTGAGGCTATCGGCATCGGTGCGATCGCCCACAATGGTCGGCACCCCCTCCACTGGAGCAGGGTGGTTGCCCCGGTTAAACAGCACCACCTCGTGGCCCTGCTCGATTAACAACTTGGTTAAATACACCCCAATAAACCGGGTACCACCCATGACCAATACGCGCATAGCCCTCTCCTTACAATTAATCAGTGGCCCGCAAGAATGGCGAGCAGACCTACTGAACTTAATGTATGTATATTAAGCTGCGCCGATCCCCCAAATTCTCTTGCAGAATCAGGGGATTTGGGCTCGATTTGCGCTCAAAGGCGTTAAGCAAACCGGTAGATAATGGCTTAGGCCTTACGCTCGGGGGGGAAGCCGCCTAAAATGTTATGAGTTAAGCACCGGCCTTAACCCCCTAAGCGCGAGATTGTCTCTACATGCGTGAGCTGGACAACGCCTATCGAATTCTAGAGCTAGAGCCCGGTGCCTCACTGGAAGCAGTGAACCAGGCTTACAAAGATCTGGTGTTCGTCTGGCACCCCGATCGCATTCCCCAAGACAACGAACGGCTGTACAAAAAGGCCCAGGACAAGATTAAGGAACTCAACCACGCGCGAGATTTGCTGCGATCGCACAACCGCAGTGGTCGCAGCACCACCAGCCCTACCAGCAGTCGCTACGGCACCGCCAGCAGCAGCTATAAGGCCTCCACGGCAGGCTATGGTACCAGCGACTATCGCTCGGCCTACGGCAGTGGCTACACCAGCAAAGGCTACGGCAGCACCCGCTCCCAAAGCGCCAGCGACGATCCTGACGATGAGCAGCGATCGACCTCCCACAATCGTTACTACCGCTACCAGCGCAGCACCTACGGCGGTAGCTACTACGGGACTGGGCAAAGTAATGGCGGCACTGGGCAAAGCAACGACGGCACCAGCACCAGTAGCTCCGCATCGTCTTCGTCTAGTAGCACTAGTAGCACTGGTGAGTCGCAGACCTACCGCCAGCGGCGCGATGCAGCGGCAGGGGTAGGGGGCAACAAAGCCCCCAGCGCTAACGGTAGTTCCAGCAGTTCCAGCGCCCAAAATCAGACTAGTTCCACCGGCAGCAAACCAGCCAGCGGCAGCGCGGCAGGCAACGGTTCATCCAGCAGCAAGCCAAACGACTCTTACAACAGCTACAACGCCCATACCCGCAACGGGGCGGCCAGCACTCACCGATCGCGTCAAAGCCCTGACCTCAGCGGCACCGACATGAGCGGGGCCAACCTGCGCGAAAAAGACTTTGGGGGTCGCAATCTCAGCGAAGCCAACCTCAGCGGGGCCGACCTCAGCGACGCCTTTTTGCACAAGGTTAACCTCAACCGGGCCAATCTCAGCAAGGCCAAGCTGTTTCGCGCCAACCTGCTACAGGCCGACCTCAGCCACGCCAATCTGCGCGAAGCCGACCTGATCGGCGCAGACTTTAGCGGGGCCGACCTCAGTGGGGCCGACCTCAGCGGGGCCAAGGTCGCCGTGGGGGGCCGCACGATGGTGAAGCTCACGGGCACCATTCTCACCGGGGCGATCATGCCCGATGGCTCGATCCACGATTAGACATGCATCCTGATTTCCATCTATGCAAACAAGGATGCGCCGTTGAGTATAGGGGCGGCGAGTGGCGAGATCTTACCTAAGCCTTTAGAGATAGGTGGCGGGGCGATCGCAGGGCTGACCAGTCTCAATCTCAAGTGCTCACCGCCTTTTCCCTAAGCAAGCAATCTACTTTCAACCCTAACGACCCTGCACCGCCTCGGGCAAAATTAGCATGGCATCACCGAAGGAATAGAAGCGATAGTCCTGCGCAATGGCAGTTTCGTAGAGCGTCAGCAGTCGCTCTCGGCCCACCAGGGCGCTGACCAGCATCAGCAGGCTAGACCCCGGCAGGTGAAAGTTAGTAATCAACCCGTCGATTGCACGGTACTGATAACCGGGATAGATAAATAGGTTGACCTTGCCCTGGTAGGGTTGCAGTTCGCCGCCCTGGGCAGCGCCCTCCAGGGCACGTACCACCGTCGTTCCGACGGCAATCACTCGCCCGCCTCGGGCTTTGGTGGCGTTGATTTGCGCTACGGTTTCAGCCGAGACATCGATCCATTCGCCGTGCATTTTATGGTCGAGAATGTTGTCGGCTTCTACTGGGCGAAAGGTGCCGACGCCGACGTGCAGGGTAATGCGCGATCGCCCCACCCCCATTTCCTCCAGTCGCTCGAACAGCTCAGGCGTAAAATGCAGCCCCGCCGTTGGAGCCGCTACCGCCCCAGGAGCCTCGGCATAGACCGTCTGGTACTGGTCGGGCGACGCAGCCGTATCAGTGATGTAGGGGGGAAGGGGAACCTCCCCCAAGCGCTCAAATAGGGCAAATAGAGACTCACTACCCTGGGGTTCAAACTTCAGCAGGCGACCACTGGTGTCGGGGTCGGTATCGAGCACCTGGGCAACCAGGTCGGGCTGGTCGGGGTTGGGGCCAAAGTGTACCGTGGCCCCTGGCTTGAGGCGACGGCCGGGGCGCACCAAGGCCAGCCACTGGTTATCCCCCTGGTCTTCGAGCAAAAACACCTCTACCTGGGCACCGCTGGGCTTGTAGCCCAGCAGCCGGGCAGGGATGACCCGTGTATCGTTAAGGACAAGCAGGTCGCCCGGCTGCAGCAGGGTGGGTAGATCGTAGAAGTGGTGGTGGCGGTGAGTAGTGGCGCTGTCTACCACCAGCAGGCGTGAGGCATCGCGAGGGGTAACGGGGGTTTGGGCAATTTTTTCTGGCGGCAGAGAATATTGATAAGCCGCTAGAGAATGTTCAAAAGAAGGGCGATCGCCCTCTGGAGACATATCTGGGGCCAGTCCTTGATGATCGTGCATGACCTAGTCAGGTTGGGTGGATACACCCAGGTGAGTTAGGGGGACTTAACCCTAACGGTTATAGGGCCAGTCCAAGACAATAAGAACTGTAGCACCTGTCTAAAGGTCAAATGATGGAATACACCTACTATCTCGCCAATGCCAGTTTAACCCTCCGTGTGGTTGAACACCTGCTGGGCACTCCGAGATTGCCCCTGGAGTTTATGACGGTGATTCATCAGATTGATGGATGGGTCGTTCGAGTCAAAATGGATGACAACATCGGCGTTCCCGATGCCGAAGATTTTCGCGCCTACATGAACGAACTGGGCATCGCCTATGATCCCGGTATTCGAGTGCGCATGGCCCTCTGGGGGCTAGAGACTGGGCAGTCACCTATTGATGTGATGCGGCGCTACCAGGTGGCAATTGTTTCCCACGGCAAGCCCGATCGCGAAGAGATCGAAGCCTTCCGTCGTCAGTTTGTGATGGGCTTGGGCTACTGTCCCGAAACGCTGGCCTAGTTCAGTAGTACCTCGTCTCAAAGACATATCTCATAAGGGGTAGGGGAACCTACCCTTTTTTGTGGCAATTTTTTAGAGGCGATTCTCCACAGGCGATCGCAAAAAATCAAATACCCCAGCGCATCTAGGTAAGCATCAATAGACGCCATCACCACGTCGAGGTGAAAGCCACGCCCTGGAAACAGAGCCATCTGATGTTCTAACAGCACCATCGCCGACACCGGAGAATCTGCCGTGGTGGCCAGGCAGCGATAATACACCATTTGCACACCCGCCACCGGAATGTAGCGGTTGACCGCCAGGTTCAGTGCCCTGAGGGCGGCATCTACTGGTCCCACCCCTGAGGCTGTCTCCTGGTACCTATAACCCAGGGGGGTTTGTACGCTGACCGTAGCCGTGGGGAGGTTTTGGCCACAGCAGACCTCCACAGACTCAATTCGACCTAGCCAGGTGCGTTGATTCACCGTAGCGTCGTCCTGGTACTGGGTTTCGAGCCTGTTTCGACGCGCTTCTAGGTAATCGGTAGCATACTCCGCCAGCAGATGCCCAGGAGTATAGACAGGTACCTCCCCTTCCCCCGTATCGGTAACGTAGTCGAGCGGGCGATGGGTAACAATGCCGTCTAGCCCAAATTGGGCAACTACCGCCGCCTGTAGGGCAAACGGTAGACCCAGGTGAGAGGCCTTAGCGGTGTGCATCATGGCCTGATCTATGGGGCAGCAGTTAAATAAACCACATAGCTGGTCTAGCGTAGTTTTGGTGATTTTCGGGTCGTGCGATCGCAGAATGTAACGCCCCACCTGCCCGAGGGCAAAGTCAGTTACGTACCCGTTGATCTGCCGTTGCAGAAACAGATCCCACAGGCGATCGCCCTGGCACAGCGGCAGCGGGCGGCCAAATAATAGCTCTAGCAGCAACCCCTCATCCACCAAAATGCGCCGTATTGCCATGGGTAACTCCTGTGAGAAAAACTCCCAGGGTCGCCAATACACCTAATCGCCTGGGTCGGAGCTGAGCAACTTGCGCAGGGCAGCCAGCGGCATTTGCACCATATCTTGCGACAGCTCTGGGGAATAGGCATTTGGCTCTGGGGTAGACAAGTCTGGGCCAGATTGGCCCAGGGCAGCGGACGGCTCGTGAGCAGCCGCACTGTGCACCATTAGAGACAGCCGCTTGAGACTGCGGCAGCCCTCCTCCACACCTGTAGTCAACGTATCGAGCTTTTGCTCCAGGGCCAGCAAACGCACGCCCAGGGCATCAGATGCTGGGGCAGCTAGCTCACCCTCAGCTCGACTATCAGCCGAACGATCTGAAACGCGCTGCTCTAATTGGTGCAAGACCTGCTCCAACTGTGACACCCGCTGCTGCATGGCATCGCCCGTCACGTCTTCTGCCAACCCCTGGCGCAGAAGGCGATTAACCAACTCGGTGGCAGAAATACCCTCGCTACTCGCCCGCTCCTTGAGGGCCTGTTGTAAATCGTCTGCCAACCGATAGCTAACCAACTTCCTAGACATAGGGTCTCCTTACAACCGCTTGGGATACAGCACTTTACCCAAGACCAATATACATAAGATACCTAAGTGAAATACAAAGATACCGCAAAGATCACACCATTTCTGTGTGACCTGAAACAATTCGCTCAGACCACAGAATGTGACAAAAATTGCTTCTAGTGCACAAATAGCTAAAGAGAAGCTCGCGTCCCTTAACCCATGCGTTAATCTTCAGCACACAAAGTGAAATACGTTTAATATACAAAAAACATCTTTCCTGAGGTCTCCCCATGCTTGTCCCCTACCACCAGCAGCACGACCCTCATATCGAGTGCCCCCAGTGCCGACGGCACAGCATTGTTAAGCATGGCGAAAGCGAGTACGTCTGCCTTAACTGCGACTTTCGCCGCGACTTATCAGAGCCTCACCTGGGCCGGTTTGATAACTTGCTGATGGGATTTTTGGCCTTTGCCCTGGCGCTATTGGTGGGCCAGTTGTTAACCCCAGGCTAGGATTGCTTTACCCACAGGGCTAGGCCACCACTGCGGCCACGGGCGGCGATATAGTCCGTCTGGGCGGCAAAAAAGGCAAAAAAGGGCAGCTTGGCCACAAGAGTATCAGCAAAATCGCCTGCTTTGGCGGCTTTGCTACGCAGGGGCAGGTTGATCAGGCTGAGGCCGCCCACTAGCACCTGAAGGCGCACAAAGTCAAAGGCCAGCAAGTTTTTCTTCGGCAGCAGCTTGGCTGGCCCCGTAAACCGCAGCCGGGTGGGGCCAACTTGAAGCTGGTTTTGAATCGTTAACTGATTATCGTCGCAGCTAAAGCTAATGGTCGCGATCGCTAGTCTCGGCATGTAGAAGCCGCTGCGGGTGGGCTGTCCCGCTTTGTAGGCAGGTTTTTTAGGCGATGTAAACCGTAGCCGCCAAGTGCCCAGCAGCGCCTCGGTCGGAATCTGCCCCCGCTGCTGTTTAGTCTGTCGCTCGGCTTTGAGCAGAGCGGCAGTAACCTGTTTACCCTCAATTCGCGTTCCCGAGGCAACGACTTTTAGTACATCAGGGAGGGTAAGGGCGCTATCGGTGGCAGTCATGGGGTCTCCAGCAATGGATCAGGCGGGCGGTCTTTGGCGTTAGGTCTCTAGCGTTAGACTATCGAAACGTCGTTTGAACCCTTGGCCTGGTTCAACGGCACAGCACGCTGCGGGCTTACTCTCTTCATTATGACAAGGTCGGTCGGCTGCCAGGGGAGCGCGATCGCCCGCCAAGACCAGTCTTTGGTCTTGGCTCTGGCATAATAGAGCCTGTCCACTCATTGCGCTGCTATGGCTACCACTCCGCGATCGCCCCTGCTGCGCAACCCCGGCAAACCTGGGGGCAAGCCTGCCGCTAACGTATCGGTAGTACTGATGTGGGTAGGTCTGGCCATTACCCTGGCGTTTATTTTGATTGCCCTGCTGGCCCCGCTGCTGCAAAGCTGGGGCTGGATTGCTGACCCTACCACGGCGCTACAGAATCCTATTCATCAGCCCCCTGGCGGCGACCATTGGTTTGGCACCACCCGCCAGGGCTACGACGTATTTGCCCGCACCCTGTTTGGCACTCGCGCCGCCTGGCAGGTGGTGCTACTGGCCACCCTGCTGAGCGTGGCAATTGGGGTGCCCCTGGGCATGGTCAGCGGCTATCTGGGCGGCTGGCTCGATCGCGCCCTGCTGTTTTTTATGGACACGATCTACACCCTGCCGGGGCTGCTGCTCTCGGTCACGCTGGCCTTTGTCGTGGGTCGGGGGGTGGTGAATGCCGCGATCGCCCTCAGTATTGCCTACATTCCCCAGTACTACCGGGTGGTGCGCAATCACACGGTCAGCATCAAGACCGAGCTGTTTATTGAAGCCGCCCAAGCCATGGGGGCCTCTACCTGGACGGTGCTCACCCGCTACCTGTTTCTCAATGTGATTCAAAGCGTGCCGGTGCTGTTTACCCTCAATGCTGCCGACGCCATTTTGGTGTTGGGAGGGCTAGGATTTTTGGGCCTGGGCTTGCCTGAGCAGGTGCCCGAGTGGGGAGCCGACATTCGTCAGGCCCTCGATGCCCTGCCCACGGGGATTTGGTGGACGGCACTGTTTCCTGGCCTAGCCCTGACCCTAATGGTCACAGGGCTATCGCTAGTGGGCGAAGGCCTAAACGAATTGATGAACCCCCTCCAGCGTCGCGAAAACTGGCAATAGCTAAATCGGCCTCGGCCTCGCCCGCAGCGCCGTCACCGAGTACAGCAGCAGCGCTGCCCAAATGCAGCCAAAGGTAACGACATGCACCGGAGTAAACGGCTCGCCGTACACAAACACCCCTAGCAGCAGCGACAGCGAGGGAGCCAGGTACTGGAAGAAGCCCAGGGTAGCCAGCTTCAGCCGCTTCGCCGCATTGTTAAACCACAGCAGGGGCATCGATGTGGTCACCCCAGCCCCAATAAACAGCAGCGTCATCGACCAACTCTCGCCAAAATGACCCTGGCCCGTGATCCCCAACCAGCTTACAAACAGCAGCGTGATCGGCGTGATCAGCAGCGTTTCGACCGCTAAACCAATTAAAGGAGCCACCGCCACCACCTTGCGCAGCAGGCCGTAAAACGCAAAAGAAACCGCCAGCGCCAAAGCAATCCACGGTACGGTACCCAGCTGCCAGATAAAGTAGCCTACCCCCACTACCGCCAGGGCCACGGCCACCTGCTGCCCTCGGTGCAGGCGCTCTTTGAGAAACACAAACCCCAGCAGCACGGTCACTAGCGGGTTGATATAGTAGCCTAGGCTGGCCTCAACGACGCGATCGCTATTTACCCCGTAGATGTATAGCCCCCAGTTGAAGCTCAGCAGGCTGGCCGTCAGCAGCAGCACGAGTACCGGGTGAAACGATGAGCCTTCGGAGTCAGGCTTTGCCCCTCGCAGCAGCGCCAGCAAATCGGGTAGACGCCGCTGCACCACCAAAATGCCAACCAGAAACACCGCCGACCAAATCATCCGGTGGCTCAGCACCTCAATGGCGGAGGTCGTACCAAAAAATTTCCAGTAGATGGGAAGTAGGCCCCAGGTGCTGTAGGCCAGCAGCGCGTAGATCGGGCCAAGATTTGCCTCAGAGGAACCGCCTGGGGCAGCAGATTTGGGTAACGTCAAAGCAAAAGCTGCCTTTCAAAGCAACTATTCTAGCGATCGCGGCTACCCGTGGTGCAGCGGCAGTCGCACCGCGATCGTTGTGCCTTCCTCAGGCTGGCTGCGAGCCACCACACTCCCTCCGCAGTAGAGCAGCAGCTGCTTCACAATCGACAGCCCCAGCCCGGCCCCTTCCGTTTCGTCGGGCGGTAGATTGCGGCCCCGATAAAAGTGATCAAAAATTCGGGGTAGATCGCTGGCAGAAATGCCGGTGCCGGTATCACGCACTTCAATTTCGGCGTACTTTGGAGTGCTGCGGGCCGTCACCCACACCCGGCCACCGCTAAGCGTGTATTTAAGACTGTTGTTGAGCAGATGAATCATAATCTGCCGCAGCCAGCTATCGGGGCAGCTTACCGCTGGTACCTGCCGGGGAATGGTATAGGCCAGCATAATGCCCTTTTCAGCAGCTAGGGGCTGGTAGGTACTCACCACCGGGGGTACCGTCTCCGCCAGGTTCAACGGGGCGAGCTGGGTTTGACCCATGCTGGTTTCCATTTGCAGCAGGTTGAGCACGCCGCTAATCAAAGCACTTTGGCGATCGCACTCGTGGCTGATCATCTCCATGTAGCGCTGCCGCTGGGGCGGCTTGAGGTGGGGCGAATCGAGCAGGGTAAGCGCCGTTTTAATGGTGGTTAGGGGGGTGCGCAGCTCTTGGCCTACGGTATTGAGAAAGTCATCCTTGAGGCGCAAGGTATTGATCAGCACCTCATTTTGGGTAGACAGGCTCGACATGCCCAGGGCTTGACGGCGATAGGTCGAAGCCGACTGGCGCAGATGCTCTTGGCGCTTGATTTGCCAATTCAGCCAGCGATCGACCAAAGCCAGGTAGGCGGGGGTAAGGGTTTGGGTGGCCCGCATTTGAGACCACTGCTGAGTTAGCGTCACCAAGTCGGTATCGGCCTCAGCCGCAACGCTCTGGTTAATCTGGTGGCAAATGGCGCTGACCACGGTAGCCACCAGGTCGGGGTTTGCCGAGCAGCACACCGACAGGTACGATGACCGAGCCGCCTGAGGCTCTTCTATTACGGCAGAGCCATCGTCATCATCATCGGCCTCGGAGGAATGCTGAGCCTCAGCCAGTCGTTGATTATCGCCTAAAGCAGTCGCGGACAGCGGCTGTAAGCGATGGGCCACCACCATTGCTGCGAACGTCTCAGACTGCACCACCACAAAATAGTCACCTCGCCAGGTATGCCCCACACTAAGGGGCAAAACCACCTCCGCCGATTGGGAGGGCGACAGGGATAGGGCTGAGTCGAGGCGTACAAACCGAAACACCTGGTGGGGCGACACCAGCCCCTGACCATAGCGCGACACATCTTCATGCCAAGTGTCACCCACCGGCAGCTTGACCAGCAGATTCGCCTGAATACTGTGAGCTTCGAGAAATTCTACGGTCGATTGCAGAATTGCCCTAAACCCTTTTGGTTTAACCTGTACGTAGTCTGGGGTTGCTGCACTCAACTGAAGCAGTCGATGTAGCGACACCTCTTGCTCTTGATAAGACTGCATGGTGCTCCAACGGGCCAGGGCCAGGCCAGAACTGCGCCAAGAATGGATCAGCAATGGCACCTATTAGGGTATCTTTAACCACCTAAAATAACGGCGAGAATGTTGCGTGTATTCACATACGCTGTCATTTTAGGGCAAAAGGGTTAGCTTATATACCGTTTTTCAAGAAAGTGGCGGGCCTGTTCGCGGTCGTCAAAGTGTATTTTTTCGGTACCAAGAATTTGGTAATCTTCGTGACCTTTGCCCGCAATCAGAATGCCATCGCCCGGCTGGGCCATCGCAATGGCGGACTGAATCGCAGTAGCGCGATCGCCCACCACCTGATCTGCCCCTAGCTCCGCCGGAATGCCCGCCACGACATCTCGCAAGATTTGCTCAGGGTCTTCGGTGCGAGGGTTGTCGGAGGTGACGACCACCGCGTCAGCTAATTCGTGGGCGATGCGGCCCATTTGAGGGCGCTTGGTGCGATCGCGATCGCCGCCACAGCCAAATACGCAGATCAGCCGCCCCGGCACAAAGGGCCGCGCGGCGGTCAGAGAATTTTTCAGGCTATCCGGCGTGTGGGCGTAGTCCACAATCACGCTGATATCTTGGCTGTCTGCCACCTTGACCTGCTCCATCCGCCCCGGAACCCCGCCAAAGCCCGGCAGGGCAGCTGCGATCGTGTTTAGAGAAACGCCCAGGTGCAGCGCGGCCCCCACTGCCGCCAGCAAATTCTCCAGGTTAAACTGCCCCACCAGCGGCGAACTGAAGGGCACGGTGCCCATGGGGGTCTTGAGCGTTCCCGTCACGCCGTTGGCCTGGTAAGTGAGATCCCCGGTGTAGAGATCGGCATTGGAATTTTGAGTGCTGTAGGTCCAGACGCGATCGGTAGGGAGCTGGGCAACGAGGCGATCGCCGTAGGGCGTATCAATATTCACCACCGCTCGGCCCGCCAGGTAGGCCTCGCTAAACAGCAGCGCCTTGGCCTGGAAGTAGTCTTCCATATCGCGGTGATAGTCGAGGTGGTCCTGGGTCAGGTTGGTGAACACCGCCACCTCAAAGGGGCAGCCCCATACTCGCTTTTGGGCCAGGGCGTGGGAGCTGACCTCCAGCACCGCAAAGCGACAGCCCGCATCTCGAGCCTTGGCTAGCTCCGCCTGTAGCTCTACCGCGAAAGGGGTGGTGTAGAGGGCGGTTTGCTGGTGCCCCGGCCAGCGGGTGTAGAGCGTTCCCAACAGCGCTGTCGGCTGCTGCGAAGCATTCAGCAAATGCTCGACCAGGTGAGTGGTAGTCGTTTTGCCGTTGGTGCCCGTCACCCCCACCAGGCCCATCTGGCGGGCGGGATAGTTGTAAAAGCGCGCCGCCACCTCGGCACAGGCCACAGACATATCGGTCATGGGCACCACGCAGGCGTCATTCTCCACAGGGCGAGCCTGTAGAGCCTGCGTGGAGACTAGCGCCGCCGCTGCCCCAGACTCCATCGCGCTGGGCCAAAATTCGCCGCCATCGACTCGGGTGCCGGGCATGCCAATGAATACATCCCCCGACTGACAGGCGTGGGAATTGGTGCACAGGCCCTTGATATCAGGATCGCTATCCTGCATCGGCAGCGAAAATCCGGTCTCGATCAGCCCCGTGGGCAGGCCCTCAAGCAGTTGGCGCAGCTTCATGTCAGCAACTCCTCACATCACTGAAGTTGACCTATTCTGCCTTACTGTGGCCCAGATAAGTCTGTATCAATTGCTCCACCTTGGCCTGGGGTGCCCTCGGCGACAGGCGCGGCAGAGGCATTTCTTCAATACCCGCCTCGGTAGAACGCACCTGGCACAGCACCGGAATCTCGTACTGGTAGCGCTGAAACCAGTCATCACGGGTGGTAATGTCGCGCACCTCTAGCTCAAAGGGCAGGTGGGAAGCCGCCACCAGTTTTTCTTCCAGCCCTTCGCACAGGTGGCAGCCGGGCTTGCTGTAGAGCACAAGTTGAGTCACAGGGTCAGTCACGGGAAGGACGGTTATTGCACGATCGCTCGGTAGGCGCTGGGGGTGGTGCCCGTGGCCTGGCGAAACTGTTTGCTCAGGTGGCTATGGCTGTTAAACCCGCACAGCAGGGCGATTTCCACAATAGAGTGGTTGGTTTGTTTCAGCAACTGCTTGGCTCGCTCGACCCGTTGTTGCAGCACGTACTGGTAGGGGGCAACCCCCATCGCCTGCTTGAACTGGTGGCTGAAATGAAAGGGGCTGAGGCCTGCGATCGCCGCCAAATCCGCCAGCTTTAGGTCTGCATCCAACATAGCGTGAACATAGTCGAGCACCGGCAACAGCTGTCGTTGGGGCAATCCGTTGGGCTGGACAGGCAATTTTGGTCGAACCGTCGCGTACTGCCGCAGCAGATGTACCGCCAGCAGGTTGGTCAACGATTCTACGTAGAGCTGACCGCCAGGGTTGGCCTGGTTGAGTTCGTCGAGCAGCATCAGGGCGATCGCCTCCAAGCGCCCATCCCGCAGCCGAAACTCAGGCATTAGCTCAATGCGATCGGGCAGCCCCAGGGAGTCTTGAGCGACGGCAGCCATAAAGGCTGAGTCAAGCCGCAGCTCAACGTAGTGGTCGTCGTCCTGCCAGCGGGCAAAAAACGGCGTTTGGGCCGGAGTAATGGAAATATCGCCTTTGCCGTAGAGGCTGCTGTGGGTTTTGCCGTCTTTGATCTGCAAAAACCGCACCGGACGAGCCGCCAGCGACAAGCAAATTGTGTGATCCTCGCTCAGGGGGCTACTGCACTCTCCAGGAGGGTGCTGAAACTGCTCCACGTGAACGTGCTCCCAGCCCAAATCTCGACTCGACAAAGTGGGTAGGCAGGTCAACTCAGCGTTATCCATTCCTAAGCGGTTTTGCAACCCCTTAGCCTGTCTGGTTTTAGCTGCATCCATGGCTAAATTCTCCGCTGTGGAGACAGGTTACGCCAGGCCCGTCGGCCCAGCTACCTCAAGTCTATCTGGCAAAATGGCTGGCAGAATAGAACAACAGGCGAGTTCTCACTTTCATAGCGGCAGAGAGAAGCGATGACCCCTCACGTTGCGATCGCAAAATGGACTCTTGATGACTACCACCAGATGATTGCGGCGGGCATTCTCAGCGATCGCCGGGTGGAGCTTTTGAACGGAGAAATCATCGAAATGCCCCCCGAAGGAGAGCCCCATGCCTACTACGCCAGCACTGTTGGGGACTACCTCAGAGCCATGCTCGGTGAGCAGGCTCAAATTCGCGAAAGCCATCCCATTACCATTCCTGCTGCCCAGTCTGAAACAGAACCTGATCTTGCGGTAGTGCAGCCCTTGGGAAAGGAGTACTTGCAGCATCACCCCTACCCAGAAAACGTCTTTTGGCTGATGGAGTTTTCGGATACTAGCCTGCAAAAAGATTTGGAACCTAAAGCAAAAACCTACGCTGCGGCAGGCATTCCCGAATACTGGGTAGTCAACCTCCAGCGTATGGAACTTGTCGTCATGCGCAACCCGGTCAATGAGGTGTATCAATCGCAAACCACGCTCAAAGAAGGTTCCATTACGCCGATCGCATTTCCAGATGTGCCCATATCCGTGCGGCGCTTGCTAGATTGATCGCCAATTTACCGCAAGATTTTGACAGCCTCCCAAGAATTAAATAGCGCCCGGTCAGCGAGGTTTCATAGGCTAAACGGGTACTGACTGAGAGGCCCTATGGCACACCTATTGCACATCGATTCCAGCCCACGGGGCGATCGCTCCCACTCCCGCCGCCTGACCCGCGAATTTGTCGAAGCCTGGCGGCAAGCCCACCCCGCCGACACCGTCACCTACCGCGATGTCGGTCGTCAGCCCGTGCCCCATGTGGATGAACCCTGGATTGTGGCCGCCTATACGGCCCCGGAGCAGCGATCGCCCGAGCTGTGGGAGGCGCTTAGCGTGAGCGATCGCCTGATCGACGAACTCATCGCCGCAGATATCCTGGTCGTCGGCGTACCCATGTACAACTTCAGCGTGCCCAGCACCTTCAAAGCCTACATCGACCAAATTGTTCGCACTGGCCGCACCTTTGCCATCGACCCCGAAAATGCAGAAGACCCTTACAAACCTCTGCTCCAGGGTAAAAAGATGTTTGTGATTACGGCGCGCGGCAGCTCAGGCTTTGGCCCCGGCGAGCGCTACGGCCACATGAACTACCAAGATCCGTACCTGCGGGTAGCGTTTGGGTTTATTGGCATCACCGACATTACCTTTGTGCATGTCGAAAACGACGAGCACAGTAGCGAAAGTTTGGCCGCATCCATTGCAGCCGCTCAGGCGCAGCTAGCACAACTAGTTGCCGCCTGAGGTAAACGATTGATTGGTTGGGGTCTGCGGTCTTGCCAACTCTGCGACAACAGCAACGAGTTCATAGACATCGGTCGGTTTGGGAAGATACTTCTGAAAACCTTCCAATGGAAAATTCTGTGATAAGAGTTTCAGAGAGTCCTGTTGTCTGAGCAGCGTTGTCACTGCAATGGCAGATAAGTTTCTGGCTGGGTCGGTCTGCAAGCCTCTCAATTCGTGAAGCAGGGCATAGCCATCTTGACCTGGAAGGCTGATATTACAGATCAAAACATCTGGATACCAGATACTTGCCTTCGCAATTGCTTCGGCGATCGAAGTAGTTCCAAAAACCTCTGCTTCTTTTTCTTGCAGCACAAAACTGAAGATGTCTAAGGTATCGACATCTCCATCGACGATAAGAACCCGTAGGCCCTGTAGCGAAAATAAACTATCAAAACTGTCGCAGTTATTGGGACATTCTTTGACAAGCAAATCGGCATGTTCTAGATCCATTTTTAGTGCTTGAGGGTTGACCAAATGCGACGGATAGTCTAGAGTTTGCCAATCGGCACAGGTCGTTTCGTCACCTTCTCTGCACTGACATTTTTCTAGCTGTATAACTACCCGAGACGAGGGTTTGACCTAGAGCAGCAGGTCTGCTCGGCTAAGTCAATATCATCCTAGACAGATCTAAGTGGTGAAGTCGGTCGGGTTTTAAACATAGGGTGCAATATTGCGGCCTAAAAGACCCCTAACAAATGAGCAAACTCGCTTTGGATGACGCCATAGCATTCGCAAGAATAGTCTTCTAAAGCTTTACCATCTAAAATCGTGACCCGTCCCCGAGTGTAGCGAATTAGACCGGCCTGACTCAGGTTGCCAGCCGCTACCGTAACACTAGAGCGGGGAACACCTAACATTTCCCCTATAAACTCTTGAGTTAACAAAAATGTATCGTTTTGCACGCAGTCTCGTACCAGCAAGAGCCAGCGGGCCAGTCGCTCCTCGGTCAAGTGAAAGCGGTTGCAGGCTGCATATTGAGCCGCTTGGGTCAACAGCGCCTGACAATAGCGAAGCAGCACGCGTTGCAGCGGTCCACCGCGATCGAACTCAGCCTTTAAAGTTGCGGCTTCCATACGCATGGCCTGACCTGCAATCTGCACAAAAGCCCGATGCCCCTTGGTTTTGCCGCCCAAAACGGCCAAAATGCCCGCCATTCCTTCCCGTCCTACTAGGCTTATCTCAATGGTAGAGCCATTTTCCATTGAGGTGATCAAAGAAATTAGGGAGTGGTGGGGAAAGTAAACGTGAGGGATAGGTTCATCAATTTCGTAGATAGGCTGATGGATTGTCAGTGAAACTAGCTCTAGATGGGGAGTTAGCTGTTCATAGACATCCGTTGGCAAAAGTGCAAGCAAACGATTTACGGCGGGATCAAATTTTTGAATGGTAGACATATATCTCCTGGGAATTAGCCCTGTGAGAAAAACAACCATTGGCACCAAGAAAGAATGCTTCAATCCCATCGAGAATGTCAAAAGAAATTGATCTAGGCTGGCCAATCTTCTAACGCTGCCCTTTCACGGTAACAACGATATGGTTGACAATGTGGCTCGATTACATCCCCTGTAGCTAACGTAAAGCTACAGGGGATTGACGAAATAAAAATTTGACCTAATCCTACACCTAAGAGCGGTGACAGGTTTGCCAGTCTATAGTCTCAGTCCATTGGCCTGTCAACCTGTAGAATGAATCCCGCTGACGCAGCAGGAGATGGATGACGTTGAAGGCTACCTTGCAATGGTTGTGTGGCTTAGCGGCTGGTGGTTTGCTGGTGCTTCCTATCCAGCTTGCTGTAGCTGAGGTCAGCCAAAACCCAATCGCGCCCCAAGCGACTAAGCCGACAGAACGCATAGATGCTCGTTTTACTCAACATTTTCAAGATCTTGAGGTAGAGGGTGCAATCATCATCCATGACTTGAACCAGAATGTAACCTACCAGCACAATCGCGATCGCAACCTTCAACCCTTTCTCCCCGCCTCCACCTTCAAAATTCTCAATTCGCTGATTGCGCTTGAAACCGGAGTAATCCAAAACGATGTTGTGGTACTCACCTGGGATGGCATCGAGCGGATGGTCCCCGCCTGGAACCAGGACTTGAACTTGCGCAGGGCGTTTAACCTTTCCGCCGTCTGGTTCTACCAGGTACTGGCCCGGCGCGTTGGCCCCGATCGCATGCAGCAGTGGGTCAGCGCAGCGGGCTACGGTAACCAAACCATCGGCAGCCCTGATTCGATCGATAGCTTCTGGCTAGAGGGCGATCTGCGCATTACACCCCAGCAGCAGATTGAATTCTTGCAGCGCCTGTACCGTAACGAACTGCCTTTTTCTGAGGCGGCGATCGCTACGGTAAAAGACATCATGATCGTTGAGCGCACCCCCGACTACACCCTGCGTGCCAAAACCGGCTGGGCTGGTTTTGGAGAGCCCGATCAAACCCAAATTGGTTGGTATGTCGGCTACCTAGAGCAGGGCGAAAACGTCTATCTGTTTGCTACCAACATCGACATGCGCCAGGACAGCGACGGCCCCGCCCGACTGGAACTTACCCGCCGCTGCCTGAGCAGCTTAAATCTGTTGTAGCCTCAGCCCCGACTGACACATCGCCTGGTAGTGCAGATTGCTTTGGTCGCATTGGGCAGCGGCGCGACTGCGTTCTAACTCAGGAAACGCACCCCCGTTGTATTACATGCATGAATTCAGGGCATGGCAACCCCCAGTTACCTCATTAACAACCAAGAGCGATCGCCGACTTGCCGTTCCATTTCTCTTGTAGTACGTTGTAGTATGTCAAAGAAGGCTACTTTACAGCACCCTGTAGACGTTACTGAGTAGTGCTCGGTGGACCAGCAACTACTTATCAAAGTCCGGAAGCCTGTTGACATCAAAACGTAAACAGGAGGAATCATGCTGTTTTACATTCGCGTTCCCAAAAACCCTCGCCAGCAAGACACCAGCCTGCCGCCCCCCGAATTGCCTAGCGTCCTGACGCAAAACCAGCGCATTCGGCATCACCAGGCAATGGTTAAAGCCACTCACCAAAAAGTCCAGGAGAATTACCGGCTAGAACGGCGCTGGCTAATCTAGACGCGCTATTCGTCGTGTTTCTTGCCATGGTGGCGTCCTAATTCAGAGGGCAGACTCGCCGCTGCCCTCTGAATTAGCTCGGTAAAGCCTGCTCAGCCTCTTTGGATTCTGCGATCGCCGCTTTGCTGCTGTGACGGTTGCGCAGTTTTTGGGCCTTGACTGTCAAATCTTGAAAGAAATCGGTTTCAACAATTTCTTTGACCTGCTTCTGGCGTTTGGCTTCATCAATTTCAATCCGCAGGTCACGCACCTGCTGCTTCAGCCGTTGCTCGCGGCTATAAACCTGTTGGGCCATTCGGTCAAACACGCGGGCCAGCTGGCCAATTTCATCGGTGCGGCGGGCGATCGCCCCCAGCTGCCCCAGTTCAAACTTCTCGGCCTCGATAGCTGCCGCCGTGCGAGCAATACCCAGCACGGGGCGGGCAATCAGGCGATCGGCCATTAGCACGGCGACCCCAGCGGTCAGTCCGGTAAACAGGGTGATTACTCCCAGCAGCATACGCTTGTTGCGGTTGACCTCCACTAGGTAGCTAGCCTCGGGTATTACCGTGCCGACCACCCAATCGAGCTGCTCTAGGGGAGTAAACGAAATCAAATAACGCTCTCCAGTGGCCGGATCTTTAAAGGCAAACCGCTGTAACTCCGTCAAGTTCTCCAGATTTATCCCTTGGGCTTGCAAGGTCTGGCTAGCAATTTGGAGCAGTGAGTTCTCGACGGTCTCAAGCTGCTGCAAGTGAGGATCCGCCGAGTCTTGTCCCTGGGTCGGCATCACTTCTGCCACATCCGTAGAGGCAATCAGCTCTTGCCGAGAATTGACAATAAACGCCTCGCCACTGTGGTTGGTCTGCAGCTGCTGCAAATAGTCTGAAAGCTGGGTTAGCTCTATACCGACCCCAATCACACCCCAAATTTCTCCTTTTGGGTTGATCAATGCTGTGGTGGCATCTAACCCTGGAGACTGAGTCGAGCGGTAGACGTACACTGTCCAGGCGCGCTTTTGGGACGATTCCAAAGCATTTCTATACCAGGGCCGATCCGGCGCAAAAAAAGGCGGATCCATTTTATAGGTTTCGGCATTTGTCAGCGTTAGACGGCCCGATTCAATCGCATAGGTGTTGACCGTAGCCGTGGTGCTTTGGCTCTGTCCATCCCAGTCGCGCAGGTGAAAGTGAAGCCGCCCATCAGCCGTGCGCTGGGCTCCAAAAAAATCGCCTGTAGCATCCCCATACTGAACCCAGGTGAAGTTAGGGTTGGCCCGCAGCACGCTGAGCAAAAACAGCTCTCGATCTTGAGCACTGGTCAAGTCAATCAAATTCTGTCCCAAACTGCTGTTTAAGAGCGACTGCGCCGAGTCGGCATTGTTAAACAGCTTTTCCACCTCTTGAGATGTGCCCGAGGTAATCTCCTGATTCACCTGATCAACGATGGTATCAATGTTGCGCTTAGACACCAGCGACCAGGGCACATAGACAAGCGCCGCCGTAGTCCCCACCGTCAGCAGCATGGCCCCGACCAGAGTAGCTTTGAGTCCGGGTGGTTTGGGGA
>NZ_JADEXE010000070.1 GCF_015207265.1 Nodosilinea sp. LEGE 07298 | reverse complement strand
GGGGTGAGGGCATTCCAGCGAGATTTTTCGACCCAAGCGACATCGGGCGATCGATCGCCGCCGTTGGGGAGTTTGAAGCAGGTGGATGAGTCGAAAACAACTCCCAGGTCGGTTTGCTCGTTCCAGATGACGAAGCGGGCAATAAGGGTGGCATTGTTCATGCCGGTTTCTCCGCCTGTGGGCGACATGATTACGAGTGCTCCGGTGGGGGTGCGTTCAAACTTGATTTCGGGGTTGGCGGCGCAGAGCTGCTCGAACTGGGTGTGGTCGAGGCGGGTGATAGGGCTGAGGTCAATGGTGAAGGCTGTCATATTAGACGATAAGAGTCGAACAAGACTAAACTACTCTGGTTAAAAGGAATCAGCTTCAATAGCTTAAGAAGTCTAAGGCAATTAAAACTCATTACTCAAAGGCATACATATAGCTTTCGAATAGTTCATCTATCTTGGGAGAAAAATATATAATCGAGCCTCTCTCATCTCGAAAAGTTCTGTTGGGGTCTCCTCTGAAGGAAAGCCAGTTAAAGCTGCTATTCGCGGCAAACTTACTGTCAGATATTAATATTTTCGCGTGAGTGTCGCCCAATCGCCGAAATTTAAAGTTTTTGTATTTATTCGCTAGGCTTTGCAGTCTTTTCTCTGCCTCAACATCCCATTCTCTTTTGTCTGACTTGGTCTCTCCCAAACCGTAGCCGATATAAACATCACATCCTTTTTTGAGAAGAGCTTCTAGCCGATTAAGAAAATTTCTATTAACGACATTGGCTCTGATCCAGGGAGAAACTATTAATAAACGATTCTCAGTATGATCTAAAGCCTTTGCTAGTAAAGGAGGATGATCGTAGACCTGGAGCCAACTGAAAGGCAGCTTATTTAATTCTTGTTCTAATTCAGCAATTTTAGAGAGAGCTTGATCTAGCTCTGCTTGCAGATTCTTCTTTTCCTCATCATTATCTGAATCTGCCAACTTCTCTTTTACAGCGAACGCTTTCGTCTGGCTGTTAGTAACTTTACGTTGCAAATCTTCAATGTGCTGCAATGGGAGCTGATCAACGTATTCCTTGCCCAAAATCTTATTAACTAGAGTCCTTGGATCACCTTCTTTAAGACCCTCTAGAATGTGAAATCTTCTAGTACTGTTTGATAATGCAAAAGCTTTTTCATAGTCGCTATTTATTCTCCTGTCAACTACAAAAGTAACCTCTATATCATTATTTTGAATAGATTTAAACACTAATGCTAAAGCAGGAAGAAAATTTAGCTCTCGACGCTCAATCGACTTAACTGCCAATAAATCTCTGTCCTCAGGTCGCTTGAATCGACTTAAGCTTTCGGCTTCTTTAATAAAAGCATCTACGTCTCTAATGTCTAGATCAGACAAAACTGGGGGCTCGGTTTTGGAAGGTGAAATCTCAATGTAGTTATATGCCCTTAGATCTTTAGACTTTAACAAATTTGATTCAAGACGGCCATGCCATTTAACTTTTCTCAAAAGGCCATCAAAAGCAATTACGAATGTTCTTTCCTCTGGGACAATACTCTTTGCATCTTTAAGAGTCGATTGCCCTAAAGGCTTAGTAACGATCCATTCCTGCGTAGTTTCACTATCCGACCCAATAAGATCGATAAGCTCTTTCATTCGAAGGCTTATCATAGAATCTCTAATTATCAGAGATTCTAGGCCTAAAAAGCTTGCAATGTGAGATTCTTGAGTTAGACCAGCATCAATAGCTTTGAGAATAAACTCTTCGATAGGAGGAATTTTTTTCTTGACTTGAGTGATTGCCTGTATAGTTATTCTGTAAATAGGCAGGCCAACATCTTGGCAAGAAATCAAGCTAAATCCTGCTCTATTGTCGTATTTTCGGGCTATTTCATAGGCAGAGCTTACTTCACTATCAAATATTTCAGAAATAGGATCTGTAGAAATCATACCTTTGCCTCAACTAAGCAACAGCTTTCGGGATTGTTTTCAATATGATCGATGATTTTATTCAAAGGGCTTGTAGGTTTAGAGCGACAGAAATAATGATCGCCAACAATGATCAAACCTAATTTACCTCTGGATAAAGCCACATTTAATCTTTCTTTTTTGTTTAAGAAACCTAGTTCATTTCTGTGATTTGAACGAGTCAATGAGAAAATAGCAATATCAGCTTCGCGCCCTTGAAATGCATCTACCGTATTGCATTCAATAGATAAAAAATTGAGCTTATTAATTTCCTGATATAGCCGTCGATTGATTAATTTTCTTTGGGCAGTGTACCCGGTGAGTATAGCTATTTCATAGCTTCGTTCAGCTTGTTCTCCTATTTTATTCAACTCTCTAAGCAAGTTAAAAATGATGGAGACCTCACAAGCGTTTTTGAAGCTTGGAATTTCCCTTTGCTCATTACGTTCCTTTAAAGCCGCTGTGGTAAGCCAAGTAACTGGTCTTGGTAAAACCTTGCTCAGATTGGCATCTAAGACTGGCCCATCACTCTGAAGTAAATCTTCATAGAAACAGTGGCTTATTAAATCACCAATAGGTTTTACCATTCTATGTTGAATAGAAAGGCTTTTAGTACAACCTTCAGGCAAACGTTCAAATAGAAAGTCAAATAGAGTTTCTTGAATGTCTTCTGACTTTAAGCCATATTTGCTTAAAAATTTTGCGTCTCCGCTAACCTCATCTTGGAATGGTGGAAGTTGTTTGCTGTCACCAACTAATATTGAGCGATGAGACCTAGAGATTGGAACTAAAACCTCTGTCGCAGTTGCTTTTGATGCCTCATCCACAATACACAAATCAAATTCAATATCTTGAACGTCTCTAGGCATCCCAATGCATGTGCCAGCGACTACATGAGCCCGTTTTAAGAGTGATGTGTTAAACTCATGGGTTCTACCAAATCTATCAAGCCAGTCTGCTTGAATCACTAATAGTTTTTGCAGAAGCTGAGCCTCAGGATTTTTTAGATCAATCAATTGACCTAATCGAGCATCAAGCTCTTTTGAAGATAATTTTTGAAATTTTTTGCTGTTCTGACCGCTAATATTTTGAAGTTCTTCAGATATTGTTTCTTTTTGACCTCTTAAAATCTTAGATTTACCTTTTAGATCGCTAATTTCTTCTTCAATTGAGCCAATTTGTTCTTCAGAAGAGTTAGGAAGATTTGATTTCCTCTTTCTTTTGCCATCTCTAGGATCAACGGGTGCTAATTCATCTAATTCTCTTTGACGATTTTCTATATCCGTCCTAAGAGTCTCTAGTTTTAGGGTGACAATCTTCAACTCTTGAAGCTGTGTAGCGATTTGAATATCGTTAGGAGAAATTTTTCTGTCGCTTGCCCAATCTTGAAGAAAAGCTTGACTGTTTTGGCTGACTTCCTGTCTCCAGTGAGCCATTTTCTCCTCAATTCTAAGAGGCTTCATGCTGTCTGCAACTTTTTCATCTTTGCCTATCCTTACCAATTTAAGTGTAGGTCCTTGGGCTTGAATACGCTCAAGAGCATTGTCAAGAGCAACGTGAGTTTGGGAGCTAAGTAGAATGCGTGCTTGAGGATTATTCCTCAAAGTT
Source organism: Nodosilinea sp. LEGE 07298 (assembly GCF_015207265.1). Classification (GTDB taxonomy): domain Bacteria; phylum Cyanobacteriota; class Cyanobacteriia; order Phormidesmidales; family Phormidesmidaceae; genus Nodosilinea. The sequence continues at coordinate 21,629 of NZ_JADEXE010000070.1, read as the reverse complement.
TGCAGAATAACCTCTGTAATGAACCTTGTCTTCCCAGTTCCAGGAGGCCCCTCAACAATTAAAAAGTCTTCTGTCCCTAAAGCTGATTGAACCGCTTCTTCTTGAGAAGGGTTTAAAGCCTGGAAGCAATCTGTAAATTCTACTAACTGAGGAATGGTTACATTAGCGGGTTTTACAAATAACTCACGAAGATTAGGACGAACGGCTCGATCAAACCGAATTGCATCAAGAGCTGACTTCTGACGGTTAATGGCAATCCTTGCAGCTTGACTGTCAAAGCGGAGAATTCCCTTTCTCGGTAGTTGATCAGGATCTCCGCGTTGGATATAAAGAACAAGTTCTTCATCAGATGCTAGTTCAACTTCTCCACTCAAAATGCTAGAGCCGTTCTCTCTAACTACTTCGCGAGGCTGCCCAATAATATCTTGGTCAGGTAAGCCATCTAGCTCAAACCTTATTCGGCTTCCATCGTTTTCAAAGCCAGTATAAGGAATAGGAGATCCCTGATCTTTTTCCCAATCTTCTTTTGCCTTAAGGATATCACTCCAAGTTCTAAAGCATCTTTCTTTTTCCTGTTCAGCCTGGCTTTGTTGCTTTTCTGCTTCAAATTCAGCAGTGTCAAGCTTTAATTCTTGTACAATTCTTTTAGCATTGCTTATGTCAACAGGTTTCTTGAAGCTATATAAGTAATTCGGACTCCAGCAACGTTCTCGTAAACCTTCTAATGTAGAACTGGGTAAATATTTTGCATTTAAAATGGTAAGACATTCATTTTCAGCAACCACATGGTAAGAATAGGACGCTCCAAATAACTGATAATGATTTTCTGGAAATTCCTCTTTTTCATTAGCTGCATTTCTATTCCTGTAGGGACTAACACTACAAGCTTCATTAAGATCTTCTATAAGAATTTTTTTGACTTCTTGTTCTGGACGTTTTAATGTTGCGACCAGTCTTTCCATTGCCTTATCTGTTGCTCTTATATAGCAAGTTTCCTTTTTGCCTGAAAACGCTATCTTCCTTTGGCCTTGGATAGCTTCAATTTGTGCTAATAGAACTTCTGCATTACGTGCTCTTGTGGCAGGATCAGAAGAAACCGACTGTTCGATGATATCCTTGATTTTTGGGTGGACATCTAATTCTTCAAGTGCTCGCTGAATATCTGGGTAATCTGCTAGATGGGTAGAAGTTAAACATCTTAGAGTGACTACCCCAAAGCTAAATACATCGTGCGCATAGGTATATGAAGTATATTCTTCGTAGTTTCTATCTAGTGGTGTATAGGGCCTTGACGTAAAATCTGCGAGAGTAACTAGAGGAGTAAAATATTTTTTTATTTTTGATATGCCAAAATCAGCAAGTTTGATTTGACTATTACTGTCAAGGAGTATATTACTAGGTTTAACGTCTCGATGTATGTAGCCTCTTTCATGAGCTAAGGCCAATGCTTCTAGAATAGGTTGGCCAATAACTGTCCAGTAGGTATCCCATCCTTCTATGGGTTCTTTTTCTAAAAGAGAGAGAAGATTGCTCTCCATCCAAGGCATGACAAGAAAATAATGCCCTACCTCAGAATCCATGCCTGAATCTAATAATTCAATAATGTTGGGATGTTTAAGTTCTCTTAGAGAATCTGTTTCTCTTTTAAAAGATTCGGCTAGAATTTCTTCTTTAATTTCGCCATGCTTAAAAAGTTTGACAGCTACACGCTTAAAATTATCTTTGATATCTGCTGCTTGATAAATATCGGCCATGCCGCCTGAGTAAGGATTCTCAGACAGAACATAACGGCCATTGATGGTGAGGACAGATGAGCTTGCCATTTGTATTAGCCTTTTCTGCGAGTCTTAATCTCGGTTGGATTGCCAAATAAATCTGTTTGTAGCAGAGCCCCCTGATTGTCGATAACTTTGGTAGGAGGAGCACTCGATATAGAGTGCCCAGCTTCTTTGGTAGACGTACTGAGAAGTTGCCTCAAATTCTCCGCGTGCATTTCGCATTCGGCCCAGGAGTCGGCGGGGGTGCCTTGGATTTGCCAGGGGAGGAAGCGGTATTGAGCGTAAATCGGGAGTGGCGAGTCGGGAGTCGGGGTGGGTGCATCTGGCGATTCCCAGAGTTTGGCGGTTTCTGCGCCTATTCTGGCGGCGACGGGTTGATGGTTTTGGGCGCGCTCATCATGCCCCAGACCATAGTCGGAGAGGCAGAGGGTTTCGGGCAGCATCCAGCCTTCGCCGTGGTTAAGGTTGAGGAAGGCGTCGAGGCCGAGGCGTTTGAGGTCGTGGAAGGCGATGAGGGAGAGGACGGTGTGGCGCAGTTCGGGGTCTTTTTCTTTGTCTACTCGCCAGAAGCCTTTAGGTTCGAGGGTTCGAGCAAAGGCATTATCAGTAACTTGTATTGCAGGATGATCGCAACCTTGGAGTATTGAAGAAAACTCTTCTAAGTTAAACCCGTAGAATTCTGCAATAAGTGCTTCAGATATACACTTAAGTCGTTGACGTTCATAAGGAGTAACAGCCCAATATTGCTTCCAGTGCTTGTGTAAGTCTAGGAGAACTCGTGCCTCCTTCCAGTAGGGGGAAAATTTTAGGGCGGGTAAAGTGAGACCAATACCAGTTTTGGCGAGAGCCCGTTTCCGCTCAGCCGATAGAGCAAACACAGCCGTTTCCTCTAAAACCGCCCAAATTAGAGATTGTCCGCCTAATTTATTTCGTATCAAAAAATCATACGAAAATGAATTTAGGGCAGTAGTTACTGTAAGCACATTTTCTAAGGTTCGATGAGATGGCACTAAAGTTGGCACTTTATGATTGCATGGAAAGCCACTTATGCCAGTTGCGATTACGGTTCTTGTGTTTATTGAAGAAGTCACATCCATGATGCAAGTCTTGCATTCATGATGAGGAATAGATTTTTCTAAGAAGTCAGATAAACACATTAAAAACTGAGGTTCGATGGTTTTTCTACTCCAAGGAATCTCTTTCCAAATTGCTGTTCGACTTTTGCCACTCACCCAGCCATTACGACTGAAATCGAATTGGCCAATCATACGCCCTTCGTACAATGGCAAAGCAACATCTTCGACTTCATCAACGTAAATTACCTTGCAGCCATCTGGTGACAAAATCACCCCCGGTTCCCGACTCCCGATTCCCGACTTCTCCCCATAGGGTTGCCAATTGCCCTTCAACCAATGCCCATACTCATCCGGCTTATACCCCTGCGCTTCCCACTTGGGGCGAGGAGGGAAGAGTTTGGAGTCGTTGGTCATGTCGAACTCCCTGGCGTACTGGATGCCCCAACCTTTGGGGCTATCGTCACCCAGCAGCACGCCATTGGCGTACATTTTTTCGAGAATCTTGAGGTCGTGATCTGAGCGAACTTCTAGCAGTGCGCCTGTGTTGGGGCTAAAGCGTTTGATTTGCGCCGCAGGCACCGACAGAAAGTGGGCATCATCCAGGGCATCAGTCATCAATTCTTGAGCCTCGGGCGAATCCCCTGGCCCCAACCGGAAGCGGGTAGCAATAGATTCGGTGTGGCCACCCTTATTCACGCTGATGATCACCATCTTGAAGCTGTGGTGAATATTGCTGAACACAAACCGTTCATTCTGAAAGGCATAGAGATGTGTCCATTCGCAGCGGTTGAGAAACAGCCTGCGCAGTGAACCAGACCCCTTATCGGTATAGATCCCTGACGGAATAATCAGGCCAAATCGTCCCCCCTCACGGGTCAGGGCGTGGGCCAGCTCTGCAAACATCTTGTAGGTATTGACATCCGCCGACCCCTGATAGCGATACGGATGCTCAGGATCGCTATAGCCCGTACGCTTAGCCCGCTGCCTGCGCCATTCCGTCGCCAGCAGTTCAGCCTCTGCCTTCCGCCTTGACAGTGAAAACTTGCTGCCCGCCGCCTCATCATCGCCAAAGGCAGAGGCCACATACTTGCTCCAGTTCGACAACGCCTTTAGCCGCGCACAATAGGCCAGCCAATCTTCCTCAATGGTGGGGTCTGCCTCAAAATATTGCTGCTGATAATCCAACGCTTCCTGCTTGCCATAGGTGCGATACAGCGGGTCAATGTTAGAGAAAAATTCCTTAGAGTTGGGCTTCTGAATCTCCCAAGGAGGGTTGCCCACAACGGCATCAAACCCCGATCCCGCTTCTCTAAACACACCGGGAAACTCCAGCTCCCAATGGAAAAACTGATACTCCTGGGCCACCCCTTCAACCGCCGCCCTCACCTCCGGCGATGGATCGACAAACTGCATCGGCGTGGGCGACACCTCCATGTCGTTCCCCTTCCAAAACCACACCGCACACCAGCAATCAAACGCCCACTCAAGCTCCTGAAGCGCCTGCTTCTGCCGTACCGACTTCTCGTAATCTACCGCCTGTTGTTCTGGGTTCAGCACCCCCGTGTGGATATTTTCCACCGTGGCCAGAAGCTCGTCGTGGGTTTGCTCTGGCGGCTGAATCAGCCGATTCTCAAACATTGAGAGCTGCACCCCACCGGCCAGCAGTTCCCGCAGTTCCTCTTTGACAATCTCATTGCGGAGGCGCTTAATTTCTCGCGTCCACACCTTTTGGGCAAAATGCACCCCCCTGTGGCTGGCATCCCCCGCCTCCCGCTCCCAGGCCATAATCGGGTAATCCTGAAACTGGTCGAACCAGCAGCCCACCAGCGAATTCCCCGGCTTGATCTTGTGGTCGAGAAAGCTAAAGGCCAGCGACCTGTCCATCGTCTCTACCCACAGCGCCAGCCGCCCTAGCTCCACCGCCAGCGGGTTGATGTCTACCCCATAAATACAGCGCTCCACCACATATCGCTTGAGCCGAGGCTTTGAATATTCCTCCGCCCTCTCCACCGTCAGCGGCAGGTTCTTCACACACTCCACAAACCACTCCGGTTGAGCATCATCCGGGATGCCTGCCCTAATCTGCTCGCCATCTTCGATCAGCCAGCCATGTTCAAACAGGCTGCTCCACAGCGCCTCCACCAAAAACCGCAGCGACGCAATTAAGAACGACGCCGACCCACAGGCCGGGTCACACACCTTTAGCGCCAAAATTACCGCCGGAGCCTTCGGCCTCCACTGAGCCATCGGAGCCATCTCATCCGGCTCCCCTGCCTCATTGACAGGTGGGGCATAGGCCAGCGGCAACAACGTTCGCTGCACCGTCGGCACCGCCAACTGCGGTCGCGTGTAGAACGTACCCGAACCCTTGCGGGTACCGCCCCACCTCACTAAAAACCATTCCCCCGGCAAAATAGTTTTAGCAATCAGGCGCTTGGCCGTATTGCTCACTTGCTGTTCATAAGCCGCTAGGGCGTCCGCCTTTCTGCTGCGGGGTTTATTCACCAACTTGCCTGCCTTCACCGCCCGAATGGCCCACTGGTGAGCCCTTTCCCGCAGGTTTTGAATCAGGTCATCCTGACTATCTTCAATCTCATCTGGCTCAGCGTCTTCCTCCTCCTCTGTTTCGGCCTCGGCTTCGATCTCCTCCTCGGCTTCGGCGTCTTCCTCTCCAGAGTCTTCCTCTTCACTGGCGCTGGGCTTTGCGGCTTTCTTCAGCTTCTCCACCAGCGATGACAGCGCATTATCGTCCATCCCCTCCAGCCGCGTCAGGGGTAAGGCAGGCTGATCGCCCAGGTTGAGAAAAATCATTGGGTCATCGGCGGCGGCCCGGCGCAGTTCAAAATCGAGCAGGCCCTCGTAGAGAATGCCAATGTACTCCGACGACAAATCGGAGAAGTCTACCGGAGCCTCTACCCAGGTACTCCGTCGCCCCTGGCGCACCTTCACCTTGCTACGACACAGCAGTTCCAAAATCTGAGTTACCACCGTATCCGATGGCCCATAGACCGGGTTCTCTAGAGCGGCTAGGGCTCGTAACACGGGGTCGGTTGCGGCATCCAAGCCCGGTGTAAACAATCCACCCCCATAGCGCGGCACCGGAATCGCCTCATGGGCCGACCCCTCATACACCAAGCGAAACAAGGCCAGCATTCGAGGCCAGGCACTGTAACTATTGCGCAACCGCTCTGAGGCTCGCCCCCCAGCCATGCGGTCTAACTGCTCTCGTAGCCCCTGAATGCCATAGGAGTTGTGATAGATCGGGTTTTCCCGAGGCAGCAGATCGCGAGCCTCGGCAAACAAAATCACCACACAGCGCATGATGATGCGGCTGGCGGCGATGTAGATGTCTCGATGGGAGACGGGAGTCGTAGGTCGGGAGTCGGGAGTCGGGTTTTGTGCTAAGCCTTCTGTTGTAGGGTGCGGATTAGAGAACGCAGCATTTTCCCCACTGTCTCGCACTGAGTCATGATCGGGGCGATGGCCTGGGGTGTCGCTAGTTGTACCCGTTCCGAGATGATCAGGTGGGTTTCCAGTTCTTTGAGAGATCCCTGGGCTATTTTCAGGAACTGAATGTACTCCCCCCGGTTCTCCCGTCCGTAGCCCTCGGCGATATTCGCTGGCACTGATACCGCTGCTCTCCGAATCTGTGAAGTCATCCCGTAAATTTCCTCCTTCGGAAACGCCTTGGTCAGTCGGTAGCACATCTCCACCAGCGTGATTCCCTCGTTCCAGACCCTCAGCTCGCGATAATTCTGAGCCATCTCCCCCACCCGACTCCCGACTCCCGACTCCCGACTCCCGCTCAAACATTTCATCCAATGCTGCCGAAGATTCTCGAATCAGCAGCTCTACGGCCTTCCGTACCCGTTCCCCCAGTACATCCGACAGTTCTGCCTGCCCCTGGCGCGAGGACTGAATCGCCGCCATCAACGGGCTGGGTACCTCAGCTTTTTCAGGCCGAAGGGACGTCTCCCCCAGTAGTAGTCGGAGGGCCGTCACCTGCGGCCCCGGTCGCCCTTCCTCAAACCACAGGTTGATATCCCACTCGCACCAGGCATCGTAATCGGCCCCGGCATGGATGAGCCGCCACTGGTAGCCATTGGTGAGCAAAGCTACCTTTTGATCGGCCCTGCGCAGCCACTCGATCACCCGCGATACAGCCCGCTTGCCGCGGCCAATACCCAGCCGCGCCACCTGGCCGACCCGATCCTGTCCATCGGCCACAAATACGGGCAGTATGGCACCGCGATCGTCTTGCCAAACCCGGCGGGGCTTAATTTGTTCGCGGGTAATGGCCTGCTGTGCCCAGTCGCGATCAACAGATGTGCCCTTTTGCCAAAAGTCTTTCGAGAGCCCCAGCACCTCTTCCAGCACCGTATCTAGCAGGGTGCCAAGCTGGCTCTGATCGCCATCCTGCAAGCGGGTGACATCGCGCCGCAGCTTGTCTTCGATGTAGCGCGACAGGGGCACTAACTGCTTGGCAACAAAAAACTCCTCCAGCTTGGAGGGAGCAATCAGCAGGCCCCCGTGCTTAAGCGAAATCCACCAGTCGTCGTGGTTGACGGTGCTAGTTTGTGCAGCAAAGGGGGCAACGGTCGCCATAGTTAACTATCTGGCTTTTGGACAGGGGATACAGAAAGGCTAAACGGGTTTCTTCGGTCGGGGTTTGCACTTCTCAGAGAGTTGCAGCAAGGTTTCCAGAAAGGGATGATCCGTGACCTCGTGGAATCCACGGGCGAATCTGCCGGTGTACTCTAGATATTCTTTAAAGCCAGGCTGCGTGTTTAGCAAGGGTTCTCGGCCTCGCCGCTGGACTAAAAACCAGCCTTCACCCAGGGCCGCAAACCGCCAGGGCTTGGGGCAATCGTCTAACACCTCCTCACAGACGAACTGTTCCCACAGTAGATACTGTCTGGGATTTTCTGAAATCCCAACGATGAGAAAGATGGTGTCGCCGAGGGTGTCGAGCACCTCCTGCTTATCTGTACTGATGCCACAGCCATCGCCCGGAAGCTGGCCCAGTTTTTCGAAGTTGTGATACTGCACCCAGTAGCGCATAACGTTGCCTAAAACCCTTTACGTACTAGGTATCCCCTGGTAAGCGGATCTCTACCGTAACGGGAAACACCTGGGCTACGCCGCGTAGGGTATAGCGTTTCGGTAAAATTTGAGTGAGGACGCGGGTTTGCTCCTTTTTCAGCTGCTCGGCCAGGTCTTGATAGTGGCCCCGCCGCCGCCGCATCTCATCGTCTAGGTCGCGCAGCCGGTCTTCCTGCGATCGCCGCTCGTCGGGAATCAGCGAGAGCTGCTGCATATCTTCCAGCAGTTTGTCGCGCTCTTTCTCCAGCTTTTGTAGGGTGGTTTCTTTCATCGCCCGCTCCACCTCTTTGAGTCGATGCTTAAAGCGATCGCTCTCTTCTTGTAGGGCTACGGTCTGGCGGGTGGCCAGCTCTGCCTGAATCTGGCTGGTCAGCGATTCAATCAGCTGCCTCAACATCGCCTGCACATCGGGCTTGATCTCATCCCACAGGTCGCTAGCCTGGTCTGCCGCTACCCGAGCCACCGCCTGCGGAGCCACCCCATCTAAACTCGCCGCCAGATGGGGCAACGCCTCCCCTAGCTCGCCCTTTTGAATGGGGTAGCGCAGCGTCCGCACCCAATGGTGGAATGGCTCTCGTAGCTCATTCACCGCCAGCTCTTCGACCGTCAGCAGCAACAGCGCTTCGGCTCCCTCGGGCACTGGGCCATAGCGCACCGTCCAGCGACTACTCTGGCCTGCCTCCCCTGTGCCACCAGGGAAGCGGGCACGGGCATACATGCCCAACGCCTGGTGAAACATGGGGTGCCCCAGGTGCATGAGCACCGTGTCTTTGGCAGGGCGGTAGACGGGGCGATCGTTTTTGATCTGGATAAAGTGCTGGGAATCAAACACAATGGCGGGCAGCGGCCCTTGGTGGCCGTTGGTGCTGCCTAGCCGTAGATGGTCATCGACCGCCGCATCCCATTTGGGGGGAATGGGCATCTTTAGGCGCAGTCGGCCCTGGTCATCGGGCGCTTCGAATCGGGGTAGGCCCACCCCAATGCCCAGGGCAATTTCTAAGGTTTGGGTCAGGGTAGCGGGAGTCAGGTCTAGCTCCTGCTCCAGAGTATGCAGGGCGGCTGCCGCTGCCTGCCCCGCCGCGATCTCTTCAGAGCTGGGAATGCGCGATCGCCCCCGGCGATAGTTCACGGCATCGTCTAGGCCGCGCAGCACGCGATCGGTGTCTTCTAGCTCCACAAAACGCCGCTGAAAGGCGGCATCGAACACCTCCCCCATCGACCCCAGTTCTTCACGGATGGTGTTGACCTTTTCTACCACCCGCGCCAAAAACTTCAGGTCGGCATCATCCTCACTGGTGAAGTGGAGCACGAATACATCCTGGGCCTGCCCGTGGCGATCGAGACGGCCATTGCGCTGATCGAGTCGGGCTGGGTTCCAGGGAATGTCGTAGTGCAAAACGATGTAGGCCGTTTCTTGCAGGTTGAGCCCCTCCGAGGCGGCATCAGTCGCCAAGAGTACCTTCACTGGGTCATTGGGGTCGTTAAAGGCCTGCTTGATCTCGTCTCGCTGACGGTCATCCATGCCGCCGTAGAGTTCGCGCACCGCCTCTGGCTGATTGGCATACGCTTCCCGCAGTCGTCGCCCCAGATAGTCGAGGGTGGTTTTGTATTCGGTAAAGACCACAATCCGGTCAGACCCTTTCCATTTATTGCCCACCCGCAGGTACTTTTCGATGGTGTCGAGCAGCTTCTCCCACCGTTCGTCTACAGCTGGGGATGGCAGTTCGCCCTCAGCATTGGGGGTCAGTTGCAGGGTAGCTAGGGCCTCATCCACCGCCGCAATTTCAGCCTGAAGGTGGGGAATCAACGGCTGAAACCAGGCCCCAGTAGTTTTGGCGGCATGCTGAAAGCGGCCCTCAGCCTCTTGGTCATCGTCCAGGTCTTCTTGGGTGGCCCGCCGGGCGGCCTGTACTGCGCTAACCTCGGCCCCTTCATCTTGAGCGTTGCCTTCTCGAAACCGAAACCAGGAATTGGCAAAGGTGTAGGGGCAGGACAGCAGGCGCTTATTCAGCACCTCCACCGCGAACCCTCCCGCTAGCTGGTCGGTTTTACTAGAGGCCGCAATCAGGCTTTTAACCGCACTGCGAAAGGCTGCAAACGCTTCTGAGAGTCGTCGCTCCTCCCTGAAAAAGATAGGCAAAGGCTCCGTCAGCCGCCGACAGAACCGGGGCGTGCGGCCTTCTTGCTCGTCCAGGGCGTTAATCTCTGTTTTTAGCCGCCGAATCACCACCTCTTGAATGCGCTGCTGCATGTCGGGGGTGAACTCGCTGGTTTGGGTAAAGCGCACCGGATCGAGCTGCTCTAGCAGACCCGAAAAACAGCGGGTGTGGCCATTGTGGGGGGTAGCACTGAGGAAGAGCTTGTGCTCGAACCAAGGTGCGATCGCCCGCAGCATTTTCGACAGATCGCTATCTTCCCCAAAGTTGGAGGGCATCAGGTTGTGGGATTCATCCACAATCAGCAAATCCCACGGCAGCTGGGCCGACCCTTCAGGCTGGCGGCAGGCCGCGCGAAATTGCTCCAGAACATCCGGCTGCCGCAGGTAGTGGTAAGAGGTCACAATACGAGGAAACGTCCGCCACGGGTTGGCATCGAGCCCCAAACGCTTTTGCAGAGTGTGGGTCTCGGCCCGGTCAATCACATCAAAGGACAGGGCGAACTTAGTCTTCATTTCCTGCTGCCACTGCTTCCGTAGGGCGGCAGGGCAGAGAATCAATACCCGACGAATGCGCCGACGCAGCAGCATCTCAGTCAGAATCAACCCCGCTTCTACGGTTTTGCCCAGACCCACATCATCCGCCAGCAGTAGCGAGATACGCGGCATTTGCAGCGCCTTGAGCAACGGCACCAGCTGAAAGTCTTCGACCTGGACGGCACCAAAGAAGGGCGAGGCGATCGGGGGCTGGGCTTGGGGAGAGGTGCGATCAAAGCTCAGGAAGGGAGATAGAGCCGTCCAACGAGTTGCCCGCAGTAGGGCATCGTACTCTGCCGGGGGCATAGGGTCTGAGTTTTCAATGGGCGGTAGAGCGGTAGGTTCGAGCAGGGTCTTGTTGACTTCTCGCTCCCAGATCAGGCTGTCTTCAGGGGGGCCATCGGAGTCGATGTACTCTAGCCGCACCAGGTGAACTTGCCCCTCGGGGCCAGCACCAAAGGGCTCGACAGCCGCGATCAGCGCCCGGCGATTGCGCAGGGTGGCGAGCATACCCACCTGGGGCATGGATGGAGAAGCGGTGTCTGGTTTGCTGGTACTGACCATAGGTGCGGTTCGGGGCTCGGGTGAGGGAGTGGCATCCGTTGCTTAGCCAAACTAACAGCTAATGAGATAGGTTTGCTTGAATTCTTACTTTTTTTAGCAGCAAATCAAACCATCGTTAAAAATTGTTTGAAAGGTCGGATTAGAGTCGGACGTTATTCTGTAAAGGCGGGTTAGGGCAGCTCATGTCTCAGTGCTTTTACGGTGGTCATAGGACTGATAGCATCTCCAGTTACAAGAATTTAGGTTGTTGAGAATAGGTTAGATCGATCATGATACTCTCACCAATCTTAGCCAACTACTACGTCAAGTAAGCTTCTTGCGACTGCGCAACCTGCGCCGAGGACTAGTATAGTTGAATCGTCTATTAGGCCTTCGATCTAGCGTTTCTAGAGCAGATTGGGTCTCCTTCAGATTCATAGCTAACAAAGCTTCAAACAGATGCAGGCCAACATCTCGATGGGCTGGTTGTCTATGAAGTTGAATGGCAATAGTTGTTAGTTTGTCAGCAATAAAGGCAGAACGACGAGCTGGGTTTGTAATTTCAATACCGATATCGACTAAACTTTGGCAAACCTCCGAAACTAAATCAGGGTTGCTATCTACGAAATTGTCTTTTTCAAGGATATCGGTTAAATCATCAGCAGATTCAAGCAGGAGTTCCTGATTTTGGCAAACTGCTCCGATAATCATCTGCATTCCTCTATCGACTCTGAAATTGTCACGGTTCAAATTAAATACCGTTGACACTGCCTTTTGGATAGACTTTTTGCTGGAGAAAGCTAAAGTATGGAGAGTTTCAGTGGCGATCGTGCGACATTCCCGCTGAGCCCAAAGATGACTCGCAGCATGGGCAAGGCCACAGAGCAAAGCTTCATTATCCTGCTCAGCTAAGTGCTGCCGGATTCTGCTTACTGACCATTCATCCTGACATTTGAGATATTGAACCAGCAACAATTCTCCATAGACCTGCTGCGAGAAGTTTGAAGAGTTTAATCTCAACATCTCTAGCCACCTCTGCACAGTTTCCTGAGGCTTAAACCAGCCAATTCCATGTGCAATATGGTAAAAGCTCCAAGAATACTGCAAGACTTCGGGAGAATTACAGATAACTCGATCAAAAAGCTGGGTGGCTTGCTCTGGATCGCTATTCAGCAATGGAAGCATGCATGAAAGAATATCAACCCATACTGCTGGATGAGGTTCTACACCTAACTGCGACTCGATAAACTTTGCCCAACCATCTAAATCTGGAGGATTTTGCTGAAGATAACCTTCTATGATCGCTCGCACAATATTGCCTCTCCCTCCAGGCAGCACATGAGAGCCTCTTATCCCAAAGAGAATAGACGAACTCAAGCTAGAAGGCTGATCTTCCTTACCTCTATAACTCGTTTGTTCTGGTTGAGAGTGACCTGATAGCCATTGCTTCAGCAGCGATAGAGAAGATTGGGGCAGTCCCCGATTTCGTTTCGCAATCTTTTCTAAAGCATGGGCAGCATCAGAGCGAAAGTCTTCTGAAACAAATCCACGTTGATCAAGATCTTCAATAATAGAAATGAGATCTTGAGCAGAAAAATTAGTTTCAGCTAAATCTTCAACCGCCGCTCCTATGTAACTCTCATGTTTTAGAGGTTCTAACTGTGGAAGTAGATTAAGCAGTCGAGATGGTTCTTCCTTCACCAACTTACCGAACTCCCTAGACTGCTGGGCAGCACTAATCGAACGAGATATATCGCCAGTCCCTTGCCGACTAAAATCACGCCAGCTTGATCGATCAGATAATTTATCGAAGAGCTTTAAGAGGTGGTGGTCAGAAGCACGACTCATCTCCTCCTTTGTCATCCGAGGACCTATATCTTGAACAGTTCTAATGCCACCATTTTTACGCAAGGCTACCCATGGTAGAGCACGATCTTCCTCATTTATTAAGCGCTTGATTTCAGGACTCACACAGTCTTCAGGAATAGCCCTAAGAAGGCACAGCCTATGTTCACGATTATATCTTAAGCAACTACGTCGAAGTTCTATATCCTGTTCATTACTTGGCTGACAATGCTTAACAGTGCAAATCGATTTTTCAAGCTTTATGCGATCTTCGAGTTGCAAATAAGGAAAGATATGTGAAATCAATCTTTCTGTCTCTTTGGGGCCATTGCCGCTTACCTGGCCGCCTAAGTTAAATCGCCTAGAATCATCCAGTAGATAATTTAGAATGATTAGAGGCTCTTCTGAAGCAATTGAATCTAACGCATTAGCTAAAATTCGGTGGACTATCAATAGTTCAGAATTTTTATTTTGATTGAAAAACTCTAAGAAATCCTGCCTATTTTGCTGGGAAAGCTGTTTTGTAGCTGTAAGGAAGGCTTGAATAATTTCACTCCTAAAGAACCTAAAGTCACCTACTCGGTCTTGATTGTAGACAATCGTAAAGGAGCTTGACTGACGAGTCAAGCGATATATTGTGTCTGTAAACCAAGGCCATAGGTTCTCTAAGAAGCTTTGGGGATCAATTTCAGCAAACTTACCAATTTCATAGAAATTGTGCTCACTCTCAACGAGCTGTACAAGTGGCTTTAAAGGATCATATTGATCCGCATGAAGATAGCGTTCATATTCAGTAGCATTGGGTAGTAGTTCTGGAGGACGGATATCGCTAGTCTGAAGAGCGTGCCTGGTAAGATAATCTAAATGAGCACGGATAACTATTGAGGCTTGATTAGGTAGCATTTCTGCAATCTTCTCTGCGATCGCAGCCACCTCATGCCAATCTATATAAGAGCGTTGAATTATCTGCTGGGTAAACCAAACTCTTTCAGTGTCCCACTTGTCAATATTCCAGAGAATCCGGACACTGAGACGGTCATAAGATTGGTCATTTAACCAGTAGTCTCTCACCAAATCCCATACGTCATCTGCGGCAAAACTCGTTGCAGCGCTTAGAAGTAAGGAGCAGCACACAGCTTGTTCTGGCGGTTTTTCTAACCAATGAGTGAACTCAGGCCGATCGCGCAAGCGCCTGAACCAACCAGGGCTACCAGTTACGGCATCTAGAATTTTAATTCCTTCTGTTTCCGAGCCCAGTAACGAAATTAGTAGCCCAGCCTCAACCGTATCTGGATCTACTTGTGCACCTAAAAACTCAATTAGTAGAGTACGAATATGCGGCCTGACTCGATCTCGATATGTGTGCAAAAGATTCGTCAGTTGCTTATGATAGGGTGCTGGGACGGTGCCGCGCAGGTAATTGAGCCCTCTTAATAGAATAGGACGGATAAAAAGACCATCCTGCCGATCTAGAACTAGATCTGTAAGGGACTGAGATTCACGAGCAAAACCACGGGCCAGGGTATGGTCGTAGTAGGTTTGGTGTCGAAAACCTATTGTGCCATTCTCTTGGTTAGCTATTAAGAGCCCGGCTTGCTCTAGGGCGTACCGGATCGCTGGAGTCCTGTCGGCCCAAGCTGCAGGTACCCATAAAACCTCCTGCTTGGTCATATAATCAGCGAGATCTTCTAAGAAGTCTATGGCCTGCTCGGTCTGCGGGTGCTGATTCACCCGTTTTTCCCAGAGTTGATCAAGCAGCCTTTGAGATGATGTGAAGCCCTCATTTGGCTTAGCGACATCTAGAAATATATCGAGGTGAAGAGGATTCTGTAATAGCTCTTGAAGAGGGGCTCCCATGCTTGCAGGAGTATGCCCTGCTGCTTCCAAGATGGGTGTAATTTTCTCCCAAGTAGGTAAGCTCAAGTCAAGCTGGTCAATTTCGGCAAGGCGGGCAAATTGAGAACCATAGCGAAATTCAAACTCCCGACAGGTTGCAACAACATGGACATTTTCCTTTCCCAAAAATTGCTGGATTAGGCTGAGCAGCAGGCTCAAACGCTCAGATCTACGATCAAGTAGTTCTGAGACGGCATCCAGCTGGTCAATTAGGACAACAATTTGCTCTCGACTAGCAACGGCATCAATAGCATCATTGGGGGAAAGAGGCAGCTGCAGATCACGCTGCAAGTCTTCGATAGTTTTAATGGAGCCATTCAATTGGTCAGCTTTGATAGCCAGAATAGTGCAACCCTGTGCGACCAATTTATGGCCTAGGGTGGCCATCAAAGCAGATTTACCTGATCCAGGGGCACCCAGAATAATTGTTGTTGAGAATTCCTCAGAAGCTATTCGGCTCAGCAGGTCTTCTAGCTCTGGTCGCTCAATCTGTTGATCGTTGTTTAGCGTGCGTCGCCAACTTAGCAATCTTTTAGAAGCACTACCCAAGCGCTGCGTGAGGTCAGTATATTGAGTAGAGTCAAAATTGGAATAAAGTACGCCTTTAGTTTTTTGTGGCTCACCCTCTTGGCGTAATTGAGGTGAAGATGAGCCCGCTAAGGGTTTCTGGCTATACCTTCAACAACAGAGCGAATGCCTTTGGCCACATTCAGCAAGGCTTCGTCTTGATTGGGCCAGGAGGTTATCGGTTTCCCATCGGTGGGCAGGGCTTGTAATTTACTGAAGGACAATCCATTCCAATCGACCGGGCGAAGAATGATCGGAATGACTCGTGCTTCACCGGCCTTGTGGCGCTCCATAGCTCGGCTAAGTTCTTTGTCCATGCAGTAGTCAGAGTTGATAAAGTCTGCACTGACCAGGAGCAGAATGATATGGGCAGCTTCTAAATTGTGATCGATTTCACTGGCCCACTCACTACCGGCTTCAATAGCGCGATCGTGCCATTCCTGGATGGTTCCCTGACGTTTTAGGGTGCTGAGATGAATGGCCAGTTGATCCCGCAGCGCCTCGTCCTTATGGGAGTAGGAGAAAAACACCTTGATTTCACCTGGCTGGAGCGATGCTTTTGTTTCAGGCCCTTTAGTCGCACCGTCAATGCTGAACTGGATTGTCCCACTCCCTAGTGGTGGTGTTGGTTGAGGGACTAACTGGATTTGTAGCTTAGCCAGTAGCTCAAAGGCGAACGCGCTGGCATGGCGAGAGGCCTTTTCTTGAGAGCCAGTTTTGTCTGCGGCGGCTTTGCCATCGATCAAGTCGGAAATTCCTCGAATGACCATGGCCGCTACCTGCTGATTGGCACGGGCTGCATCAAGGAAGCCAAAGCCCTCCATCTCGACGGCTAGGGCATCACCGTAGTTGGCTCTTAGGAACTGGAAGATTTCTGACTCGGTTGAGGCGATCACTTTCTCGCCTGCGGCAATGGGGGCTACAAAGGCTTTGGGAGAGTTTTCGTCACCAGGTGACTGGGCGTTGAGTAGCCAGCTTCTAGCAATAGCCCTAGCTCGTTGCTCTAGGTTATAGGCACTGAGGCCAATCTCAGGCCGAGGTTGGAAGGTCACACCTGCTTTGCCTGATTCATAGTTATAGATTTTGGTGGAGGCTACGACATCTCCGATGGTCACATCTTTGATTCCTCCAGCTACACCAACAAAAAGGATGACATCGGGATGAAAATAGTTTATTGCTCGTTCTGCTTCTAGGGCTGCACCAGGGTTGCCAGGGCCGATTTCAACTATGCCTACTTCCCAGGTTGAGCCGTTGGCTATAAACTGGCCCTGCTCATAGACGGTACCTTTGGGGTGTACTTGTTCTTGAAGGTCGGAGAGATGAGCGCGAACGGCTAGATACTCGACGGGTAAGGCAGTCAGCAGTACTGCACGGGGCATGGGCAGATTCCCTGAGTAGCTGGATTATTCTCTATCTTGGCAGTTGGTTTTAGATTTGCCCAAACTCTAGAGAATTTCTTTGCCTTCGAGGGGTTGGTGGGATGTACGGCCAGAATGGAGGGTAGTTGTGGGCTGAGTAGGTTCGACTATGAGTGAGAAGGGAGCTTTGCTGGAGGTGCTGCTGGCTGAGTATAACTGCTTAAAGTCTGAGCAGGCGCAGCGGATCGGCTTTCGGGATAATTTGCTGTACGTGACGCTGGGGGTGTTTGGGGCGGTAGTCTCGTTTGCGTTGTCTGACCCTGGACACTACTATGCGTTGCTAGTGATCCCCTGGGTATGTGTGATTTTGGGTTGGACGTACATTGTCAATGATGAAAAGATTTCGTCGATCGGTCGGTATATTCGCTATGAGTTGGCGGCCAAGGTGAAGGCATGCACGGGCCATGATGATCCGGAAACGCTCTTGGGCTGGGAGGTGGCCCACCGAGACGACAAACACCGCAAGCGTCGCAAAATTCAGCAGTTGATTGTGGATGAAATTACGTTTGTATTTTCGGGGTTGATTGCGTTGGGGGCATTCTGGTTCATGGCTGTCAACCCACCTCTTGGAGTTACTTTTCTTTCCTTGATAGAGTTGCTGCTTCTCGTAGCATTGGGGATAGAGATATTTACTTATGCTGATTTAGGGCGAGGGCTTTGAAGCATAGAAAAGCCTATAGGTGCTAGATATAGGCCTTGTTTGTAATCCACACCGATTGATAGGGAGCTAGGTCATAGATGGCGCGATCGTCGGTAAAGCGGTGGCCGCTTATCAGGTCGTACCAGTCGTCGGTACTGACTAGGTTGAGATCGTTCAACCGTAGTTCCTGAGGCTGGTCGCTCAGGTTGTGCACCGAGAAAATGCTCTGGTCGCGGGTCAGGCTCTGCCGCCAGAAGGCAAACAGGGCTGAGCTCATTGGGTGCAGGGCGTACTGAGTGGCGTTGGGGTGAAACGAGGTCTGCTGGCGGCGAATCTTGATCAGCCGCTTGAGTTCGTTTAGCACGCGGGCGTGGTGGCTGGTGGGATCAGCCAAGGCGGTTTCTAGCTCCTCTAGGTCCCACTTGTAGCGGTTGATAGTGCGGTTGTGGCCGGTTTCTTCACCCCCCTTGGTGTAGTTGTGGGTGGCCAGCAGGCTGTGGATGTAGAAGGCGGGTATACCCTCCAGCGCCATCATGATGGTCTGGGAGCAGAGAAAGCGCTCCACCTGCCACTGGTCTTCGCCCTTGACGGTGCCCTTGAGGGCGTCGAAGAGTGAGATGTTGATCTCATAGGGCGACTCGGTGCCGTCGGGGCGGCTGCGCATGCTGATCTTGCCGCCAAAATTGCGCATAGCGGTGATCAGTTGCTCATACTCATCGGGGGCTAGTAGCCCTTCAGCAGGGCGCATGCCAATGCCATCGTGGGAGGCGGTGAAGTTGAAGTAGGCGCAGCCGATGGGGGCAGGGGGCATGCTCATCATCCAGGTTTTGAGATGGTCTGAGCGGCCCTGCATGAGCGCATTCAGCAGCAGCGGTGGCAGGCTGAAGTTGTAGATCATGTGGGCTTCGTTACGATTGCCGAAGTAGCTCAGGTTCTCGCGGTTAGGCACATTGGTCTCGGTGATCAGCGAAATTCCGGGGTCAACCAGCTGCAAAATCTCGCGAAACAGGCGCACGATGGCGTGGGTTTCGGGCAGGTGCATACAGTTGGTGCCGTGCTGCTTCCACAAAAAGCCCACCGCATCTAGGCAAATGTAGCGTGCCCCCACCTGTACATAGTAGAGAATGATTTTGACGTACTCGATCAGTACATCAGGGTTTTTAAAGTCCACATCCACCTGGTCGGCACTGAAGGTCGTCCAGACGTACTTTTCCCCTTCGGTGGTTTCTACAGGGGTCAGCAGTGGCGAGCTGCGGGGCCGCACTACCTGAGATAGGTCTTCGCTGGGGTCAGCGGTGATGAAATAGTTGCGGCCGGGCAGTTCGTTTTGCTTAAACTGCTCAAACCACTCGTGCTGGCTAGAGACATGGTTAATGACTAAGTCCACCATCAAGTTAAAGTGCTGGGCGATGCGTTTGATGTGTTTCCAATTTCCCAGCTTGGAGTTGACCTTGAGATAATCAATTACCGCAAAGCCGTCATCAGAGCTGTAGGGGAAAAAGGACAGAATGTGAATCCCAGTAACAGTATCTTCCAAATAATTTTCTAAGAATTCTGCCAATACTTCCAGAGGGAATCGCTGACTATCCACAATGCTGTCCCCATAGGTAATGAGCAGGATGTCATTGTGATTCCATTTTTTCAGATTTTCTTGGCCAGAGGGGCTGAGAGACTTCTGGATCAGCTCAAAAACTTCAGTTATGAGCCAAGTGGCTACTGTTTCTGAATAAATCTTGTCTATTAGAGGTTTGAAAGCCTTATAAAACTTTCGGAATGCAGAGTTATCCTGAGAGCCCTCCCCTTTACTAAATCTTAAAAACTTAGAATTATCTTGGGCTTTTTCTTTCTTACTGAATTTTGCAACTATAGAGCTGTCTAAAGATATATTTATGATTGAAACCCCCCATTGATTATTTAAGGAGATATTGATAGTGCATTCTGAGCATTCATGCATTGCCCTGATTGACTGACAAAAGTTGATTTTGAGAGTCTACGTGCCTTGCTGTGCGGCGGTTTCCGAGATTGAAGGAATGAAGGGGGAGCCAGCGTTCTAAGCTTAGATACCACTCAAAACCATGAACACTGTGAAAAAAACTCCCTTCTCTACAATGCCTTGAACGCTTGGTTGGGTCAATCGGTACCCTGGGCGCATCGCGGCCATCTGACGACGTGTCTTTGGATGGTGATGGCCTTGCTTCAACGCGGGGAAGTCAGCCTGACGCGGTGGCTGCCCTATGTTCCGTGCCGAGGGGTGCAGGCGCAGAGCAAACAACGGCGCTTAAGCCGCTGGTTGCACAACAGTCGCCTGAACGTCCACCGCTTATACAAGCCGTTGATTCAGGCCGCGTTAGCCGATTGGCGTGAGGACTGTTTGTACCTGAGTTTGGACACCTCACTGTTCTGGGACGAGTATTGCTTAGTGCGCCTCGCCGTTGTGCATCGTGGACGTGCCTTACCGGTGGTGTGGCGTGTGCTCAAGCACCGCAGTGCCTCGGTCGCATTGCGCGATTATCGGGAGATGCTTCAGCAAGCGGCCAACCGATTGCCTCAAGGGGTGAAGGTGGTTGTGCTCGCCGACCGGGGCTTTATTCACACCGAGGCCATGACGGTAATGACGACTCAGTTAGGGTGGCACTACCGGATTCGGGTGAAGCGAACGACTTGGATTTGGCGGGCCGGTCACGGGTGGTGCCAATTGAAAGACATTCATCTGCAGCGGGGCGAAGCGCTCTGTTGGCATACCGTTAAGCTCCACAAAGGCGAGTGGTACGGCCCGGTTCATGTGGCCTTTGGCCGCAATAGCGTCAATGGCGAGTTTTGGGCCATTGTCAGCGATGAACCCACTAGCCTGCACACCTTCGAGGAATACGGCTTGCGCTTCGACATCGAAGAGGCCTTTCTCGACGACCAATCCAATGGTTGGAATCTCCAAAAATCCGAGATTCGCTCAGTCTGTGCCCTCTCCCGGCTCTGGTTCCTCCTCGCCGTCGCTACCCTCTATGTCACCGCCCAAGGGGTCGAGGTCGTTGCCGAGGGCAAACGCCGCTGGGTTGACCCCCATTGGTTTCGCGGCAATAGCTACTTTCGCATTGGGTGGGATTGGCTGAAAGCCTCACTAGAGAACGGATGGCAGCTCATTCGTCACGTCCGTTTCACCCATAATCACGATCCTGAACCCGCCATGGCCTCACGGAAACAGCACGAGCAGCGCACCTATCGAATCGAGTTCAAAATACACACGTACTGCTATGTCGCCGATTAGTTTTGTCAGTCAACTAGTGCATTGCCTCTAACAAAAATTTGGATTCACCATAACTGTTACCTAAGCGATGGAGGATAACAATAGGCTCTGATACGGGATTTATTTTAAATGAATTGCTGCTTACACAGCAATAAATAAGGCACTCTTCCTCTTGCCAGGAGAATATCTCCTTTGTCTGTATGTCAATGGTCATCAAGTAGGTTTTTCCCACCTGAGCCACACGCGGATAGTGAATAACAGGTTTAATCAGTAGTCTAGAAGTTTCCATAACCATAGAAGCTTTGACTTGAGAAGGGCTAATTAGAGAGGGCGTTGGAGGCAGTCATAGTTACTTATGGTTTGGTTCAACGTGGGTATTAATCATAGGTCAGTTATCAGCTGGGGTTAGGTGTAGTAAAGTCTTGGGATTGCCGTAGTAGACATACAGAAATGTAGCCAAATATAATGCGTATGCTTCATCTGTTCCCTCCTCAATTAAGCGCTCATAAGTCTGCTGTCGCATTTGCTTGAGCATTGCCGGAATCGTCACTTGCAGGTCAGGGCTTTGCTTTTTAATCCAATCAAAAAACATTTCAACCACTTGTTTAGCCGCTTCGGTGTTGACTTTCCTCAGGCTGCCAATCACACCCTTAGCGCCATATCGCAAAAACAGCGTCAGAAAGGCCGCATGGCTAAGGGACAGGGGTGCATCCCAGTCTTGCAAGACTCATTTTGAGAAGTAGCCATTCAGATACGCACATCGCTGCCGGAGCACTTGTTGCACGTTATGTGCGTCCCAGTGAGCGCCTGAGATCTTGATTCGATGTCCA
>NZ_JADEXE010000491.1 GCF_015207265.1 Nodosilinea sp. LEGE 07298 | reverse complement strand
GTATTGCCCTAGGGCGGGGGCTGCTGTGGTGGGGCTGGCTGATTGCGATCGCCGATTGGCTGGCCCAAGCCTTTGGGATTAGCATTCTAGGGCTGGCCCTGCGAATTCAAGCATTGAGAAAACTGGGCAAGCGGCGCGATTTGCTGGTGGCCTATGCGATCGCCGTCCAGCTCGCCTTTGTCGGTTGGCAACTGATCCCCCTCGCCCTGCGGCAGGGGATCATGGCTCCCCTGCTCGGTTGGAGCGGCTCCGGTAGTAGCCCCGACGCGCTCTTAGGGATTTCTCTATTCCCCTACGTCGTGGGTATGGTGGCCCTAAGCGACTGGTATCTACGGCGAGACAAGCCCAAGCTGGGGCAGTTTAGCGAGGGACTTGCGCTGGGCAGTAATGTTATTCTCACCAGCCTGAGCTTGCTCAGTAACCCAGTACTCGTGGTGAATTTGGTGGCCTCTACGGTCACCGCACTGGTCGTAACGCTGCGCCGTCCCCTGGTCCGCTGGCGGATTGTCGTCACCTACGGCCTGGCCCTCGTGAGTATTCTGGTTGCGATCGGCAATCATTGGCCAGCGCTACCCCTCGATCGCTGGCTGGGGGTCATTGTCGCTCTGGCAACGGTTGCCCTGCTGCTCAGTAAAGCGCTGCCGGGGCTGTGGGGCAGCAGCGCCTGGCTCTACGGCGTGGGGCTGTCAGCGATGACCTATGCCCTGCTGTGGGGATACCTGATTGACGATGGCTTTGGCTTCGGGCTGAGCTGGGTAGGGCTGGTGATTCCGGTGGTGCTGGCGCTGATTGGTCGTCATCCAGCTAGCGTGCTGACTACGGGCATTGCGCTACCGTTCACCCTCGGCTTGCCCTGGACTCGGCTGGTGGGGCTAAGCACGGCTACAGCGCTAACTGGGGTAAACAGTGCCTTCTACCGGCGACCTGGGGTAGCGTTTTTGGCGGTGGCCTTTGGCCTAGGCTGGGCCTACAGCAGTCTGGCCGATTGGGTACCGGGCTTTCCACGCCACCTGGCCGACTGGGGATTGGTGACGGTGGGGCTCATGGCGGTGCTGTGGGGAATTTGGCGATCGCGTTCTGGCGCGACTTTAGAACCCTCGCTGCCGCTACCAGAGGCATCTGACGAGCCACCCTCTTTACCTGCGCTGTACCGGGTAGCCTGCGATCGCTGGGGCCACATCTTGGCCATTGGATTACTTACCTCGTCTACTGTTGCAGTTTCCCTCTACTACCTGGGCTGGCGTGAACCTCGCCCCTTAATTGTTGCTGTCCTGGCTGCGTTCTTGGTGACTCTGCTCCTCCGCTATTGGAAAACCGTGAGGCCTCTTGCTATTTACCTAGCAGGTTGGGGGGTAGAACTGTTGGTAGCCGGGTTAGTGATACAGCGCTATCCCACGGTGGTTTCTTTGGCCGTGCCGACGCTAGGGCTGGGGGCGATCGCCCTGGCCCTGGCCGCAACGGTTGCCCGCTCTCGCCCGGCCCTCACTGCCCCGCTACACACCCTTACCCTGGTCTATGCGGTGTTGGCCCTGGCGCTGCGGGCCTACACCGTCACCGCCTGGACAGGCTGGCTGGTAGTCGCAACAGCGCTGCTCATTCTAGAAGTCGGGCGGCGCACCCAGACTTCCCTAGCGCGCTGGCTGGCCCTGGGACTGCTGTCGGTGGGCTGGTACGAGCTGGTCATCTACCAAATGCTGCAAGGCTCGGGCGGCGAAGCGGCGGATGCGCTGCTGGTACTGGCTGGAGTAGCGGCGCTAATCATGGTCGTGTATCGATTGGCGGCGGGACAGCTCGATCGCACGCTCGGCCTCCCTCAAACAGAGCTGGTCTGGGCGGCGCACCTGCACTGGCTAATTGGCAGCCTGCTGATGCTGGGGGGCGGTGTGAGCATTGGCTTTGGCCAAGCAACCCTGGGCTGGCTGGGGCTGGCGATCGCCGCCGCGCTCCTGCTCTATGCCCTCAGTCAGGGGCGGCTGGGGACAGCTGAATCGGTCAAGCAAACCTGGGTTTACGCCGGACTCCTAGAGCTTGTCGGCTGGTTTGCCCTGGGGCGATCGCTCTTTCCGGCCCTAAACGTTCTCGACCCCTGGTGGGGCGTGGTGGCCTGCGCCGTGGCGGTGCCTGTGTACTGGCTGCCCTGGGCCACCTGGGGCTGGCCCCAGCGACCCTGGCGGGTAATGGCGGTAGTCGTTCCTCTACTGATTGCCCTACTTACTGGAGGGTTTGGCCATATTCCAACGCTTTGGGTGCTGGTTGGCTTCTACGGCTGGCTGGCCTGGCACAGCGGCAAAATTCGCATTTCGTACTTGTCGGTATTCTGCGCGGTTTGGGCGATCTGGGTCTGGGTCGTGAACCAGGCCATCGACGACAACCTGGCCTGGGTACTGCCCCTGGGGCTGGCCCTGCTCTACATTGCCCAGGTAGATCCGGCCCTCAAGCGCCCTGAGGGTAAAGAAAATTGCCACTGGCTGCGGGTCATTGCCCTCAGCATCATTTTGTTCACAGCCCTAGTGACCGAGCGGTGGACCGGGCTACCGGTGGGGGCAATGGCCCTGGGGGCGATCGCCGCTGGCCTGCTCCTCCGCATGCGGGCTCCGCTCTACGTGGGCACCATAATCTTTGCCCTCAACGCCCTCAACCAGCTGGTGCTGCTGAATGCCGCCTTCCCCTTCATCAAGTGGGTGGTGGGCATTGTCGTCGGCATCGCCCTAATCTGGGCCGCCGCCGATGTAGAACGCCGCCGCGACCAGTGGCTACAGCTCACCCAGAGCTGGGTATCAAATGTCAAGTACATAGAGGTGACGCGACAGCTAGATTGGCGGATTGCAGGGTCTGAGAGAAGGTCAGCACCCCCGTTCATGAGCGCTGTAGCAGTGGTCGCCTTTCGAAGAACGACTGCACG
>NZ_JADEXE010000490.1 GCF_015207265.1 Nodosilinea sp. LEGE 07298 | reverse complement strand
GGGAGCCAAGCAATTCGGAATGGTGGGCGTATTTCAGCCGTCGAGTACTAGCTAGGAACCTCTGCCAGCCTTTGCGAAAATTGTCCTAACAGAGACACTGTATGCCCCAGCAGCGGCAGGACTTGTAGCCTATTATGGGTCTAGTGACAGATCCAATACTACAAGCCGTTTTGAGTAGGTAATACATTTCGCTCTTGAATTGGCTCTTTGTTATCTTGATTGCTGAGGCTTAAAGCCATTGCTAAATCCCGCATTAAAAATTTGATTTGCGGTGAAGTTGAGATCTGGAAAGGCAAGCGACTCAACCCGATCGCCCCCTCGAAACTGGTTCACTTGATATTCACCATCAACCAACGCGTACAGCGACAGCGTCGGTGTTTTGGGAGAGCCAATAAACCGCCGCGCCCCTAGCGCCCGAAAATCCACAATCCAGTATTCGGCAATGCCCATGGCTTCATAATCAAACAGTTTGCGGCCATAATCATCGCGCCAGTTAGTGCTGACCACTTCTACGGCCAGTTTGATTGACGCGCCCCGCGTCAGCACTGACGACTTTTTCCACAGTGGCTCGTGGTCTAGCTCGGCCTGGTTGACGACCAACACATCGGGCTGATATCCAGACGCTGCTGCCGGTGGTCTAACAATATAGGTACGAGGAATAAAACAGGCTAAGTCTTGACGATCAATTTCGACATTGAGCTTGCGGGTAATAAATGCGCCAACCTCTTCGTGCTCGCCAGTAGGGGTCATCTCAAAGACCAGACCATCAAGTAGCTCATATCGGCCCTTTCCATCGGGATACCAGGTCAAAAAATCTTCAAAAGTTAGGGTTTGGGGGAGCGCCTGCACCATAGGAGTGAAGATGGAGTTTGTTTTAAGGGTAGCAAATGGCTCAGGATGCTCGGCTGGTTTTGACCTACTGAAAAATCTCGGCTGAGGGGATGCTGGCATTGGACAGAAGAGGTGAAGTGAGAATCGCCCACCAAAGGCGTGACGACGAGCCGACGCTAAGCGTCGGTGCGGCGGTAAATTTCTACAAGTCAGTTTGCCTCTAGTGTAGTAGGTCTGCCGATAGGGGGCCTTAAGTGAGGGGTAGTGCGGAAAGAGCGACGAGCCAATGAATCCTGCTATAAGCAAAAACCCGGCTTCTTTGAGAAGCCGGGTTTTTGGGGATCGCTTTGTACTTGCTGAGAGCTACGACATTGCCTGGATGATGTAGTCAAAGTAGGGCCGGGCTTCGGCGGCGTCTTCGTCAGCCAGAAGATTAAGGGAAGCCTCTTTGAGGCAGCGAATGGCTTCGGCCATACCGGGCACGGGTACATCCAGGGCGTTATACATTTCGCGCACACCCACCAGACCAATACTTTCGATGGGGCCTTTATCGCCAGATAGAACGCCGTAGGTAACTAAGCGCAGATACCAGCCGTAGTCGCGAATGCAGAGGGCACGCTGCTTTTGGCCGTAGGCGTTACCGCCAGGGGCGATAAAGTCTGGTCGTCGCCGCCATAGCTCTCTGCTAGCCTGGTCAACGATCTTTTTCTCGTTCTCAGACAGAGTTGCGGCAATGCGGGTGCGCTGCTCGCCGGTTCTCAAAAATTCTTCAATGGCCTTGAGCTCGCCGGTGGTTGGATAGCGCAGCTCGTCGTCGGCATTCAAAATAACTTGGCTAACAACAGACATAGTTAAAAATGACGGGGATGACCTATTTCATTGCTAGTTTAGCGACTTGGGGGTCGCTAGGGAAAGTTAAATTCTCATTTAGTTAGTAATAACTGATCGCGAGCAAGGTCGATAACCCTGAGGAAAAGCCTACTAAAACAGGTGATATAGCTAGAATTTAAGACGTTGACCGCAGAAAACGCCTCTGAGAGTTCAAGGGAAGTTTGTAACGTTTTTGCAATAGTCGGGCTAGTTTAGCAAGTCGGCGCGGGGGCGAAAGCGTTCGGTCTGGCGCAGTTCTTCGTAGAGGGCTTTTTCGCGATCGCTCAACCCGGTCGGCACTACGACTTCTAATTCCACAATTTGATCGCCTCGGCGTTCTTGCCCGGCTAGATACCCCCGCCCCGGCAGCTGAATAGTCTGCCCCGTCTGCGCCCCCTGGGGTAGGGTGGTGCGAACGGGGCCATCGAGAGTAGGGATATCGATGGTGCTGCCCAGGGCGGCCTCGCTAGGAGTGACGGGAACCCGACAGTACACGTCGTTGCCTTGCAGGGTGTAGAAGGGGTGTGGGTCAACCTGAATGCGCAGGTACAGGTTGCCGCCGCCAATGCCCTGGCCCCGCAGCCGGATGCGCTGGCCGGTGATCATACCAGCGGGCATGTTGACTTCCAGCGATCGCCCGTCCTCTAGGCGAATGCGCTCGCGCCCGCCGCGAAAGGCTTTCTCTAGGGGAATCGTGAGATTGGCCTCGGCATCGCGGCGGCCCGCTGTCGCCATCGCCTCGTAGGCTGAGGTATCGGTCGCATAGCCATCGTTGGCAGTATCGTTCGGATCTCGGCGGGTATTGGGGCGGCGGTTGAGCAGCTGATCGACAAAGATATTGAAGTCAGGAAATTCGCCGAAGCCAAAATCTTCAAGCGAGATGCGCCCGCCGAAGATATCGCTGACGACCGACTTGCCCTGTCCTTTTTTGAAACCATCTTGCTGCCAGTATTCGCTGAACTTTTCGTACTGGGCTCGCTTTTCGTCGTCAGACAGGACGGTGTAGGCTTCGCTTAGCAGCTTGAACTGATCTTCTGCGGCCTGGTCACCTGGGTTGAGGTCGGGGTGGTACTGCCGAGCTAGCTTGCGGTAAGCCTGTTTAATGTCGCTAAAGGTCGCTGCTCTAGAAACCCCCAGAATCTCGTAGTAGTTCCGAAAGTTCTCCATCGAGCGGTAGGTGAGTAAGTAAATGGGAAGGTTGACGGG
>NZ_JADEXE010000006.1 GCF_015207265.1 Nodosilinea sp. LEGE 07298 | reverse complement strand
CCCCTGGGGCAACCCTCCCCTAGGGGCCTGCGCGATCGCAACGTCCTCGACCTATTTCCCATCCAAAAGCACCATGAGCAACACCACGTTTGAAGCGAATGACCACCAATACTTCGCTCTGAAGCAGGCCAAGGACTTCTTCGGGCAGCGCTGGAAATCAAAACTGCGAACCTGTTGGGAAACCGGGAGGTATCCTAGCTCTCTGAGCCAGTACAAGGCTGAGCTTCAGCAGGTGCGCAACCAAGCAGGGGCCAACTGGCTGACCCGGTTCAGATTCGAGGGCTAGGCAGACGCCTCGCCAATGCTCTCCTCGTCTGGCGATCGCAGCGCATGGGAAACAAGCCATGCGCTGCGTTGGCCCCTTGGGCCGGTCTTTGACCATCGCGCCGTTGATAACGGAAACACGTTCATGGCCATCTTCAAAGGCCTCATGAAATAAGGCTTTTGGAAACGTGTGGCCATTTATCGTGGCACGCAACAAATGCCAAAAAACTCTAGCCTGCAACT
This sequence comes from Nodosilinea sp. LEGE 07298, assembly GCF_015207265.1. Lineage (GTDB taxonomy): Bacteria > Cyanobacteriota > Cyanobacteriia > Phormidesmidales > Phormidesmidaceae > Nodosilinea. The sequence continues at coordinate 59,504 of NZ_JADEXE010000006.1, read as the reverse complement.
GCTACAACTTTATATCTCTATTCTTTATACCCTTTTCACGGGTTGGGGCATAGCCAGTCGGGTGCTTCTCGGTGAGTATGGAGGGCGGGCGATCAAGGGGGGCCGATGAGGCACGGCTTTAAAAGAAGAGGGGGCGATCGCCCATTCAGGCCTCCTCATCTATTCTCTGGTGCGCGCGTTGGGGTAGCTAAGGGCGATCGCCTTCACGCTAGTACTGCCTGTTTCGACTTCCAGTTTTCATAAGCCGCCGCATCGCCGCCAAAGGAGTCTACAGACACTTGGCCCAATTGGTTTTGAGACCAAAGATTTTCTTCATCAGGAATAGGCGCATATTCACAGGAGCAGATGACAACCGAGTCAAAGGGTTCACACCCTGTATTCCCCACGTACTCATCTATGGCTACAACCCGCCACGGCCCAGGCCGTGATGAACTCGCTTGCAGATGACCATTTCCGCAATGCTCAGACAGGCGATCGCCCGGTTCAGGGCTGGGGCCATCTGAATAGTCAAGGTGCTGAGCCAGAATGTCGCTGAATGACCCGCTGGGGAAATGAGGCTCTACCTTTGCCCGACTCAGCTCGGCACAAGACGCCCTAAAAATCACCATCCTACTCATCTGCTTTCCCTCCATAACAAGGAAACTGACAACTCCCTCTGAATGTGCATCTTACCGGAAGCACATCCCTAGCCTGTCGGTCTCGCCACACATCCTCAAGTTTCCATCCGTACTTCTTCGCGATCGCGTTGCAACATGACTCATCAGTGACCCAGTGGGTCGTTAAGTCTCCTAGTCGGCGCTGCTCATCTGGCGGCTCAGTCATCGTCCCCATCCTCCACCATCACCCAGAGATCCCCAGGCCCCCAGCCGAACGCCTTATAGAGCCGCTCGCATAGGCTACGATCCATCCGTTGCAAGGTGTTCTTATACAGCTGATTGATCGTGGTAGGACTAACCCCTGACTTCCTGGCCACCTCAGCCTGGTTTAGCGGGGGGGCATGCTGGGCCATCAAAACCGCCAGATTACTCTTCACTCTCATCACTGGAACACAATACAGCTAATCTAGTATAATTTTCCAGATATCTGATATCTTCTTACAGGTATCCGCCAATATTCCTGATGGATATCTATAATACTTAGCCATACCCAAGGGAAAAGGCAACCCCGAGGCAAGTGGGGCAGGGCCGCCGAACCGGGCATGACACCCCCCCGTCTGAGAAACGCTGGCAGGGGCTACAAACCGATTCTGAAGGAAAGGAGGGGTCACTTGGCTGACCCAGTTTAGCGTCAAGAAGGCAGAAGACTCTCTACCGCTCTTCTCGACCGCCTTGCGCGCCGCATGAAACTACCTCAAGGCTATCCAAAACAATGCAATGCGATCGCGCCTCTGATATGCGACTGCTACAGTTTTGCATCCCTATTCTTTATACCCTTTTCACGGGTTGGGCCAAGGCCAGTCGGGGGCTTCTTCCCATCACTCCCCTTCCTCAGGCTCTCCAGGCAACTGCCTTCTCACCGCCAAGGTCGCGCACCTGTTGCCGATTTGCTCAACCTCCATCCTGAGCAAATCGGGTTCTGCATAGGCCTCACTCAGGGCAGCTAGGTCTGCCTCTGCTCGCTCTAACCGCTGGGCTATCAGGGCATTGCGATCGCCCTCAGAGCGCTCCACACCAAAAACAGCATCAAAGCGGCGTTTTAGAGTTTCGGTCATTAGGGCATAGCACAGCGCGATCGCCTGCTGGTTGCCCTTAGATGCCTCCCAAAGCCAGTAGGCACTGACCACATCAAGGGGCCGTGCATTGAATCGGGCCTGGCCCCTAACTTGATCGGCTGGATCAACCTCAATAGTGTCCGGCGTATAACCCTCACCCCGTAAGGCTTTGATGCCCTTTGACTCTAAAAAGCGTCCGGCGTTCCGCTGTTGCTTGCCGACACACTCAGCCGCTTGGGTTTGGCTCATCCGGTAGCTGCCATCGGGCATCTGAAACCCCGCAATCGCAACCGGGCCAATCGCAGCAGCCTGGGGACTGTTGCTGGAGCACTTCCCCCTGTGGGCCTCATCCGTCCGCCCTATGGTGCCGGTGCTGGCCGGTGAAGGAACAACCTCAGGGCTATCCAAAGCAAAGCACTGCGATCGCTCCTTATACTCCAAGGTCGATTGCGTGTTCTATGGTGAACAAACCAGCTTTGAGGACACTCGCTATGGCGACTAACGAAACCTGGATCATCTACAGAGCAGACGGGTTGAGTGCCCCTGGATGGGAGGAGCGCAAACTGCTGCCCGCTGGAGGGCTCACCTCTATCCTGGCGGAGGAGCATGATTACTCCGACTCAATGCCCACCGTTGGTGAGCGGGTGCGAGAGTACGCCAACCTGGCCGACCCCGGCAACGGTGTCACCCACGGCAAGGATGGGGACTGGGTCGTGGCTGAGGTGCAGCAGTTCAACAGCCCTGACACCGACACCAGGATTGTCGTCTGTGTGTGCAGCTACCAGCCCATTGAGGCCCAATGGCAGGAGTTGCGACGCGGTGCTCCTATTACGGCTGAGTCCCTCGCTGCGGTGGCCACCTAGCGCGATCGCACCCTTACTCTCACATCCCCCTACAGAACCCCCATGGACACCGCTGGCCCATGGGGGTTCTGTGTCGATACCCCTGATTAGCCCTATGGACACCCGTGCAACGTCAGCCGCCACTGCCCGGAGGCTTTTTTATTCTCGACAAGCATTTTAGTTCATCTGTACTATACTGCTCTAACGAGTTCCACTCCGAGGTTCAAATCCTTAGCACACGCGGCTTTTACAGGTGCTCTACCGCTGTTGCGCTGAAGGACGTTTTCCATTGTTTATCGTCACTGTCCCCGCTGGGTTCCCCTCCCCAGCGGAAGACTATGCTGAGGGGCCTCTCGACCTAAACCGCTATCTCATCCACCATCCTGCCGCGACCTTCTTCGTGCGGGTCAAGGGCGACTCGATGATCGGGGCGGGTATCTTCTGTGGTGATCTGCTGATTGTGGATCGGGCGCTGATGCCTAACCACGGCAACGTGGTCATTGCTGTGGTCAATGGCGACCTGACGGTGAAGCGTTTTCATCAAGAGTCCGGGCAGATCCTGCTGATGCCTGAGAATCCAGACTATGCCCCTATCGTGATTGACTGCGATACTGACTGGCCCATCTGGGGCGTGGTCACCCAGCCCTGTCAAGGTGGCCAAGCTATTCCCGAAACGCCTATAGGTTAAGGGATTTGGCCACAACTACCAGGGAGTGAACTCCTTGGCTCACAGCGAAAGTCTGCTTTAGCAGACTGGGGCAGCCAGCCCAAAATCCTCTTAAGAGGATTTCGGCTTTGAACCTTGGACTTTTAGTCCTAGGCCCAGCGGTAAATCCAGGGGATCGGCCCCTGAATCAGCCCCACCTTGACAGGGCTGGGCGTGGTCACCCTACGGCCTAGCCCTCAGGCACCGCAGCCGATCAGCCACGGGCTCATCCTGGGCACCGCTATCCAACTCGCCTACGGTTGGTGGCCTGCGCTCCTCCTGGGCTGGGCTACCTAGGTGCGTGGGAGGCAGTGGCCGCGTTCACGAAGTGTCCCCAGAGGGGAATCGCACGGGTGCCCTAGCCGCTGACCTGGGCCACCTGGCGCTAGATATCTAAATCAATGCAACGCAACTTTGGGCCAGGTGGCGATCGCGCTCCTGTCGCGACCTGGCCCCCTCGGTGGCCCCGCCTCAAATCGGCAGCGCTTTGCCGTTTTGAGGCGGCTCTAGCGGCGGTGGAGCTAACAACGACTAGCATGGAGGTAGCACGAGGTGGTGAGCCATGACAGTTGCTGTTGACAAGCCCCAAACCTTTACGCATTCCAGTCTCACCTGGGAGCAATTTAAGGCGCTGCAAGCGGCCTTTGCCGACTCTCCAGGGGTGCGTGTGTCTTACTACCAGGGAGAGGTAGAGCTATTGTCTGTATCCCCAGAGCACGGCATTATCGCGGGCAATTTGGGCTTCTTGCTAGAGCTATGGCTGCTAGAGCAGGGTATCGACTTCATTGCCACCGAGGATATGACTGTGGAGCAGGAAGGCATTGTCAGTGCCCAGGGTGATAAATCATATTGCTTTGGCGATCGCACTGAACGCCCTGATCTTTCTATTGAGGTAGTTATCAAAGGTGAGGGGCAAACCAAGCTGAAACGGTATGCAGCCCTGGGGGTTCCTGAGGTGTGGTTCTGGCAAAACGGCCAGATTGTTGTCTACCAGCTTGTGGGACACACTTATCAACTCGCTGATGCTAGCCAGTTTGCAGCGGGCATAAACTTGAAGACCCTGGCAGACTGCGCCGCCATAGAGAGCCGTACCCAGGCGTTGCAAGAATTCAGGAGAGGGGGGAATTGACATCTCGACGGAGAATCATGCTGCGTTGGCGCTCTTTTTGGGACGGCCCCTGCTGGTGCTGGTCGCCTGGCCCAGGGGCAGGGGTCAAGGACACCACTGACTAGACCCGGTAGCAGGCCGTGGCAGAACGGTGCGGCTCCCTCCCCTGTGGGCCTCCCCCTGCCCTTAATATGGTGCGTCGGCGGCAGGAGTTGTTGTCGATGCCGATGCCAACCCCTTGTGCTGACCTGGCTCTGATTCGGCAGCTGCTCGGCATCGCCGAGGTCAGGACGGTTCTAGAGCTGCGCGGGGTGGCCTGCTTGCCCCTGGAGCTATGCCCTCAACCCCGAAAGAGCTGTTGTGTCTCTCGCGGCTTTGGGCGGCCTGTCGCGTCTCTCGCTGAGCTGAAGCAGGCGATCGCTTCCTACGGGGCCACAGCTGCGGCTAAGCTCAGGCGCGATCGACAGGTGGCTCAGACCATGCAGGTGTTCATCACGACTAACCGCTTTCACCCCCAGGAACCGCAGTATGACAATTCAGAGCAGTAAAAAGCCCCCGGCACAGACCAGGGACTGAGGTGAAATTCCATGGGGCTATTCTACCCATCACCCATGCCCCTAACCTCCTCCAGTCCGGGCTACGCCTAACTCAACTAGCAAAAAACTCCAGGTTGACCGATATAGATTTATTGACTGCTATAATTAAGCCTTGTAGATGATGCCGCTCACTAACGTACCGTTCCGACAACAGCTATGGCCTCTCTATCCCAAACCTTCGACACCACCCGTGCCGAAATCGTCGCCGCGATGGAGGCGCGCATCGATAAGGGCGATCGCACGAAGTTGACCAAGAAAGAACTGGAGGAGTTGATCGCTATCCTCGTGGCCAAGCTGGTGGAGATGAATGCCCTTGGCACTGACACGAAGGCGGCAATCGATCACCTCTGTGCGGCGGAACAGGAGCTTTTGGAGAGGACCTATCCCCGCAGCAGTATCAATTCGGTCTATTTCCCTCGCTATACGAAAGCGATTAAGGCCGCGATTGAGGCGGGGCGTATTACCCTCAATGGCAAAAACTCGTACCCTCGGCGGTGGGCGAAGCGCAATCCGCTGCCAGGGGAGCCCAGCAGCGGTTCTGAGGCGCGACACTATGCCTTAGACGGGTTCACCTACCCGATTGAGGTGCAGGCCCAGCTCAGAGCCGCTACCACCCAAAATGCCAATGCTCGACAGGACGATCGTCAACCCGTCGACCTCGATGCCTATATGGGCAAAGTTAATGTCCTGTTGGCCTCGAATGACCCGATCGACTTGATCATTGCGATCGCTGCCGTCACCGGACGACGACACACGGAGGTCGTTAGCCTCGGGCAGCTCCAACCTCATGTGGGCGAGATGGCTCAGCTGATTCCCCAGGGGCATCCTTACTTACTGCGCTTTACCGGGCAGCAGAAGGCCGCTAAGGCGGCCTATGACTTGCTAACGCTGGTGCCTGCCCAGGATGTTTTGCTGGCGATTGAAAAACTCAGGGCCACCGCTGACATTCATGACCTGGATGGGGTCGCCTCGGAGGATCCCAGGATGGAGGCGCTCAATGCTCGCGTGAATCGGCGGGTGGTCAAGGTGCTCGGTGAGGTGCTGCCGACGCCTCAAGGGTTTACCAATATTTCGATCCATCGCTGCCGGGCGGTCTATGTGCCGATCTCACTCCATTTCTTTTGCCCGGCCAATATGGCGGAGCAACGCCTGGCTCAGCATCTCCTCGGCCACGTCCTGCTCGATGATACGACCACCGGCAATGCGTCGGTGACGGGGCATTACTACCAGTATTATCTCACTCGAAATGGGAAGCCGCTCACGGCTCGCGGGGTGAAGCTGGCCGCGAGTGGCCCGATTCCCTTGCCGCCTGATGAGCTGGATGCACCGGTTGAACAATCCTCGATAGAAACCCAAGGAGCGCTGATTGTGGCTGATTCTCTTCCTGCAAAAACAACGTCTAGTCCGCAGGTGAATGGGGCTGGGGAGGGTGACCCGGTGTGGGCGACAATTTCATCTCAGGCGGCAACAATTTCAACTCAGGCTCAAACCATCTCGGCGCAGGCGGCGACGATTGACCGGCTGGCTCGCTCTGGCGGCGGGAATGGCGATGACTCGGAATTCAAGGCGTTGAAGGTTGAACATGCGCGGCTATTGGCAATGCTGGATGAGTTGAGGGCGATCGCTGATGACCCTAATCAGCTTCAAGCCGCTCAGCGCTTCTTTGCTTTCAACTTTGACCTTGAGGGGGAGGGCAATGGGGCTGAGCCAGCGGTGGGGGCACCGGCTGCGTCTAGACCAGCTCGGGCTGAGGAGGAGGACAATGGCCACGACAAGGCCCAAGGCACTAAGCCCTATCAACGTGGGGTGAGGCTGCTTGAGATCGCTCAACTATGGGCTCAGGAACATCCTGATGCGACGGTTAAGTTCTCCGGGGCCTTACTTAAGGCGGTGGGCGTTCATGCCGCCGCCATTAAAGCCATTACCTCTGATCTTGAGGATGACATTGAGGCCTTCAATAAGTCCCTCGGGGATGATTCCCTCAAAACCCACAACAAGGGGAGAACCGAGCCCTTCCTCAAATTCGCAGCCGAAAAACTCCAAAATGAAGGTCTCTATCAACCCCGTAGCTAAACCACAGCTTCGCTATCAAATCAGGTGTCATCCTCATTGCCGTCATCATCCAGTTTAACTAAGTGAATGTGCTTATAGCCCAGCTTAATTTTGAACACGTCGCCCGTCTTCAGCCCCATCTCTTGGGTATAGGCTGCGCCAATCACAATCTGGCCATTCTTGTGCACCGTTAGGGTGTAGGACGCTTCTCGGCCCCGACCATCTGAACCCTTCTGGGGTTCAAGCTGAATGCCTTTAGCGGACAACAGGGCATCGTAAAACTCAGATAGGTTCACACGGGTCTGACCATCTTTGCTGACGGTGTAATACCCGCATTCCTTAGCGAGTTCCCGCTTGCTCCGGCCATCATTCTCTTTGACCTTGGCTAGAAGATCTTTGCCAACCAACACGTCTTTCTCTTTTACTGCCATATCTTAGAACGCCCAAAAAATATAGGTCAAAATCCTAAACAATCCACAGGAAATGATTCCAGAGGCTTTTAAAATTTCTTACCTACTTTATCTAATAACTTGAATAAAAAGTCAGAGGTTCTCATCCTCTATAGCTCAGATGGCGCGTTGCTCTAATCATCCTCGACGATCCCCAGCCAAATTTCGATGCGCTCCAGTCGGCGATCTACCGTTCCGCCACTAGCGCGGACGTCGGTAAGGGCTGTCTGAAACCCGCTGCCTCGAAAAATCAGGTACTGAAGCACTCCCATCACTGCTGCACCCAGCAATAACCATACTACCGCCGCTCTCCATTGCCCGAGTTCAGTCCAGATCGACGTTCCGCTTCCGCTTCTTTGGCTGGCGCTGCGCTGAATCAAACGACGCAGCGCCTGCAATTCCGCCTTGACCTCGGTTGCGCTCTGCGGATCGTTGTTCAGCTGGTGCACCTGGCTCCCGAGTTTCTCCATCTCCACTATCAAGCTGGGCAGTGATGTGGCTAAGGTCGTGAATGGCCCTTCCGCCCGCTTCAACATCACTTCTGATGACACCAAGTATTGACTGAACCTGACCAAGTGTTCGCCGAGTGTCCTGTAGCCGCTGCTCACCTCGGATGTCTCTTGGGTGCGCACCTCCAGCAGCCGCGATAGGCTCTGCGTGATCTCCTGCCATTGATCCAAACTCACACGAATGTGGGCAACGTCCTGCTGGTGAACTCGCTCTAGGGCTTCCATCCGCAGCAGCAGTTCATGCAGAACGGTTTCAATACTGGCGATATCCTCAACGCTGTGCTGCCCCATTTACGCCGCCTCAACCATAGGGGTTGGTAGACCAAGCAATGGCCCTGCAGACTCGATCTGAGCCCGACTACGCCGAACAAACGACCGTGCCAACAGCTTGTCACCTAAGGGCAGGCTGTCAAGGGATGTGAAGGGGGTGTAGCTGGCTTGGATGGCCTTGAAGGTGGTATCGGCTAGTCGAGGCAACTCAATTTCTACCCCGCCATACTTCTTGACTCGCTTTCGTTCTTTCGACTCCTCCCATAACGAAAATGAGTCTTTCACGCCTTCAGTGGCAAAATACTGGTTCTTAACCACCACCCAGCGAACCGTGTCACCGCAAAAGTCGAGCATTCGGCTCATTGACTCTATCGGCGCGTAGCTGGCGCTGATCACGCTGATGAGCGTCACGCCATACCCCATCTCGCCACAGGCCGGAATCAGGTCGAAGACATCAATTTGCTCCCGCAATCGGGTGCTTGAGGCGGCGGGCATGTCCAAAATCACCACGTCTGCGGGGCAGCGATGGGCTAAGGCTGGCAGACGACTGGCCACGGATGGATCCACTTCCCCTGACAGCAGCGTTACCAGTTTTTTGCCGCCATCTAGCGACAGGCAATCCACGGTCGGCACTGCAAAGCGTTCTGGATCCGCGTGGAATGATGAAAACTCTGGGTTCTCCTGGTCGGAGTCGATACCCACTACTTTTGCCTCAGCTTGATCTAAGGTCGCATAAAGCAACCGGGCAAACAGGGTTTTACCCGTTCCACCCTTCGCACCATTGATAATATTGACCGTTCTATTTGACATGGAATAAGCCCTCTAAACAGCAGGTTAACTCTCTACAAGTGAACAGGCGGTATGAAGCCAGGTCGCCGTGGCACCTGAAATCCTCCTTCTTCAGCCGCCGCTTTTTTTCTGCCTTTACGGGGAACAGCAACAGTGTCTTTTGGTATGTCAGCAGCAGCCTCTAGCTTAATCGCTTCAGCTTCAACTACATCAACAGATTCAACTACAGGCAGTGGCTTGGCTACACTTGGCTTTCTCTTACTCCTCTTCCTTTTCTTACCACTAGTGGCAGCCTTGATTGCGTAGTAGTAACGTTCCAGGGTAGATGGACTAATAGAAATCTTTTGACCTGTGACAGCCTCAAACGAATTTACTACTTGAGTGGTAACAACCTTCCAGTCACTCTTATTCCTCCTAAGTAGTGCAATCGAATTAAAACACGTATCAACAACCTCATAGGCTGTCATAGCACTACTCAAGTCTTGCTGCGAATTGGCAAGAATATGTTCATTGATTTTTTCCTTGAGTGGCTCGTCTACAGCCATAAGAACACCTTTGGTTACTTAAAAGTCATTGGGCAAATGTTTACACTGTTTATCAGTGGGGCTTTCATCCTCTATTTAGTATCCTACCAGCAAGTCTTCCGGTTACTAGTGGACTTCTATTCAGTGTCTTTCCTGCAAGCTTTTCATCATCTATTCAGTGTTTCTCAGTAGGGTTTTCATCATCTATTGAATGTCTCTCCGGCAAGCTTTCCGGTTATTGGTGGCATCCTATTCAGTACCTCTCGGTAGACTTTCAGTTATTGGTGGCCTGCTATTCAGTGTCATCCAGCAAAGATTTCATCATGTATTCAGTATCTCCTCAGCAAGATTTTCAATTATTGATGGACATCTATTCAGTGTCTCTCAGTAGAGTTTTCCGGTTTTGGTGGCCTTTTACTCAGTATCATCCAGCAAAGGTTTCATCATCTATTCGGTGCCTCTCGGTAGACTTTCCAGCTATTGGTGGCTTTCTATTCAGTGTCATCCAGCAAAGGCTTCATCATCTACTCGGTGTCTCCTCGGCAAGATTTTCAATTATTGATGGACATCTATTCAGTGCCTCTCAGTAGAGTTTTCCGGTTTGGGTGGCCTTCTACTCAGTGTCATCCAGCAAAGGTTTCTCATCTATTAGGTGCCTCCTCGGCAGGATTTTCAATTATTGATGGACATCTATTCAGTGCCTCTCGGCAGGGTTTTCATCATCTATTCAGTTTTATCCAGAAAAGATTGCATTACCTATTCAGTGCCTCTCGGTAGACTTTCCAGTTATGGGTGGCCTTTTATTCAGTTTTATCCAGCAAAGATTTCATCATCTATTCAGTGACTCTCAATAATCTTTCATCATCCATTCAGCTTCTCGCAATAAGATTTTTATTGGCAAGTAGTGATTACACAATCACCTTTTTGTTCATTTATACTGACAACAGCAACAGAGCATTTCCTTCCATGATTTGCATGATCATGATCTGGAGGACTACCTTTCTAAACTTGCTTTTGATCGTAGCTTGCGAATATCTCCCCAATATTTTGCCCCAACTTCTTTGGGCAAAGATTTATTAACCACCCTTATGCCAGTCATGTCTATCTCACGCCCTAAACGCATCGTTGTCTACGTTTCTGAGGCTGAGGCCAAGGCCATCAAGCAGGCGGCTAAGCCAACCAAATCGGCAAGCTTCCTCCGCAGGCTGGGCCTATGCCCCCCACCCGTGTTAGTGTCCCATCGAGATCTCTACAGCCACCTCAGCCGATTGAATAAGGCATTGGCTGACCTGGGGGAACGGTATGCCGCCACAGCACCCGACTCTCTCCTCCAAGACTTGAGAGAGCTACACCAGTCGAACCTTGAAATACAGCGCACCTTAACCCCCGTCATTCAAGGCGAGGACAATTATGATCATCAAGATGGTTAAAGGCAGCAACGCCCACGGGCTTTGTTCTTATCTGCTCGACCCGGACAAGGTCAGTAGCGCCAAACCCATCATCATCTCCAACATGGCTTGGAGCACCCCAAAGGATTTAGCTTGTGAATTTGATTGGATCGTCTCTCGCCCTCGGATTCGCCAGGTAAAGCAGACCATGGCTCACCTGATGGTTAGTCTCCCACCGGACGAACACGTTGATACCCACCAGATAGCCCTTATCTCCTTGAAAATCTTAGACAGCATGGGCCACGGGGGCTGCCCCTTCTTTGTCACCGAACATCACGACAAGGAATCGGCCAATGGCGTGCAGCATTGGCACATTGCTACCACCGCCATTGACTTAGAAGGAAATCGCGTCAATGACAGCTTTACCAGGCTTAACCTTCAACGTCTTGCTCGACAGCTAGAGCAGGAGATGGGCCTCAAACCTCTCGCTGTTGCCCCACCAAGCCAGCGCCGTAACCTTACTACTGGGGAATGTCGGCGCAAAGAACGCACGGGCGAAACCTTGCCCAAGGAAATGCTCTGGGATGAGATTGACCGTGTTACAAATGACCGCTCCACTTTGGCTATGCTGGTAACCCGGCTCAAAGCGAGGGGGATTGAGGTTCACCTGCGAAACGCTTCAGCTCCTAGAGATGGGCCTGCCTTTATCGGTATTTCCTATTCTGTTGATGGCCATTCTTTTGCCGGTCGCCGCCTGGGGCCTGCCTACTCTATCAATGGTCTTCAAAAGCACCGACAGATTGAGTATCGCTCCGACCAAGATGTCGTGCTGACTCAAGTAATGGCGATGAATCAGGCCCAGTGTCAGCAGCTCCTCACTGGTTATGAAGCGCTTCAGCAGCTCTGGAAGGAACGTTACGCTCATTATTCTAAGGTCGCCCAAGGTGGCTCTGGTGAGCCCCAGGGGAGACAACTCGATGCCGACGTTGCCCGGCTGGCTGCCTCAGAAGGAGAATCCACTCTCTCCGTTGTGGGGATACTCCGGCAGGGGCAAACGGCGCAAGCCCAACGCCTGAACCAGGGCCACTATGCGGCGCTAGAGTACTGCCAAGCCATCACTCATCAACTGACTCACGGCCAGAGTGCCCCTATATTTCAGTCAACACGAAAAGCCCTAGATATTGAGCTTTAGCTAAAGCTTCAATGGCTGGCAGCACGCTGCCGAGCTTTCTGAGCTTACCTCGAAAAAGGAACCCCCTGATTCATCAGGGCGCATAACCTTGTGTCGCCTATTCGGATCAGAGCATTTTTCTCCTCAGAACTGAGGCCTTCCAAGAGCGGCAGGTCTTTCATGCCAAAAGTCTACCACCCTCGCTCATTCGCCGGTATCCGTCAACCTAATTGAGAAATTACTGGCTTTTTATGACTTTTCCTTGCTTGCAAAACGGCTAAATCATCAAGAAACCAATGATTTTGCCGTCACCCAGCTTCAAAGAAAAAATCATGACTTTTCACGCTTTTTTCTTGTTGTCATATGAAAACAAAGATTCTACATTTTCAATCACAGGCAAGATCGAGTCATTGAAAAAGCAATGCTTATTCACTCTTGCTCAAGAAATCAAATTTACGGAGCGAAAGAACTCAACAAAAAGCATTATTGGAAAGGCATTTGCTGCTTGAAAAGTTTAAGTACTCCATTGTCAAAGCTGTGTTTTAAAATCGCTTCATTAAATTTATCTTCAATGAATTGCTCCGATCATTAGTTCCAAGAAATTGATTATTAATTAGTTGAAAGCTTGAACCTCGAATTTTGTTATGAAGTCTTGAAAATTACGGCTTCAAACTAGTGACTTTTGCCAAAAAAGTATCTTTGAAAGGCACGTTTCATCGATACTCATGCATTCAATATTTACTCAAATGCAAAAAATGATGCTCACAAAAACTTCGGATCTCAGCCTTCTTCAATCTTTTTATGGTACCGAAATTTTCCCTATCCCAGACGTTTTAAATATACAAGGACAGCGGTGCCTGAATGGGTCTGTATCAATTGAGGGAAATAAAGTATCTTCTGTCACTATGATCGCGGCATCTTTGCTCACTACTGAACCTGTCATTTTGAAACACTCGCCAGACATGCTAGATCACCTAGTGCTTTGTCAGTGTTTAGCACAAATGGGTGCTGATGTGACTTATATGGAACAAACACTGCAACTCTCGTGCCGCCAAGTCCATCTAGAAAATTCACTGCCTGTCGAGACGTTCAACTCTGTACACGGAACGATTTACTTGCTGCCAACGCTCCTCATACGGCATGGCTGGGTACAGCTCCCTAGAAATCAAGGTGGATGCAATATCGGTGTGCGTCCCATAGAGCCGATGGTTGAAGTTTTGCAAATGCTAGGTGCCAAAGTTGTTTTAGGAGAAACAATCGAAGCCTCTGTTCCATCCAGTGGACTGAAAGGTTGCCATATCCAACTCAACTTGTGTTATGGAGTGAAAAACAACAAATTTATCTCTAGTGCTACGAAAACAGCCTTATTAGCAGGTGTCTTGGCTAATGGCGAAACTGTTATCGAAGGTGCTTACTGGGGGCGTTTCATCATAGACCTTTGCTCTTTTCTGCGCTCAATGGGAGCACAAATTGAAGGTGAAGGAACACGCTGTATTCGTATTCAAGGGGTTACATCCCTCCACGGAACCCATTTCACTGTACCGAGTGATCCTCAAGTATTGAGTACCTACATCGGTGCTGTTGCTGTTACAGGTGGACAAGTTCACTTTCAACAGGCATCGCTTACAGGTATGGATGTTGAGGTAGCAGCCTTTCGCTCTATGGGAATCAGCATTGAGCAGAATGCAGATACTATAGTCGTCATCTGCAAGGAGCGTCTTCGTCCTGTCGTCTTGACGACCGAGACACTACCCACTGATGTTGGCCCAATCTTTGCTGTGCTGATGTCGCTTGCAGACGGGCCTAGCAGTTTAGAAGAGGTAATTTGGGAGCATCGCTTTGGCTATGCCTCACAATTGAGGTACATGGGTGGTCTAAACAATGAGCATCAAAGGACGCTCTATTGCACAGGCGTTCCAACATTACGTGCCGCGCCTGTTCATGCGCCTGATCTGCGATCTGCTGCTGCCTTAGTCTTGGCAGGGCTATCTGCTCAAGGGACAACCCAGATCACTGGCACAAGCCATTTGGTTCGTGGTTACGCGAATTTACCGCAAAAGCTCAATGCTCTTGGCGCAAACATTCAACCTGTTTTTGGAGATTTGGCATGAAAGTTCTTGTAATCTGGCCTCCAGATATCCCTACGTATTTTAATGCTGGTCACCACAATACGCTTTGGGAAACTAGTAACTATTTACGGAAGTTACCTTATATTTCCGAAGTGCGAACTGTTGATGCTGGAGTGCTCAGTTGGACTTGGGCGGCAGTAGCACGAGAACTGGTTCGGGAGCCTGATGTTCTAGCTATTCATAATGAATTTGATACAATTCAGGGAATAAAGACGCTTATTGCTTACTGCCGTGAAATTTCACCGCAAACTCGCATCATTACCTTTGGTCGGGCTAGTAGTAGCATCCCTGGATTTTTTCAGCGCTATGAAATCGATGCCATCGTTGCGTCTGGCGATTGGGAGGTAGGGATTGCACAATTTACTGAATGGTTATCCGGTCTGCGTCAGCAACAGGATCTCACTGGCTTGCTCCTACGAACTCCTTCTTCAGGGGGGTACATTAACACGGGACAAGGTATTTACCTGCCTGCTGAAGAGTGGGCGTTTCCCAATCCGCCAGAGGTTCCTTGGCACCAATACAACCGTCTCTATCAGGATGCCACTCTAGAATTTAGTGGGTTATCAGGGCAGCGCGAATTACCCATAACAATCTCACGCGGCTGTCCGATGGGGTGTTCCTACTGCCTGGTTCCGCCAGCACAAGGACTGAAAGAGCGCCGTCGGAGCGTGGCTTCAATCTTGGCTTACGCTGATCAAGCTCGACAATTCTATGAGTTTGACTACATCTCAACCTACTCTCCCACTTTTACACTCAAGCGTGATTGGGTTTTAAACTTTGCTAAAGCCATTGAAACCCATCCCGCTGGATATGCTTGGAAAACTTGTACCACGCTTCATCATTTAGATGAAGCCTTGGTTGATGCGATGGCACGCTCACGTTGTCTGCGAATTAGTGTTGGGTTAGAAACTTTAGATGCAGGAGCTATTGCGCTCTTGCCAAAAGCAAAGCGTACAACAGAAAATCGTCTGCAAGAGGTGGCGCGTTGGTGTCGCGAACGTGGAGTTGAATTGAATTGTTTTGTCATGCTAGGGATGCCAGGTCAAACTCAAGAAGGCGTTGCCTACACCTTTAAACTTGTGCGGGAAGTTGGTGCCCGTCTGCGACCTACAGCTTACACTCCATATCATGAACTTCGGGCTGATATGGATGAAGAAACTTTCTTATCGCAGTGCCGCCAGATCGTTAGTAGTGAGATTGTTGAGGGATTAAGCCGTCGTGACTTTTACCGTCTTGAATTTGGTGATCGGGAAACTGTACTTTCCGAATTAGTCTCCGCTGTCACAACTTAAAGGAGGGTCTAAACAATTCTCCATTTTAGCTTCTATCCTTTAGTGACAGAAACTCCTGAAACCCTTATGGATAAAGGATTTTCGCCGACACAGCAGATTTGGGTCTTCTTAAGAGATCGAACGAAGTAATGGGTTTCAGAGTCTATTTTGACCGCCTGGATCGTCCATCATGAGACTCAAAAAAGCTTTTTTCACCACTAAGGCTTCTGCCCTTTCAGAATTCTGCCCACTTTGAAATACCAATCATCAAATCAAGGAAAGGGTATACTGCTGGTTTTGTTAGCTTCTGTCATGCTATCAATGCAAAATGTTGTTGCTAAAGTGATCTTGAGGGAGCAATACCTCTTTGGACACTTTCAAGTCGGCGGTTGGATTGCTCCGACTTTAGGCAACTCGCTTCTTGTTCTCATGATGCGAATGTTGCTGATGGTTCCCCTATTAGCTTTTTTCGTAGGGCCAAGGTTGTATCCGCTTCTCTGGCGAGATTTAATTCAACTGACTCAGGTGAATCGACTCGGTTTACTGGGTCGGATTGTCGGTAGTGGGATCTTTTTATTTTTGTCGCAATGCTTCATGTATGTTGCACTTGGCAATATACCAGCAGGTATTGCAATCACCATGTTTTTTACTTATCCCACAGTTACTTTACTGCTAACTTGGCTACTGTTTGGTGAGCGTCCGAACTGGAGTACAGGTCTAGGAATGATTGTCCTATATTGTGGATGTTTTCTCTCAATTCCTGCTCCTGAGAGTCTAAAAACCGCTAATCTTTTGCTTGGTGTAGGAACAGCAGTGACAGCAGGAATAGCGTTTTCAGTAAATGTTGTTTTAACTCAAACTTGCTCTCAAAGATTTAATTTTCATCCTGTTCCATTTAGTTTGGCAAACATTTTGACAACCCTTCTTCTGTCCATTTCTAGTGTCGTGACTTTTAACTATATACCCATAATTGTCAAGCTTTTCCCAATCGCCAAATTTACTGTTGCTCCTGGCATGTGGATCTCATTATGGATCAGCGTTTTAATTTTGGCATTAGTTACGGTTGCCGGTTACTTATTAAATAACTACGGAATTCTTCTTATTGGTGCTTCTTTTTCATCTACTATTGGGTCAACTGGACCTATTTTCACCTCTACCCTTGCTTGGTTTTTTCTTGGAGAGATACTACGAATTCATCAAGTAATTGGAATGTTAATTGTATCTATTTCAGTTGCTTTAATTAGCTTCCAAAGGATTAACGTTCAAACTCAATAATTAAATTTTGACAGTCAATATGATTGTTTTTGAGAAATGGTTTACAGGATGGCTAAAGCTATATAGCTATCGTTTAGCTGTCTTGTTAATAAGAAATTTTTAGTTTTCGTGGAGATCTATCTATGAAATATATCCTTGAAACTACTCCTGTTTACAGATCAATATTTACAGGCTTTGGTGTTTGGTGCCATAGAAATTTTCCCCATGCAGATAGCTGGAATTATCATTTGAGCCCTGCGACTTTAAACGAAATTTACAATGCGGTGCAAGAGGTTCGTCAAACTGGTAGAAATCTCGAGAGTGTCATAGAGGAAAGTTTTTCAATTCCATCCTTTGAAGAGGAAGCTATTAAAGTACTGCAAGAGCTTAAAACTGGTTGTGGCTTTTTAGTTTTGCAAGGATTGCCTGCTGAGAAATACACTGATGATGAAATATGCATGGTGTATTGGAGCCTTAGCAATTTTCTAGGAACAGTGTTAGTGCAAAATATTCAAGGGGATCGGCTGTACTCAGTTTTTGATAAGGGATACAGCCAGGATGACTTAATATCTAAATCTGGAGTGCGTGGTACCCAAAGTAGAGCACCTCTTGCCCCTCATACCGATTCAGCACCTCTGTTTCGGAATCAATCTGTTGACGTTGTTGGCATGTTTGTTCTTAAACCGGCGAAGACTGGTGGTGACTCCCTACTAATTAGTGCTAAAACATTGCATAACATTATTCTGGAGAAATCTCCAGAACTATTGGAGCGTCTTTATCAATCTTACTACTTTGATCGTAGGGCTGAGTTGCAGCCTGGAGAGACTCCAGAAACATTGCTTGCTCCAATTTTTTCATACAAAAATTGTTTAAGCGTTCGCTATTCAAAAATTCGTATTTTCAAGGGCTATGAAGCAGAAAATTTGCCTATAGATTCTGTTACGCTGGAATCTATAGGAGTGATTGAATATCTTATAAAACAGGATAAAATTGCTATAAGTCTTCAGCTAAACCGTGGTGAAATGTTACTCGTCAATAACTACTCTATCTTGCATGGTAGAACTGCTTTTGAGGATGATCCACAGCCTGAAAAAAAGCGTAGGCTAATGCGGATCTGGTTGTCTTCAACCTTTTAAAGGGCTAATTGAATTTTCAATAAAAAGTGCCGACATGACTTCCACCTCCCAAACGTCGCTTAATCCTCACATTTTTTCTCAAAATCCCTACCGTTGTAAACTAGATTTTGGGCAATGGGGCACGGTTCAGGCTTTAGCAAGAAATGATATTGTCGTCATTGTAGATACGCTCAGTTTTTCTACAACTGTTGTGACTGCTGTGTCACATGGGGGGCTAGTTTACCCCTGCTCTATCACTGAGGATTCTGTAGTGCTTGCACAACGATTGGGAGCTGAAGTGGCAGTCAGACGCAGCGAAGTTCCTCATAAAGGACGTTTTTCCCTATCTCCCCTAACTTATGTAGAAATAACAGCAGGCACAAAGATTGTTATCCCCTCTCCCAATGGAGGAACTTGTAGCAGCTTCGCTCAAACTGCTCCTTGCCTTTTTATTGGGTCGTTTGTAAATGCAAAAGCGATCGCTAACGCTATTTCCCAAATGTTGAAGACAACTGATTTATGTGTAACGATCATTTGCTGTGGGGAACGAGAGTCAGCTTTATCTGACTATGGAGAAACGAGAATGGCAATTGAAGACTATTTAGGCGCAGGAGCTATTTTCTCCTACTTAGAATATGAAAAGTCTCCTGAGGCTTATGTCTGTGAAGGCGCTTTCTTCCATGTCTGTAAACAATTAGAAGCTATACTGTTAGACTGTGGTACTGGCAGAAAACTTTGCGAATTAGGCTTTGCTGCTGATATACAACATGCCTCACAGTTAAACTTGTATAACAGCGTTCCTAGAATGGGAGTTGAGGGTTTTTTGGGGTGATTTCCTTAAGCTATGTAAACCTCTGCGCGAGTCAGTGTGAGTAAAAAACCTAAACAGCCAGCAGTTTTTCAAGCTATTGTTTTTGGTGATTCGATTGCTCCCAGAACTTTTAGAGTCGATTTTTGAGCATCTGTCAAACCTGTAACATCTGTAATATTCATCTGTTCGTAAGGTCTGACAGACTTGAAAATCTTAATGCACTCACCAGTTGCTATATTCCAAATCTGAAGTGATTCATCTTGGCTCACAGTGGCAAGAAGTTGAGTACTGGAGTTGTAAGCAATTGAACGTGCTGAATCTGTAAGAATATCAAGAGTCTTAAAGCAATTTTCAGTGCTGATATTCCACACCCTCACGCTTTGATCAGCACTGCCGCTAATAAGCGTATCTTTATCAGCGCCAAAAGCAACGAATCGAACCTGATCTGTGTGGTTTGTCAATGTTTTGAAGCATTTGCCTGTGCTGACGTTCCAAAGTTTTATGACATGGTCGCCGCTACCACTGGCGAGGGTTTGACCATCGGGACTGAATGTGACTGACCAAACTCGACTAGTATGTCCTTGCAATGTTTGCTGTACTTCTCCAGTGTGGACATTCCAAAGCCTTACTGTATCATCCTCACTGCCACTGGCAAGAGTCTGTCCGTCTGGGCTGAATGTGACTGACCAAACTTGACCAGTATGTCCTTGCAATGTTTGTTGTACTTCTCCTGTATAGACATTCCAAAGCTTTACTGTACTATCCTCACTACCACTGGCAAGAGTCTGTCCATCTGGGCTAAACACAACTGCGCGGATACGATTGGTATGACCCACGAAGGTTTTAAGACATTCTCCAGTCCGAACATTCCAAAACTTAATAACATGATCTCCGCCACCACTAGCTATAGTTTGACCATCTGGGCTGAAAGCGACAGACCAAACCCAATTCATATGCCCTCGTAAGGTTCTGCAACATTCCCCTGTGTATACGTGCCAAAGTTTGACTGTATATTCCTCACCACCACTGACAAGGGTTTGACCATCTGGGCTGAAAGCAATAGACCGCAGCCAGTTAGTATGTCCTAAGAGTGTCTTATAACACTCTCCTGTGTTAGCATTCCAAAGTTTGACAGTGTGGTCACTACTACTAGCCAAGGTTTGACCATCTGAGCTAAAAGCAATAGACCGCAACCAGTTAGTATGTCCCAAGAGTGTCTTATAACACTCTCCTGTGTTAACGTTCCAAAGCTTCATTGTTTGATCGTCACTGCCACTAGCTAGGGTTTGACTATCTGGGCTGAAGCTGACTGACCACACCTGACCGGTATGTTTGTGTAATGTCCGTTTGCATTCACCAGAGCGAACATCCCAGAGTTTGATAGTTTGATCCTCACTAGCACTAGCCAGGGTTTGGCCATCTGGGCTGAAGCTGACTGAGCGAACACGACGACAATGTCCCAAGAGTGTCTTATAGCACTCTCCTGTGTTAGCATTCCAAAGCTTCACGGTTTGATCGTCACTGCCACTAGCTAGGGTTTGACTATCTGGGCTGAAGCTGACTGACCACACCTGACCGGTATGTTTGTGTAATGTCCGTTTGCATTCACCAGAGCGAACATCCCAGAGTTTGATAGTTTGATCCTCACTAGCACTAGCCAGGGTTTGGCCATCTGGGCTGAAGCTGACTGAGCGAACACGACGACAATGTCCCAAGAGTGTCTTATAGCACTCTCCTGTGTTAGCATTCCAAAGCTTCACGGTTTGATCGTCACTGCCACTAGCTAGGGTTTGACTATCTGGGCTGAAGCTGACTGACCACACCTGACCGGTATGTTTGTGTAATGTCCGTTTGCATTCACCAGAGCGAACATCCCAGAGTTTGATAGTTTGATCCTCACTGCCACTAGCTAGGGTTTGACCGTCTGGGCTGAAGCTGACTGACCACACTTGACCAATGTGTTCGCGTAGAATTGCCCGGCATTGCCCTGTCAAAATATTCCACAAGCGTACCGTTTTATCTTCACTACCGCTGGCGATCATTTGACTATCTGGACTAAAATTAATTGTCCAAACCCAATTTGTATGTCCTTGGCAAATTAGCAGTTTTTTTCTGCTGCTCGGCTGCCAAATGCAAATCTTCCCATCAGTAGCTCCAGTCGCCAAACATTCTCCATTTGGACTAAAATCGACTGACAGGACAACACTCAAAATTTCATTAAAAATAGATTTATCAAAATTACATCGAGAGAAGTTAACATTATGTAAATTTGTTCCTTGAAGATAAGCTTGCCAAATTGCTAATCCGGAAAAATCATAGTTATGTAAATCAACTCCTAGCTGTTGCAATAGGCTGATGATGTTACTGGCTGCGTAGCTTGCTGACAAAGAAACATCTTCTTTAAGCTTTAAAAGTATTTCACATAGTTTTTTTTCAATTTCGGATTCAAATCCCATTAACGATTTTAACTTATTAATAATAGGTTTTATAATGATACTTTTCTGACTTTCCCGAATATAATCTTTAGATTGAGCCTTAACAAGAGCATACCTCGCCAGCATAAAAATTTTATCAGTTCTAATTTCTTCACAAATTTGTTCGGCAAGGATTTCAATAACGTATTCCATAATTACAGGTTGAAGTGTGTAACCCAACAAATTTCTTTCGATTAAGGAACGACGGTTGATCGAAGATATCGCTTCTAATAAATTTGACTTCGAGGTTATTAAAATAGTATCTTCTCGTAAAGTGTCCATTGAGATCGCTTCGCAATTAATGGCAAGCCAAAACATGACATCTTTTTCAGCTTCTGATAGACGATTGAACTGCTGATCTAGTAAATCTCTAACACTATCAAAAACTATTGTGTTTTGTGATAAAAACTCGGATACGCTGCTATTGAAAAGCTCTTTAATAGTTGTTGAAGCTATTTTTAGTAAAAGTGGATTTCCAGCGTAATTACTTATCAGCAATTTCCATTCTTCTTCTGAGCTTGTAAAGGAGCCTTTTGATTTTAAAATTTCATATCCTTCTTGTTCACTTACACCCTTTAATTGTAATGTACGAATAGGTAAAGCTTCTCCTTCAAAGGCTGAAAACTCTAATGGCTTCTCTCGGCTTGTTAATATCAAACAGCTTTTGTGGAAAGTTTCTCCTACTCTTTTTATGAGTTCGTTAAAACCTTCGTATCTTTCCCGATAGTAACCTGATTGCTCTCCAATCTGGAGAATTGCTTCTAAATTATCAAGTATTATTAGACATCGATAACTACGTAGATAATCAATAAGTCTTGTCATCCTTTTGTGCAGATTGTCCGGAAGATTTACTTCTGTTTCATTGCCATTTGATAAACAACATATTAAATCTGTCACAACATCTTTCACGGGCGGAGCATTGCGTAACGATCTCCAAATAATATATTCAAATTTGTCTTTTATCTGCAATGCAAATTTTACAGAAAGTGTTGTTTTGCCAACTCCTCCCATTCCTAATATTGCTATTAAACGGCACTGTTCATCTAAACTCCATTTCTGAAGAGCTTTAAGCTCTTCTGCTCTCCCATAAAAAATAGAAGCATCAACAGCTTCTCCCCAATCACAGCGAGTTGAAATATCTATACTTGCGTGGTTTAAAGCTTCAGCTTCTTCTTTGGGAAAATCAAATTTTTGTTCTTGTCGATTATCAATATTATTCTGCAACCCTGCTTTTGCATCAGTCGTCATTTCTGTTTGCAGTGGTTGTGTATGATTATTAGACTGTTGAGATGTTTTCCTGAAAACAGATTTAAGATTATTTTTAGTGACTCTCGTCTTCACAGCTTTAGAAATTAATTGCCATAGTTTATAGCCAACATCTCGAATATAGGCAGCATCATAACCTGTGCTTTCTGCTATCTCTTGATAGGTTTTCCCTTGCCAGGACTGTAGAAATACTTGCTCTTGAACATCGGTTAAACATACTGTTGATAAAATTGTATCCAAAACTACTAATGGTTCTTCACTCATGGTTCCTCTCTGTTTTTTATTCATTTAATAGTTTAGTCAAGACAGCCATGTCTCTTCAACAGTGTTTTCTAGTCATATCAGCGCATCTACTACTTTAGTAAGTTGCAAAATATACTGGTTTACTCAGTACAGGGACAAAAGTTGTATTGCCTGATCAAATTCAGTAACCCGGAGGGCGAGATCGCAGAAGGTGCGACGCAGAAAGTCACAGCCGTGGCGGAAGAGACTTTTGGCCCGGCGCTCATGGGCTTTGAGCGTAATGGGGTGCTGCTGGTGTTGCCAGAGTCCGGTGAGCATGGCCCAACAGAACGCCAACGCCAGCAGAGCTATCAACTTGCTGAGGCGCTCAGCATTGCGGAAGTGGGTCGATTCGAGGTTGAACCCTCGGGTTTTGAGCGCGGCAAACAAGGTATCGATGCCCCATCTCAAGCGGTAATCTGCCAGTGCTCTTGAGGGCGGTGGCCGGTCGCCACAATCAGCAACTCACCATTGTCCAAGCGGGTGGCGACGACGTAGACGCGACGACCCCATACCCATCGTTTGCCCGAGAGTACCCGAGACTCACCGACCTTTAGGTTTGCAAAGACCCGTTCGCCCCGCTGTCGCCGTTTGCCCTTCCGCCTGAGGCGGTCGCTGTGACGCAGCCTCAGGCGGAAGGGCATGACCTTGGGCAAGAGTAAAAAGCTACACCACGCTTTGCCCACAAACTCTCGGTCGCCGGTTAGGCAGTGAACCTGGGCATCGGGGAAGAGGCGCTCAAAGCGCTCCAGTAACGCCATCCGTTCGTCACTGCTACTATTGCCACGCTTGTCTAGCAGCGTCCATAGCCCACTGTGACAACAATAGATGAGACAGCTTAGCCAGTCCCAATTAGAGTAGAAGGAACGGTTATTCCGCATGTCAGACTCTATGCCATCGCAGCTCTTAAATCCTGAAAGCAATGGAAAAGCCGCCCGCCCAGATCCTGAAGTTCTAGAAAAACCTGTCCGCCGTAAATTCACCGCCGCGTATAAACTCGCCATGGTTGAAGCGGCAGATCGTTGCACCGAACTGGGCGAAATCGGAGCCTTACTGCGACGAGAAGGGCTGTACTCATCGCAGTTGAGTACCTGGCGCAACCAGCGACAACAGGGGCAACTGCAGGCGCTGGCTGATGATAAGCGGGGCTGCAAAGCCACCATTCCGCATCCGGTTCAACAAGAGCTGGCGCAATTGCGCCGAGAGAATCAACAGCTGCGCCATAAAATGCAGCAGGCCGAACTGATCATCGATATCCAAAAAAAGGCTCTTGGCCACTTTTGGTGATGTGTAAAACTGGCACCTTTTGCGGTTCTCGAATTACAGCCGTTTAGCTGGTCAAAATGAACCGCTTCTCCAGCAACTCCAAGTTGGCTCGCCCAAACATCTGCCGTTTCAGCATTTTGAGCCGATTATTCTGCCCCTCTACCGGTCCATTGCTAACCTCTAATGTCATCCCGGCTTTGACCGCGTCATAATCCTCCTCCAGACCTTTGGCGAAGCTTTGAAACGCCTTGATTGAGCTGGTCTTAGCCGCCTGCAGCCAATCATCCAGCTGACTGGGAAGCCGCTGCCGAACGAGATCAATAAAGCCTTGGGCCAGCGAGATAGCCCCCGATAACTCGGGCTGTTGAGCGAGCTGCTCTAATAAGCTATCGTCTTCAGCTGTCCGGGTTTCTGGTCGCTGTAAGATCAGCCATGCTGCTCGACGAGCACTTAGGGGCTTTTGAGGAGAGGTTGAAAGGGGAGGGGCTGGCCCCCGACCCGACAAATCGTTAAGAGAGTCCGGGCTAGGTAGGCCCGAAGCCGGTAATTGACGCAGCTGATGGGTATAGCGGGCCAGGGTCGAGTAACTTCCCGGATAGCCCTGCTGTTGGATCAGGTGAAAGAGAGCTTTGGTCTGCTGCTGTCCCCGGTTCCATTGATCCTGAATGTAGGGTTTATAGGCGTCCATCCCACTGCCCTGTTGCCGAATAGTGGGTTGTCGTTCAGGAAAGGTTGACGCGGCCAAATACTTGTAGACCGTCCGTTTGCCAAGACCAAGATGGTGAGCGATGTCTTTAATGGCGTATCCTTGCTGCCGTAAGGCATGGGTTTGCTCATACGTCTCCAAACGATGAGCTCGGTTGAGCGCTTTGGGAGACTGTGGATCCTCAGGTAGGTCTGAGGAATGCGGAACCTCGAGACCATCCGCCTGACGCTGGTCTTTTTCAACCTGCTTGAGGACTGAGTAGTGTCCCTTAAACGCTGTTTCCAACGTCTCTTCGAGATTGTGCAACAGATGAAAGCGGTCTGCCACTTGAATTGCTTCCGGTGCACCTTGGCTCATCCCTCGCTTGTACGTCTTGGAACGATCCCGAGATAAGACTTCAACGCCAGGATGCTCTTTGAGCCAAGTTTCAAGGGTTTCTGCCGTGCGATCTGGCAGTAGCGCAATCGGCTGGTGCTGCTCAAGATCCACCAAAATCGTGCCATAGTTGTGCCCCTTGCGTAGGGCAAAATCGTCTACCCCTAAGATCTTTGGGGTCATTAGTTGCGGTAACGGCAGGCTCGCAATGACTCGCAGCATTGAGTTACGACTATGCCTATAGCCAACCTGTTCGCTCAGTCGAGCCCCAGCGGCACCCCCCAACGCTAGGGCGATGGCTTTGAGATGATTAACATAACGAATGGTGCGCCTGGCCCAAGGGGCCACGATTCCGGGTAAGCGTTCGGTAAAAATCCGTCGAGGACAGGTGTCATTGAGGCAGAAAACCTTACAGACTGTCAGCACTATCGTCAGACTGAATTGGACAACAGGCAAGTCTTTCAAGGTTCTGTCGTAGTGGCTATGGATACGGTGACTCGGGCGATGACAGAGAGGACACTGGGCTACGGTCTGGGTAGAGGCAAGGTAAACCGTGACCTGCTGGGTGGCCGTATCCAAATCCCAGTGCTGCAAGCTCAACTCAGTTTGGCTGGGGAGTAGATGTGAGATGAGGTCCATAGGGTTAACAAACGCGAGAATGGATCCCCCTATTGTCTATAGCTCTCCCTAGATGCATCACCAAAAGTGGCCAAGAGCCCGAAGTTCATGCGATTTTGCAACCGTATCGTCAACTACGCCTATTACCAAGCCGAGGGCATCTCCATTGGTTCGGGTGAGATTGAGTCAACCGTTAAGCAAATTGGGCGTCGCCTGAAAATTTCGGGTGCGCAGTGGGACGAAGACAATGTGCAACAAGTGCTGCATCAGCGGTGCGCGTATCTCAATGGCTACTTCTCAAGGTGAGTCTTGCAAGACTGGGATGCACCCTGGCAGTCGGCCAGGAGGTCGTCCAGCATATCGTCGATGCGGTTCGGTTCTTTCTTCTTGCGTACCATGCTGCGGTCTCCTGAAATATCGGGATTCTAGACCGCTTACACAAAATTCTGATCAGTCTCTAATTGTTGAAAGATAAGGGGCAGCTATCCTTAAATTGCCCCTTCTATAATTCTCAAAGTGGCGGCACTGGGAATCAAACTCAGTTCAAGTAGGTAGGTAAGCATAATTAATTGCGAGAAGGGATTTGGGAGCTCGCCCTTAGGGATGAGGCTTCACCCCCTTCACCCCCGCCAACCTCTTCAGCTTAATTACACCCAGTTACTTAGGTACTTACGAAACTACTTTGCCCACTGTTGTTACTGTGTCAGTTAGTTCCGCAATATGTTGTAACTCGGTATAGGCCAGTTGCCAAATTTGACCATCCCAACTTGCCCTTTATTTCCATCTTGCGGTATAGTCCAACTGGTTACAGATAGTGAGTTCATTTTCATGGAAACCTCGGGGAGAGAATTTAAAATTTATCACTCCTCACTGTCACAATCCTTTGTTCATGCAATAACGCCATAGGGGACTAATGATAAATCCAAGAATAAATAGAGATCAGAGCAACTTCGGGACGGCGGTTCAATCTATTCCTCTCAAGGCTTCTTGGTTTCAACAGCTTGATCTGGCTGCAATTGCACAGCAATATTCAACACCTCTTTACATCACGAATCGAACTCACATCCTGAGTAATCTCCAGGCATTTAAGGACATTCTAGGAGAGAATAAATATATATATTTCCCAGTTAAGGTTAACCCATGCCTTACAACCTTCAAAATACTTGCTCAGCAAGGATGTGGTGCTGACTGTGCATCATCTCGTGAGGTTCAGTTAGCTCGCTTAGCTGGAATACCAACCTCTCAATTAAGTTACTATTCCCCAGCGCCCGATCTAAACCTGGCTGTCACTCTACTTCAGGACAGTGGCAGTGTCATCATTGATTCGATATCAAAGTTGGCACTACTCGAAGAAAAATTAGGCAATGTCCCTTTTTCTGGCAAGCTATTTTTGCGAGTTAACCCTCCACTCTATAAAAGCTATGGTGCAGAAGCAGATTACCAAAAATATACCTCACATGGAAGTCTAACAAGTCAATTTGGCATCCCCACCGAGGAAGTTCTATCATTTCTTAACTCTACAAAGTTGCCATTCTCTGGACTGCATGTTCATGTGGGAACTCAAATGGACAATGTTGAGGTATTTCAAGAATGCGTAGATGTTTTACATGAATTATGCGATGTGATCCACGCTTTCACTAATCACATCATCTCAGATCTCAACCTGGGAGGGGGACTAGGTCTCGCAAATCAGGAGGAAGATCATTTCCCTTCAATTTCCGACTTAGGTGATGCCTTAAAAAGTAGATTTCGGCCTGAATTCACCTACAAAATGGAACCAGGCAATGCCTTATTTGGTAATGCTACTGTACTCTTGACAAGAGTTGTAACCCGTAAATCGACCCGAGGCAAGGGCTGGGCAATTGTAGATGTTGGCTCTGATCAACTCTTAAAAGTCACTCTGGCTGGATTTGCCCAAGATATCTATCGTGCTGATGGAACACTGCTCCCCAAATCAGGGACGGACAGTATTGCTGGACCTCTTTGCTTTGCTGGAGATGTGCTACTTCCTGAAACAGATCTTACAGAAGTAAAAGAAGGCGATTTGCTATTGTTATCCAACGCTGGTGCTTATTGCCGTTCAATTGGAAATCACTTCAATGGATATTCAGAACCGGGTACTCTGATGGTAGATGAGAGCCATGAAATAGGCTTGGTCTATGCCCATGAAGATCCCTATTGGGAACCCATCATTCAAAGTTTTCAGCCTCAATATATACCTCACTCTCTAGAAGAGTCAGATCCTCTACCTCAAACATTCAGTGAACAACAAGTTGAGAATATCCGAAGTGTTTACCTGAATAAACAATGTGGCAATGATATCTATTCATTTCATGACTTTACAAGGGTTGCCAATGGCCATTATGAGATGAAGGTTGAGGTTGATTCAGCAGTTGCTTTTATCTCTCTCCCCACAGTTACAAGAATTGTTTCTGATGCTGCTGTCGCAGTCACTATCGATAGCCTGGGGCTAAAGGAGAAAAATATTTCCGTCTGGGGAAATCGTTGCACCATTTCCCTAAACGGTATTTTGCGTTCGAAACGGCGACATCTTCTCAACCTCTATCTCACACCGATGATAAGTTCACCATCTTCCAAAAACCATGAGCTTATCGCCTACTGGCAACTAGGAGAGGGCGTTGGCCACGGGAATTTTTTAGTAGTTTTTTAGATCTACATTAACTGAAAGAGTATCTTCCCAATCCATAGGTCTGGGAAGATACTCTGTACGACAAATTTGTGAGTCATGGAAGCGTGCTAGATAGACCTTCCCAAGCGGGTATCTAACAGTAAATTTTTGGCACATATTGTGCAGGTCATCGAAATGACAACAATTACCACAGGTATTATTTTTATTATTCATCTCTACCTCGAGAATTGATCTTTGGCTATTTAGCACGTAATACCAATCCAATGTGAAGACGAGCAGTAACGCTCAGGCTGGAGCCCTTTCATTGTCAGGGCTTTCAAGCGCTGGGTTATGCTCATCCTCATATAGAATTGGTATAACCCTACCTACAAATGTGATAGGTTCAGATGTATAATCAGAAATTCTTCAATTTCGTCAACTTTAAACTTCGTCGCCCAGTCAATGATTTTTTGTAGAAATTGAGCATTTTCTGGCTGAGTTTGGGAAATCAGCTCAACATATTGGATCAGCTTTTTTAATCGTCCTGACTGAACCAACTCCCAACAATGCTTCAAAGTATCAATGGGTGGTATATTCGTTTTCTCTGAATATGCATCAGAGTCAAAAGGACTAACACATACGTTTTGTGCTGTGAAGTCAACTAAGCAAGCCTCTCCTGCCAGAGTACTAAGCAATTTCGTCTGATTTTCTATGATGGTCAAATCGAGTGTAAACGAAAAGATACTGCCCGCTCCCACACGGCTTTCAACCTGAATAGAGCTGCCCATCGCAGACAATATTCGCTGACTAATATTGAGTCCTAATCCTGTTCCCTCTGCTTTTCGCCCTAAATCGCCAACTTGTTCGAACGCATGGAAAATTCGTTCCGTGTCCTGGGAGGATATTCCAACCCCAGTATCGACAACAGCAAATTGGATTCTGGCAACGGGACTGCGCAAATGTCTTGTCTCTAAGTTCTTTTCTACCATCACCGACAAGGTCACTTGGCCAGCATCTGTAAACTTAATAGCATTGCTCAAAAGATTTAGTAGAACCTGACGAAGGCGTTTGGCATCTACAGAGACTTTTATCGGTAATTCTGGAGAAAACTCTCTCCTTAAAAATATTTTTTTTTGACTTGACTGTATTTGACACATATCAGCGATTTCATTTAGAAATAAAGATAAATTTACTGATACAGGTGAAATAGTTAAGTGACCGGTCTCAGTTTTTGAAAAGTCTAGGATGTCGTTAATCAGAGTAAGCAGATGATTCGCACACTGATGAATGACCTCAATGCCTCGAGCTTCGTTTGATTCGGGAACAGAAGTTCGCTGGAGGATCTGGGTATAGCCTAGTATTCCGTTAAGAGGTGTTCGTAGCTCATGGCTCATATTTGCAAGAAACATACTCTTTGCACGATTCGCTTGATTAGCCTCATCTTGAGCTTTTAGTAGTTCCTTCGTTTGCCTTATAAGGACTTCATTAGCCTCTTTAAGATTTTCCTCAGCATTATTACGAGAAATTGCCCCTCCAAAACTATGAGCGATCGCCTCTAAAACAGCCACCTCACTTCGGGTCCAATAATGACCATTCTGGCAGTCATCATACCCCATAAAACCCCAACATTCTTCCTGGATCATGATAGGTACAACCACAAGCGAAAGAATGTTTTGCGGTTTGAGGATTGCTTGTTCCACCTCAGGAAATGTACAAATCATTCCAGAAATAGATTGTCCTACTGATAATATTTCATGCCAACGAGGACAAACATCTAAAAAGGGAAGATTCTGCAATTCAGGATTATCAATTTGCGGAGTGATTCCATACTTAACCCATTCCCATTTCTGACTCATAAGTGGGACTTTGGTCGTAGGATGGAAATGTAATCTAAATACATAAACACGGTCAACCTGGGTTGCATTACCCAAAATTGCAAGGGATGACAGAATCGATTCTTCATAATTTTTGATTGTCAAAAGTGAACGTGTGGCCTCTGAAACTCCCACTAATAAACGTTCGGAAAATGCAAGTTCATCTTCAATTACGTTGCAAGGCATGATTATTCCCAAGCTTAGCCACTTATATCAGTAATTTCTCCCTAACCAGCCTCCTACCGCCAGATAGATTATGCACACATCAACTGGTTAGCTTGATCTTTCAGGCATTCATCAATTTCAAGCTTGGTCAAAGGCTTAGAAAATAAGTACCCTTGCGCTTTATTGCAATTTAGCGTTTTGAGGTGCTCCAGCTGTTCTAGAGTCTCTAACCCTTCGGCAACAACACTCATATTGAGAATATAAGCCAAACCAATGATAGTTTTGACAATTTCTTGACTTTGGATATCGTTTTCAATACGACTAATAAAAGAACGATCAATTTTGAGTTCATTCAAAGGAAAACAGTGAAGATAACTCAATGAGGAATATCCTGTCCCAAAATCATCTAGACTAAGCTTGATTCCCCGTTCTGAAAGACTATTGAATAGGGTTAATAGAGGCTCATGGTTATCCATGAGGAGACTCTCGGTGATTTCCAGTATCAATTGATGTCCAGGAATTTCATTGACATTCAAGATTTCATCCAGAGTGTCAATAAAACCAGGACTTTGGAGTTGCCTGCCAGAGAGGTTAACACTCATGGTATAAGTAGACACTTCTGGAAAACGAGTTTTCCACTGTTTTAATTGAGAGCAGGCTTGCCAGAGAACCTGCTCTCCTAAACTAACGATTAGGCTACTTTCTTCAGCGATAGGAATGAAGATTTCTGGAGCAATATATCCTCTCTGGGGGTGCTTCCATCGAGCTAGAGCTTCGAATCCGATCATGCGCTGAGTTTGTAGATTCACAATGGGCTGATATTGGAGTGTAATTTCCTGGCGATTCAGTGCTATCCTTAAATCGCGTTCAAGTTCGAGATGACGGACGGTTTCAACATGCATGGAATGTTTAAAGAGCTGAGAACAAGACTTCCCCCCTTTTTTTGCCTGATACATTGCGATATCAGCATCTCGTAGAAGTTCTTCGGCATTGGAGTAGTTTGAGCTAGCGATTACAACTCCTATACTTGCGGATGTAAAAAGCATCTGATCTTCAATCTCAAATGCTTCGTTCAATTGGGAGTGAATGCGTTCTAAAATAGTAATGGTATCTTCCGGATTTGAAAGATTCTTCAGAAGAACAGTGAATTCATCTCCTCCAAGTCGAGCTATGAGATCAAAAGGGCGCAGGGACTGTTGTAAGCGCTTAGCAACCTGTTGCAATAGTTGATCGCCAATATAGTGGCCAAGGCTATCATTAATACTCTTAAAACGGTTTAAATCGATAAATAAGACCGCAAAATTTTCGCTAGGAAATTTTTTGATAGAATTTAGAAGTTGATTAACTTGGCAAATGAAATTATTGCGATTGGCTAATCCAGTCAAGTTGTCATGGTTGGCTTCATGAATCAACTGATTTTCAACACATTTTTGATCGCTTATATCAATTATAATCCCATCGACTCGAGCCGCTTGCCTCTCAGTGTAGTTACCATCTATTTGGGCTCGGATTTTAAGCCATCGTATATTTCCAGTTGTGTTAAAAATTCTATATTCAAGACTGATAGAGGATTGTGTCTTAAGAAGCTGAAACGCTTGCTTCAGGAGGGCTTTATCCTCGGGATGCACCATATCAAACCAGAGGTGGGGCGCAGCAATTAGCTCGTTGGCGGAATAACCAAAAATTTTTTTTGCTGCGAGATTGAGAAATATAAATTGGGATAAATCAAGTGTTGCAGACCATACGACTTCTTCCAAGGAGTTAAGAATTCTTTCTATCCGCGCTTCACTCTCACGGAGATGCATCTCCGTTTGTTTCAAACGGAGATGTGTTTTAACTCTGGCAAGTAATTCTTGTTCTTGAAAGGGTTTTGTAATGTAGTCCACTGCTCCTAGCTCAAAACCCTTGACCTTATTGCTAGTATCTGCCAATGCCGTCATAAAGATGATTGGAATTGAAGCCCATTCAGAGTTCTTTTTAATCAGTTGGCAGGTTTCATAGCCATCAATCCCAGCCATCATGATATCAAGAAGGATGAGGTCAGGGGGACTGTGTTGGATTTGCCGAATTGCTCGTTCTCCAGATAAGGCGATCGCAACCTCGTACCCGGCATCATTCAATGTTTTGGACATCACCTCTAGGTTGGTGAGGTTATCATCGACAATTAAGATTAGCTGAGGACTAGTCGGTTGCATCATAATTGCCTCTTATCATCTGCAATTACCAGTTTTAGGTGGCTGAATGTTGTCAATAAGTTCTGGGTATCAGTTATGTGGATGACGGTGATTGAGTGTCACTCCTATGCAGCTGTCGATAGCCAAATGACATCGTGACAGGTTTGGAATCGCTGACGCATCGTGGCTCGGTATTTGGTTGTCTAAATAGACTCTTCAGAAGGTACGAATAATTTGTGACTTATGCACAAATAAGTCCGTGAATCCCCCGAAAAAGCTAGAGACTAGACTCGAAGAGGAATTTGGGCACTAGCTTTTAACAAGCTAGCTTTTGGATTCGAAAATCCCCTTCAGTAGGATTACGGAATTAAATCAGTAAGGGAGCACGCTGGTTGACTGACAAAAGCTGAGTTCAGGCAGGTAGATACCTTGCTGTGCTGTAGTTTCAGGGAATGAAAGGAAGAAGAGGGAGCCAGCGTTCTAAGCTTAGATACCACTCAAAACAACGATCGCTGTGAAAAAAACTCCCCCTCTACAATGCCCTGAACGATTGGCACTGGGCTGTTAAGAGGTGATGAACTGAAAACCTTGCATTGTGAGGAGTTCGCGGGTCGAGAGTGGATGCTCACAATAGCCCATGAGCATCGCAGGTGTCGTCTTCTGGCCCAGTCCCCAATGTGGTCGCACCCAGTTAAGGATCAAGCGTTGGACGTTCAAAGCCCGCTGTAACCCCTGCACTCGTTTGGCGTAAAGATTCTGTCGTCTACGATAGGCACTTGCCCGTCGTCGCAATGCACTATTTTGCGCCTCGTTATGGTTAGCATGTACCTCACTCCCTGCACTGATGGCCGTGAAGGGATGTTCCGCTTTGACCAACGCTACTCGTCGCTCGTGCGGATATTTGCCGATGGCCACGCTGAGATCTCGCAGAACTTTGACGGCAATCTCTTCTCAGAAGAGGGCTCCCCTCAGCAGTCCACATGCCTACAAGCATCTCCGTCAGGGTGCTGACTAAGCAGTCCACATAATTCACAAGCAAAGGAAATGACCTTGCCTCGAGAAAGTGGACATTCCCGAAGAGTCGATAACGAAGGAGAACGTTCAGATAACCCAAAAACCGCGCAGGACATTTACAAACGAGCAAAAAGCAGAGGCTGTTCGCATTGTGGGCCAATCGGGTAAACCGGTCAGCCAGGTTGCTCAGGAGATGGGTTTGACCGAGAGTGCGCTACGCAAGTGGGTGAAACAAGCCCAAATTGATCGCTCTGGTGACAACACCAAAGGGGCGTTGACCTCTGCTGAACGTCAAGAATTAACTACGCTGCGTCGAGACCTAAAACGGGTGCGAATGGAGCGCGATTTCTTAAAAAAAGCCGCGACCTTCTTTGCTCGGGAAAGCTCAGATCGTACGCGCTAATCCAGAAGGAGAAGGCGAATTAGCCAATTGCCCTAATGTGCCGAGTCTTGAAGCAGTCCAGGAGTGGCTATCACGCTTGGTGCCACCGCCTCGCTTCCCGTAGAACCCAGGAGAATGCGATCTTGTCTGACCAGATTCAACGCATTTATGACACCAGTCGCCAAAGCTATGGTTCCCCTCGGATTCAATCGGCCCTGGTGGCTCAAGGCTGGAGCGTCAGCCGTCAACGGGTGGTGCGGTTAATGGCTAAACTTGGCATCAGCGCTCGGTTACGGCGCAAATTCCAGGTGACAACCGATTCTCAGCATGCCTGGCCCATCGCTGAGAATCACTTGGGCAGAGCCTTTACAACGGCGGAACCCGACCGGGTGTGGGTGGCTGACATGACCTACATTTGGACCACCGAAAGCTGGCTGTACCTGGCGGTCATCATCGATCTATTTTCTAGACGCGTCGTCGGATGATCGATGGCCGAGCACATGCGCACAGAGGTTGTATTGACGGCTTTAGAGGCTGCATTAGGGCAGCGACAACCGGCTCCATCTGGGTTGCTGTTTCATTCTGACCGAGGCTCTCAGTATGCCAGTGGTGATTATCAATTAGCGCTTCAGCAAGCTGCGATAATGGGCAGCATGAGCCGTCGAGGTAATTGTTGGGATAATGCGGTGGCTGAAAGTTTCTTTGGCACCCTCAAAACAGAATTGATTCATCCTAAAATTTTCTCAACGCATGCCCTTGCCCGCACCGTTATTGCTGAATGGACTGAGGTTTTCTATAACCGACAGCGGTTACATTCGATCCTCAGATACCTTTCCCCAGTGCAGTTTGAAGATAACTATTGGCTCTCTCTAGAGGGCTTGAAGGCCGCTCAAGTTACCTGTCTACTTTCTTGAGTCAAGATCACCTCTTTCTCCTCAGAACTGAGGCTTTCTAACGGCGGCAGGTCTGTCATGGCAAAAGTTTACCACCCTCCCTCATTCGCCGGTACCCGTCAACCCAATTGAGCAATTACTAAGGTTTTTGCGGTGGCAGCAGGGGGGCAATCTGCTGCCACTGTCGTTCGCTCATCTCACCCTGACGAGGGGCTTCCTAAGGTGGAAGAATCACAGCAGCTTAAGAGTTCGCTTGTACTGATGCCATTCTGCCAAATGGGTTTAAGACACGCCTTAGTGCGGTTGCCCTTTTCTAAGATTAAGGTTGACAATCCCTTTGTGATGACGGCGGTGACCTCTGCGGAGTCAAACACAGTAGTCAAATTTATTATTGATCTGAGCCACAGCCTAGGTTCGAGCTGCACCGCCGAGGGGGTTGAAGAAGCCGAAACCCTCGCCTATCTAAATCATATTGGCTACGACTTAGCTCCAGGGTTACTACATAGCTCGGCCCCTGGCAGGCGATGACGTTTGGACCTGGCTCGCCTCCCGACCCAGCTAGATCTATTGGGTCTAAGGCGTTATGCCCTTCGGGACGGCTTAGCCCCAGCTCTAGCCCACACTGGTTAAAAATTGAAGCTATTCCGTGCTCTGTTACACGCGATATGAACTGTGAAGATAACGGGTGTGTGTCGGATTGCCCTCTTAATTTGTAAGGGCACTATAAAGCAACAGTGCAGTCTCACATATTTGCAAACAAGTCGTCATACTGGCCCAGGATGCATGATACGACCGACGACGCTGAACGGCTGGCGGCGGTGCAGCTATACCACATTTTAGATACGCCGCCGGATGGTACCTTAGATCGCATCACGGCAATCGCCGCTTGCCTGTTTCAGGTCCCGATTGCGTTGGTTACGGTGGTTGATCGAGATCGCATCTGGTTCAAGTCGCGCTACGGGGTGGAAATCAATCAGATCAACCGCGAACCTGGTCTCTGTGCCTCAGTCCTTTTCCACAGCGAGGTTTATACCATTGCCAACGCCCTCGAAGATCCCCGCACCCAGGCCCACACTCTGGTGGTGAGCGAGTTCGACCTGAGGTTTTATGCCGCTGCCCCGTTGATTACCCCCGACGGTTACACTCTGGGCACCCTCTTCGTCATCGATCGCCAGCCCCGCCAGCTCACCGCTGACGAAGCCCATACGCTCAAAGATTTAGCTGCCGTGGTGATGGACGAACTGGAGCTGCAGCGGTCAGCCCGCCAGCTGGTGACCACTACCGCCGCCCAGCAGGCTGCCATCGAAAACCTCTATAACGGGGCTCTCTGCGGCTATCACTCTTTAGATACCAACGGGGTCTTTATTGCAATCAGTGACACCGAGCTGGGCTGGCTGGGCTATGACCACGAGGCGGTAGTGGGCCAGCTGCGATTTACCAATGTGCTTACCCCGGCCAGCCGGGCCATCTTTGCCGCCAACTTTCTACAATTTAAGCGACGGGGCCGGGTTGACAACCTGGAGTTTGAGCTGGTGCGGGCCGATAGCACGACCCAGTGGATTTTGGTCAACGCCACCGCCGAGTACGACGACCAGGGCAAAAATGTATGCAGCCGCTTGACGGCGTACAACATTGGCGATCGCAAGCGCACCGAGATTGCCCTGCAGCAGCTCAATCAATCCCTAGAGGCCAAGATGGTCGATCACATCGCCGAGCTAGAGGCTAGCAACCAGGCCCTACACCTGAGCAACTTGCGCTTTCGCACCGCCTTTGACTACGCCAACATTGGCATGGCCCTAGTCAGCCGAGAGGGGCAATGGCTAGAGGTGAATCGCTCGCTGTGTAAAATCACGGGCTATGGCGAAGCCGAACTGCTCGCCACCACATTTCAGGCCATCACCCACCCCGATGACCTAGACACCGAGCTAGATCTGATGAGGCAGCTGCTCAGTCAGGACATTTGCCACTACCACCTCGAAAAGCGCTATCGCCACAAGCAGGGCCACTGGATTTGGGTCATGCTCAGCGTGTCGACTGTGGTTAATGAGCAGCAGGTGCCGCTCTGTTTTGTAGCTCAAATTCAGGATATCAACGAGCGCGAACAGTCAGAACTGGCCCTGCACAAAAGCCAGACCATGCTGCTAGAGGCTCAGAAGCTCGGCCACATTGGCAGTTGGGAATACGACGTGACCACCCAAAAAGTGACCTGGTCTGACGAAAAGTTTCGCATTTTGGGGCGCGACTCCACTCTAGGCGAACCCAGCTTTGACGAGCTGCTGCGGCTCTACCATCCCGAGGATGGCGACCGGCTGCGCCAAGCGCATGAGCGCGCCCTGACCACGGGCGAGCCCTACAGTATGCGGCTCAAATGCACCCGTGGCGATGGGGCAATTCGCTATCTCGACAACCGGGGTCAGGCAGAATGTAATGCCCAGGGTGAGATCGTGCGCCTGTACGGCATTGTCCAGGACATTACCGAGCGGGTGCAGGCCGAGGTCGAGCTGCGAGAGATGAGCAGCGCCCTGGCCCATGCCGTGGAAGGCATCTCCCGCTTAGATCAAGCCGGTCACTATACCAACGTCAATCAGGCCTATGCCACCATGGTGGGCTACACTCCAGACGAACTCGTTGGACAGCCCTGGGAGATTACCGTCCATCCTGATGATCTAGAACGAGTCGCTTTGGCCTACAAACATATGCTGGCTGAGGGCAAGGCCAATATTGAAGCTCGGGGAGTCCGCAAGGATGGCTCAATTTTCCATAAGCAGCTGTTTATGGTGATCACTTACGACGACCAGCAGCAGAGCCAGGGGCACTACTGCTTTATGAAAGATATCAGTGAAAAAATGCGGCTTGAGGCCAAGCGCAAGCAGTCTGAAATTGCTCTACAGCAGGAATTAGAGCGTCTGTCTAAGATTGTAGAGACCCAGCTAGAGGTGACGCTGGTCCATCCCCACCTAGAGCTGGTGATGGAGGTGATCGTCGAACGAGCTTTGCAGCTCACCCGTGCCGATGGGGCCGCCGTGGAACTGTTAGAGGGCCAAGAACTGGTGTGCCAGGCTACCAGCGGCCTAGCACAGGCTCATAGGGGCTGGCGGCTGCCGATAGCTGATAGCCTAAGCGGGCGCTGCCTGAAGGAGAGCCAGGCGCTGTACTGTGCCGATCGCGATCGCGATCGGCGGGTCAATCGTTCCTTGTCCGAAACCCTGGGGCTGCGATCAATGGTGGTAGTGCCCCTCACCGCTCAAACCGAGCCAGTCGGCGTGATCAAGGTGTTTTCAACCCAGGCCTACGCCTTTACCGAGTCAGATAGGCAAACCCTACAGCTGATGGCGGGTCTGCTGGTGGCCAGCCTGCACCTGGCAAAAGAGTTTGAAACTAAAACCACCCTGCTGCAAGACTTGCAAGACAGCGAGGAGCGCTACTGTTCGGTGGTGGCGGCCCTCTCCGAAGGGGTGGCCGTAGTGCGGGCCGATGGCACCCTGCTCACCTGCAACGCCAGCGCGGCCGGGATTGTGGGACGGCAAATCTCGCAGCTCGTGGGGCGATTGCTGGCTGATATTCCCCTAACCTTCATCCAAGACGATGGTTCCCCCTGCCCCGATGACGACCACCCGGCGTGGATCACCCTGAGAACTGGGCAGTCGGTCAACAATCGGGTGCTGGGCCTAGTCAAACCCCACGGCACCACCTGGATTTCCTGCAACACTCGCCCCTTGCAGCATCCAGATGCCCTCCTGCCCTACGCGGTGGTGCTATCGTTTACCGATATTACCGAGCTAAGGCGTTCGGAGGTGGCGGCTCTGCGGCGGCGGGCCGAGCAGGAGAGGTTGCTCAGCGAGATTGCCCAGCGTATTCGCCAAACCCTTGATCTAGATACAGTTCTCACCACCACCGTGAACGAGGTACAGCAGTTTTTGCGCATCGACCGAGTAATGATCTATCAGTTCGAGAGCGATGGCAGCGGCATGGTGATTGCCGAGGCGGTCACGGCGGGGTTGCCCTCCCTTCTGGGGCGAAAGCTTCAGACCACCGTCAATGCCACCGACCTGGCAGGCTATCTGCGAGGCGAGGTTAGAGCCTGCGCCAGCATCCAGACCGAGGAGACGGTGCCCTGCCCGATGGATCACCTCACCCAGGCTCAGGCCAAGGTGATTGTGCCCATTGTGCAGAGCAATAGCCTGTGGGGTATACTGCTGGCCTACCACGGCCAGAGCCCCCATTCCTGGGAAGCCTCTGAGCTAGATGTGCTCAAGCGATTGGCCATCCAGCTGGCGATCGCAATTCAGCAGTCGCAGCTATACCAGCACCTTCAGATCGCAAACCGCCAGCTCGAACACTTGGCCACCCACGATAGCCTCACCCAGTTGGCTAACCGCCGCAGCTTTGATGTTCACCTCCAGCAGGAGTGGGCTCGCCTGCTGCGAGTTCAGTCTTCCCTGAGCCTGATTTTGTGCGATATCGACTACTTCAAACGCTACAACGACACCTACGGTCACCCGGCGGGGGATGTGTGTTTGCAGCAGGTGGCCCAAGCCCTAGAGCAGGTGGCCAAGCGCCCCGCCGACCTTGTAGCCCGCTACGGCGGCGAAGAGTTTGCCATCGTGCTGCCCAACACCAGCCAGGCCGGGGCTGAGGTGATCGCCTATACCATTCAGCAGGTCCTTACCGAGCTAGCTCTTTACCATGGGGCCTCGCCACTGGGCCAGCGCATTACCCTCAGCCTGGGCATTGCCAGTGTCGTTCCAACGGCGGGTCAGAAAGCTCAAACCTTGATCGACCAGGCTGATGCCGCCCTCTACAGCGCCAAGCAGCAGGGGCGCGATCGCTACCAGATCTTTGTCGCCGAGCTGGGCTCCCAATCGGGCGCTGGTCTGTTAACCGATGGGAGCTAGAATACTGGCAGTGCAACGAGATTACGTGATGGATTGTCCTCACTGTCAGAGCCAACAGGTTGCCAAAAACGGGCGAGAGTCTCGTTCAGACGGCACTCTCGTACAGCGGTATCGCTGTCAAGATTGCGGCAAACAATGGTCAAGCAAATTGGTCGGCAGGCGAAGATTTCGGGAGTTCAGTGGGATGAGGACAATGTGCAACAGGTGCTGCGGCAGCGGTGTGCGTATCTCAATAGCTACTTCTCCAAACTGAGTCTTGCAAGACTGGGATGCACTCACACCTCAGTATCCTCTTACCGTTGCTCCCCCTGAAATTGTCCAGCCTGAGTGAGCGCGATCGCCAATTGGTTGCTCCCCTCAATGCTAGTGTCCGCCGAGGCAACAGTCTGGTGCAGCAAATCCTATCTTTTGCCCGAGGCTTGGCGGGCGAGCTCACTCAAATTCAGCTCGGGCATGTACTGAGCAAAGTGTGGCAAATTTGCCGAAGCACGTTTCCCAACTTCCATTGATATTGCTCTCAGAACTAATGTCGCCTTTTGTGGATGGTGAACGCCGAGGCTAATCAGCTGCACCAGGTGCTTGTGAATCTCTGCGTCAATGCCTGTGAGGCCATGCCCGACGGCGGTAGGCTGATTCTCCAGGCGGAGAACATCGAACTGACGCCAGACCAGCTTTATCATCAGACCGATGCGTTGCCCGGTATCTATGTGAAGATCAGGGCAAGCTTGTGTTAGTGATCTGTAGCCCCTCAGAACTCTTGTTGGCCATGGCAAAAGACGATTCCTCTGCTTTCCCGGATTTGTTCGGTGGGCACGCAATTTTACAATGGACTCAGCCAGTGCCGTGGGTAGCGGCGAGTCTGAGTGTAGGGCTGGGGCTGCTGGTGCTGAGCGCTTGGCATACCCACACCATGGCGATTATCCAGTGGCCAGCAGGGTCACCGCCAATTCGCTACAATGCGGCGATTTTGATGGTCTTGCTAGGGCTGGCGCTGCTAAGTTGGCTGGGGAGACGACGCACTTGGGCTTTGGGCCTGAGTGGAGCGGTGGTGGTCCTTAGTGGGCTCACCCTGGTGCAGTACCTAACCGGGATCAACCTTGGCATTGACCAACTGTTGATGCACGACTACATCACAACAGAACTCTATGCCCCCGGTCAGATCGACCCTCGGGCCATTCAGACACCCATCCAAAACCTGTTTATTCGAGTCGAGCAACCTTTTCCGGGGCGTCCGTCGCCCAATGCAACCCTGGGCTTTTTATTCCTGGGGCTGTCGGTACTGGGCCTGGCGCTTGCCGCTCGCCAACCGCCTCAGTCTCCAACGGACCGTCTGCCGTGGGTACCTGTCCTGGCCGCTACCCTGGCCGCTGGGGTAGTCGGCTCCAACCTGATCGTGCTGCTGGGTTATGTGACCCGGCTGGGGACCGCCTACACCTGGCGCTTTTTAACCGGTATGGCCGTTCCCACTGCCCTGGCGCTGCTGGGACTGGGACTAGGTATCATGCTGGCATTGCTGCACCGCCAGCCCTACCATGGCCAGCCGCGCTGGCTGGCGGGCAGCGTAGGGTTTGGTGTGGCCACCGCCAGCCTGCTGTTGTGGGAAGCGCTAATTAGCTGGAGCTACAGCCTGCAGAGTCAACTGACAGGGCCGTTGGCCCAGCAGGTCAATACGCTGCTGCTGCCCGCAGCCAATATCGTGCTGTTGGCGGGCCTAACATCAGCACTGCTAGTAACAGGAGTGCTCCACCTGTACCGCCGCTCCCAGGTCCAGGCCCAGCAGCTTAACCAGCTCAACCAGGCGCTAACCCAGGCGCGATCGCTGCTTGACACCATCCTCGAATCCACCGCCGACGGCATTTTAGTCATGGATTCCGACTGGCATGTCTGCTACTTTAACAGCCGCTTCCTGCGACAGTGGGGCATTCCGCCCGATCTGGAGGAGGAGGTCACCCGCAACGGCGGCACCACTAACGCTTACCACTTTGTACTCAGCCAGACCAAAGACCCCGAAGCGTTTAATGCCGCTACTCAGCGCATGATGGCGGATTTGAACCAGAAAACCTTTGACCGGATTGAGCTGACCAGTGGCCGCATTCTAGAGCGCCACGGACGTCCCCACCGGGTGGGCGATCGCACCGTGGGCAAAGTACTGACCTACCACGATGTCACTGAACGCCATCGGGCCGAAGTAGCCCTACGCGATAGCGAAGCGCGCTATCGGTCGGTGGTGGCCGCCCTGGCGGAAGGGGTAGTGCTGCAA
Organism: Nodosilinea sp. LEGE 07298; assembly: GCF_015207265.1. Taxonomy (GTDB): domain Bacteria; phylum Cyanobacteriota; class Cyanobacteriia; order Phormidesmidales; family Phormidesmidaceae; genus Nodosilinea. The sequence continues at coordinate 17,536 of NZ_JADEXE010000006.1, read as the reverse complement.
GATATCAGCGGGGCCATTCAAACCTGCAACGCCCGTGCCGAAGAGATTCTGGGCCTAACGCTAGACCAGATGCAGGGCCGCACCTCTATCGACCCCTGCTGGCGCAGCGTCTATGAAGACGGTCGCCCCTTCCCCGGCGATCAGCACCCCGCCATGGTCACTCTGCGCACCGGGCAGCCCTGCCGCAATGTTGTTATGGGCGTCCACAAACCTAACGGTGCCCTCACCTGGATTTCCATCAATGTCGAGCCTATGGTTTGCCCTGGCGACACCCAGCCCTATGCCGTGGTCAGCTCCTTTGCCGATATCACCCAGCGGCGGCAGATGGAAGAAGCCCTGTTCCACGAAAAAGAACTGGCCCAGGTCACCCTTCACTCCATTGGCGACGCGGTGATCACCACCGACATGGCCGGTCGCATCGAATACTGCAACCCGGTCGCCCAAGCCCTTACCGGATGGAGTCAGGCGGAGTCCCGCGGCCTCCTCCTCAGCAACGTATTCACCATCGTTCACGAAGAGACCCGCGAACCCGCCCCCAACCCGGTGGAAATAGCCTTGCGGGAGAACCGCGTTGTCGAACTGATGCCGAACACGGTGCTGCTGTCCCGCGACGGACGTGAGATTGGCGTGGATGATTCTGCTGCCCCCATCCGCGATCGCCAGGGCCAGACCGTGGGTGCCGTAATGGTGTTCCACGACGTTACCCAGTCCCGGCAGCTTACCCGGCAGGTCACCTGGCAAGCTATCCACGACCCGCTCACCGGGCTGGTCAACCGCCGCGAGTTTGAGCGCCGCCTGCACCAGGCGATCGCTAGCGTCCAGACCAATGAGGGCATCCACGTCCTGTGCTACCTCGATCTTGACCAGTTTAAAATTGTCAACGACACCTGTGGCCACAACGCTGGCGACGAACTGCTGCGCCAGGTCACCAACCTGTTGCAAGGGCATATTCGCAAAACCGACACCCTGGCCCGTCTAGGGGGTGACGAGTTTGGGGTGTTACTGCACCAGTGCGATCTTGATCAGGCACTGCGGGTGGCCAATAGCCTGAAGGATGCGGTGCAAGACTTCCGCTTCGCCTGGGCGGGCAACACCTTCACCGTCGGCGTTAGCATTGGTGTGGTGCCCATCAACCGCCACAGTGACACCCTAGAGAACGTGTTAGTGGCTGCCGACACCGCCTGCTACACCGCCAAAAACAACGGACGCAACCGCGTCCATGCCGTTCACCTTGACGATCAAACCTTGCTCCAGCAGCAGGGAGAATTTCGCTGGGCCGCCCGCCTGATCCAAGCCTTAGCCGACCATCGGTTTTGCCTCTTTGCCCAGCCTATCGTGCCCACTCAGTCGGGGCCGGTCAAAGAATACCACTACGAGGTTCTGCTGCGCCTGCGGGACGAAACCGGCCAGATGATCCCGCCCCTGGCCTTTCTGCCAGCAGCTGAGCGCTACGGGCTGATGGCCAAGATCGATCGCTGGGTAGTCAGCACCTTGTTTCAGCACTGGCCCTCGCGCCCCCCCAAAGGAGAACCTGACCCGACGATACCCACGGTCTATGCGATCAATCTCTCTGGGGCCAGCCTCAACGACGACGCCATGGTGGACTTTCTGCGTCAGCAGTTGATGCTGCACGCCGTGCCGCCCCAGCAAGTGTGCTTTGAAGTTACCGAAACGGTGGCGATCGCTAACCTCTCCAAAGCCAGCGACTTTATCCGCCAGTTGAGGGCGTTGGGCTGCCGCTTTGCCCTTGATGACTTTGGCAGCGGCATGTCGTCCTTTGCTTATCTGAAAACCTTGCCCATGGACTACCTCAAAATCGATGGTGGCTTTGTCAAGGACATTCTCGATGACCGCGTTGACTACGCCATGGTCGACGCTATCAGCACCATTGGCCGTGTTATGGGACTCCAGACCATCGCCGAATACGTTGAAAACACCGCCATTCTAAATTGCATCACGGGCATCGGTGTGGACTTTGCCCAGGGCTATGGCATTGGGCATCCCCAACCGCTGATATGCACCCATGATCCATCGTGAAGTCTTATCTTTCACTGCCTGAAAAAAGTCAGGCTTTATTGCAGTTCTGATTGAGGTTCTAAATGTTTGGTTCAGCAGCCCCAGCGACGGGAGTGGATATGTTCTCAATTGGTGCAAATACTACGCTATCCCTGGCGGAGTTAAATACTCCTAAACTTCACGGCTTTAAGCAATGATTGAATAGTTGTTTGCACGCGCAACTAACTGATTTAGCCTACCCCACACCTAATCCCATAGGAGGCCCTGACGTAGCTGAGTGGCAATTGCCCAGCACAGGGTTGGACAAATTTTGGAACGTTTCACAAAAGAGCTGCCGCCTTATGGCGCTCGCCAACCGTGAACAGAAAGGTGATAGGCAAGTTGTTTCCCTCGCAGTACAGATGGATTTTGGTGCTAAAGCCACCCTGGGAACGCCCTAAAGCCTCCCGAATTTGCACCTGATTAACGACAGGGATAACCGAGTCTGGCTCTAGGCCCCTGGAACACGCCCTAGCATTCTTGCGCTTGGGGCTGCACTAGCGTCGCTATCATTCTCACCAAGAGGTCTGGTTCGATGGGTTTGGCCAGGTGCAGCTGAAAGCCAGCGGCCAGGGCCTGCTGCTGATTGATGTCGCCTGCATAGGCCGTCAAGGCGATCGCGGGCATATTGCCGCCCTGGTCGTGCAACCTTTTGCGAATCTGCTGAATCAGCCCGTAGCCATCCATTTCTGGCATGCCGATATCGCACAGCAACAGGTCGGGCACAGACTGGTTTAGCAGGCTGAGGGCCTGCAGGGCTGAGGCCGCCGTTGTCACCTGTGCCCCCGCCTGGGTGAGAATGAAGGACGCCAGCTCTCGCATATCGGCCTCGTCGTCTACCACCAAGATCTGTAGCCCGGTTAAGTCGGTTGCTCTGTTGAAGGGTTCAGCGGGAGGGGGTTGATCCTGCCTTTCCAGGTTGAGAGGTAGCCGAACCGTAAAGGTTGCGCCTAAATTTTGTCCTGGGCTGTCTGCCCAAACTAGCCCACCGTGCAGTTCAGTGAGTTGACGCACGATGGCCAACCCCAAACCGAGGCCGCCAAACTGTCGGGTGGTAGTACCATCTTCTTGACGGAAATAGTCAAACACGTGGGGCAAAAAGTCTGGATGGATCCCTTTGCCGGTGTCTCTTACCTGAATTTGAGCATAGGTGTCAACTTGCTCTAGGGTGACGGCGACCTGCCCACCTGCTGGGGTGAACTTAACCGCGTTGGAGAGCAGGTTCCAAATTACCTGCTGGAGTCGGTTGGTGTCGCCTAAAACCTGGCCCGCGATCGCCTCCAGCGTGGTTTGAATGTGAATCCGTTTAGCTTCAGCCGCCAGGCGCACGATCTCAGTCGCCGCTTCAATGGTTGTGACTAAATTGACCGGGGCGATGTTCAACGTCAGTTTGCCCTGCAAAATACGCGAAACATCGAGCAAGTCTTCGATTAGCTGGGCCTGGAGTTGGGCGTTGCGCTCAATGGTTTCTAACGCCTGGTCGGTTTTGGTCGCATCCATTTTCCTGCTGCGCAAGAGTCTGGCCCAGCCCAAAATCGGGTTCAAAGGCGACCTGAGCTCGTGGGACAAGATCGCCAAAAACTCGTCTTTGATGCGGTTGGCGGCTTCTGCCTTCGTGCGATCGCGCTGAGCCGCCTGGTAGAGCTGAGCATTTTCGATCGCTAGCGAAGCCCGGTGCGCCAGCTCTTCGGCTAGCTGCAAATCGGCAGCGGTGTAGCGGCGGCCCGATTCCGCCGAGATGAACGAGATCACGCCGATCACCCGGTCTTGGCTACGCAGCGGCACCGTCATCACTGAGCTAAAGCCCACCTGTCTCAAAATCTCTAAATGCTCAGGGTCTTTGGCGGCATGAACCAACAGTCTGTCCGGAATTTCTGGCACAAAGTCTGATTGACCGGTGCGCAGAGTCAGGGCGGCACCGCGCTCTGCATTGGTATCTAGGGGATACCTGTCTCGAATCTGATAAGCCCACTCCAGCTTAGCCGGGTCAACGTGCGCCACGGCAATTTGGTCAATCGTGCCATTCTCTTCTACGATGTGGACGGTACACCAGTCGGCCAATGTCGGTACGGTGAGCTGGGCAACTTGCTCTAGGGTCGTTTGGTAGTCTAGAGACGATGCCAGCACAGCACTAGCCTCAGAAAGGTACTGCTGGGCGTGCTCCAGCTTGACGCGATCCGTGACATCGACAACATAGGCTAACAGTCGTTCTACCCGCTGATTTGAGTCAACCGTTGGCAGATAGTAAACGTTGTAGTAGCCAGGGCGGCGATCGTCACGCCCAGGGGCATGAATGGCCAAATTAGTCGAGATAAACGGCTGACCGGTGGCATAAATTTGGCGAATGACTTCGACAACGGCGGGATCGCTTTGACCAAATAGCTCTGCCACCGAGTTACCCAGGTGGTGGTCACGGGGTAATCCATTGATCTCAGCCAGGGCGTCGTTGATGGCAACAAAGCGCTGATCACCATCCAATAGCGCCAGCCCAATCGGGGAAGTGTCAACGATGGTAGCCAATTGCTGTTGGGCCGCTTCGGCCTGGGCCCGGGCAACGCGTTCCCGCTCTAGCCATTGTTCGCGCTCCTGCTCGGCGCGTTTGCGATCGGTGACATCCAGCACCAGAGACAAGGTGGAGGTCATTCGCCCTGACCCGTCTTTAAGACTGGGGTTGTACCACTCGCAGTGGACAACGGCAGCAGTTTTTAGTATGAGAACGATTCTCGCGGGTGAGGAGGCTTCCAATGTCAAACTTATCGTTTTGCCGTCCTTAGATCGCTCCATAGACGAGATTATTGCCTCAAAAATGCCCGGAAAAGCCATATTGAGAATTGCTGGACTGGCTCTATTGGAGTCAACGCTTAGGCAAGCACCCTGAACTCCCGACCCGAGTTGCGGTCTTACTAAAACGACAGTCAGGGAAGTGCCCGGCCTATGGTCTTTATTTCAGGGCAGAAGACCGGATGGAGGTAGACCATGTCCTACCCCTCTGCCAGGGAGGGGGCAGCCGATACTCTAACCTGCAACTTTTGCACCGACACTGTCACGACAACAAAACGCTAAGCGATTTGAGGAGGTCTGCCTTGTCAAGGCATTGCATTGTTGAGGAGCTAGATGAGGGGAAACTCTCACGTCTGGTTCTGAAGACGAGCCGTTGAGGCGACTCGGCGGCTTAGTTTAACAGGCCCAGTTCGACCTTGGCGTGGGGATTCAGGCAGGAGAGGAGCCGTATGAGGGGAAACTCTCACGCACGGTTCCGAAGGCAGGCGGGTCTTTGTGGAAGGGCTTGCCTAGCTAAAACTTTAGGGACTAATTGGCACCTTCGGCGGCTTTTTCCTGGCCTAGATTCCGTTTTCGTTCACGGCGTTTATTAGCATCATTGCCTTTGTGGGGATTGTGGTCAACAATGCGATCGTCATGGTGGACACCATGAATACCTACCGCCAAGACGGCATGACGGTGCAAAAAGCCGCCGCCCACGGCGTGTCCGATCGCCTGCGCCCGATTCTCACCACCAGCATTACCACCAGCATTGGCCTGATTCCCCTGGCCTTCAGCTCGCCACGGTGGATGCCCCTCTGTAGCACCATCATCTTTGGCCTGATCACCGCCACCGGTATTGCCCTGATTGTGATTCCCTGTCTGTATTTGCAGTTCACGCCCAAGCTGGAAGGGCGGGTCTGAGGGACATTGTGTTGAGGGGATAAGCAGCAGTCCAATCATCCTGACACCCCAGCACTTGCCCTTAAGCCATCGACCGACAGGGTTTGTCAGCTGAGGATGGGTACTCTATACCCAAGCGTGGGTCACCCCTCTACCACCCCAGGCGGTTTGTCTTCAAACGTTGTGGAGACAAGATGACTGAAGTCTTAGCTGTTCTAATCGTTGACGAGACTGAAGATGATGCGCTGCTGACCGTTGAGAGCCTGCGTGGGGATGGCCTGGCGATGACCTGGGCGCGGGTGCAAACCGCCGCAGACCTGCGTCCCATGCTCTCGACTCGCCGCTGGGATGCCATTATTGCTGACCACAGCCTACCGGGGATTGATGCCCTAACAGCGCTGGCCATCGTGCGCGAGCAGGGGTTAGAGCTGCCCTTTATCGTTGTCTCTGGCACCTCTGGCGAACAGCAGGCCGTGGCCCTGATGAAAGCCGGTGCCCAGGACTACATCGGGAAAGGCAATCTGGCTCGCCTGCCCGAGGTCGTGCGTCGCGAGGTGCGAGCAGCCCAAAATCGTCTGAGCGAGGCCCGATTGCAAAGGCTGGTGGAGACCCAGCCGGGTACCCTGTTTACGGCTGTTTTGCGGGTCAATGGCGATCGCGCGTTTACCTACCTGAGCAGCACCGGAGTCAACCTCTTCGAGGTTCCCATTGAAACTGCCCTGGCCGACTTTAGCGCCCTGGCCGCCCTATTGCACCCGGAGGATAGGACAGGGGTAGATGCGGCCATTGCCCACAGTGCAGCCACCCTGACTCCCTTGCGCCACGAAGGGCGTATAGTCACCCCCTCGGGCCAGACCAAATGGGTGCAGGTCCATGGCCAACCCGAGCGCCTGCCCAATGGCGATGTGCAGTGGTTTGGCACGGTGCTGGAGGTGACCGACCGCAAACAGGCTGAGCTGACTGTAACCCGCCAGCGCGACCTCAACCACCTGATGATGGCGGTGACCCAGCGCTTTGTGGAGGTGAGAGCTGCCCAGTTTGACACCGAGGTAATCCGCACCCTAACCCAAATTGGAGCCTACATTCAGGCCGACCACGGCCAGGTGGTGGCCCTGCCTGACGCCGCTGCCCCGCCAGAAGCAACAATGCGAGCCACTCACCAATGGTACCGCCCCAACTGCCCGGTGGTGCGCCAGATTCCCGCTGCCATTTCGATGGCGGCGTTGCCGTGGGCGACGGCGGCGCTACGGCGGCGGGAGGTGATCAACGTGCCCCAGGTGGGGGCGCTGCCCGCCGACTGCGCCACCGATCGCATCAGTTGGCAGAGGTTGGATGTCGGAGCCGTGCTGTCTGTGCCCCTGATTCAACAGACTCGGGTAGTCGGTTACGTGGGATTTCTCACCCTGGGCCGACCCACCGCCTGGGATGACGACACTCAGCAGATGGTGCAGGTGCTGGCCCAGACCATTGCCTCTGCCCAGGATCGGCTTCAGGCTGAGCGTCTGCTAACCCGCCGCGAGGCCCAGAGCTGGGCCATGCTCTCGGTCATGCCCGATCTGCTGATTCGGGTAGGGGCTGATGGCCGATACCGCGAAGTGCTGAGCCAAAATCACCCCTTGGATATTGTTCTTCCCTCTCAGAGCCGGATTGGCCGCCACGTGTCGGAGTTTTTTCCCGCCGATCTGGCCGATCTCAAGATGCAGGCCATCCGTCAGGCTCTGGCGACCCACGAGGTGCAAACCTACGAGCAGCAAATTTCGGTGGGCGATCGCCTCCAGCACGAAGAACTGCGGGCGGTGCGGTGTGCTGACGATGAGGTGCTGTTTTTAATTCGCGACATCAGCGAGCGCAAACAGGGCGAAGCCGAACGCCAGCGCACGGAGCTGGCCCTCCAGCAGAACGAAGCCCACCAGCGGGCGCTCTTGAAGGCCCTGCCCGATCTACTGGTGCGGTTGAGTAAAGATGGCATTTACCTAGAGTTTGCCGCCAGCCCCACATTCCATGTGGTCGGCCCTCTGTCAGATTTGGTCGGCACCCATGTGACCGAGTCGTTGCCCCCAGTGGCGGCCCAGCAGCGCCTCGATGCGATCGCCCAAGCCCTGGCCACTAAAGCCATCCAGTTTTATGAGCAAGATCTGTCCACAGCAGAGACATTTCAGATTGAAGAAGTGCGGGTGGTGCCCTACCGAGACGATGAGGTACTAGCCCTGGTACGCGACATCAGCGATCGCAAACAGTCCGAACGTCAGCTCAAGGAACTCAATCAATCGTTGGCGCAACAGGTAGTCGAGCGCACCGCTGCCCTGGAGGAGCGCGAAGCCCGCTATCGGGGCCTGATGGAGGGGGCCAGCGACGCCATCGTGGTGGCCGATATGGAGGGCCACATCCTAGAGGTGAATCGCCGGACAGAGGAGTTGTTTGGCCGCTCCCGCGATCAGTTGATCCAGATGCACCAGTCCCAATTGCATTCGCCAGACCACCAGACAGAGCTGATCGCCTTCTTTCAGGAGTCTATTGGTCTCCCCCATTTTCAGGCTTTGAATATCCCCATCTTGCATGCCGATGGCCGACATATTCCGGTAGATATTACCTCGACGGCCATCGACTTGGGGGCGACCCGAGTGACGCAAAGCATTTTTCGCGATGTTAGCGATCGCCAGCGGCTGGAAGAAACTCTGCGCCTGCGGGAACGGGCGATCGCCGCCAGCCACAACGGCATTGTGATTACCGATGCCCGCCAACCCAGCAACCCGATCATCTACGTCAACCCCGCCTTTGAGCGCATGACTGGCTTTTCTGCGGCCGAAGCCATGGGGCATAACTGCCGCTTCTTGCAGAGTAATCAATTGGAGCAGCCTAGCCTGGATACTCTGCGTCAAGCTATTGCTGCTGGCGAAGACTGTACCGTAGAGCTGATTAACTACCGCAAGAATGGCGAGCCATTTTGGAACCACCTCAGCGTTTCGCCCATTTATGACCCCGAGGGCCAGCTCACCCATTTTGTTGGCATTCAGACCGATATTAGCGATCGCAAGCGGGCGGAGGCCCAGCTGCACCAGCATATGCACGACCTAGAAGAAGCCCGCCACGCCGCCGAGGCGGCCAATCAGGCCAAGGGCGAATTTCTCGCCAACATGAGCCACGAATTGCGTACCCCCCTCAACGCCATTTTGGGCATGACTGAGGGGCTGCAAGCGCAGGTGTTTGGCGCTATCAACGAGCGACAGATCAATGCCCTCACCACCGTCGAGACCAGCGCCTCCCACCTGCTGGCGCTGATCAACGACATTCTCGATATGGCCAAAATTGAGTCGGGCCAGATCACCCTGCACCTAACCCCGACGGCGATCGCGCCCCTGTGCCATGCAAGCCTGACCTTTGTGCAGCAGCAGGCCGACAAAAAACGCATTCAGCTCATAGATGGCATTCCCCCCAATTTGCCTGACCTGGTGATCGATGAGCGGCGCGTGCGCCAGATTTTGATCAATCTGCTCGCCAACGCGGTCAAATTTACCCCCGAGGGAGGGCGCGTTAGCCTGACGGTCGCGTTAGAGTTGTGCCAAAACGGTGACGAGCTCCGAGCCGTGATGCGGTTGACCGTCAAGGATACGGGCATTGGCATTGCCCCCGACGACCAGCAAAGACTGTTTCAACCCTTCGTTCAGATCGACAGCGCCCTCAACCGCCAGTACGAGGGCACAGGGTTAGGCCTAACCCTGGTAAAACAGTTCACCGAGCTCCACGGCGGCCAGGTGGGGTTGACCAGTGAGGTCGGGGTCGGCAGCCGCTTCACCATCGACCTGCCCTACGCGCTTGGGGCAGATCGATGGTCAGCTAGTGGGGGTACCGCCGTCGCCAGTGCCCCAGAGTCCCCGACTATCCCTGACCAAAAGCCCCTAATTCTGCTGGCAAGCGACCAGGAGGCCACGATCAGCACCGTAGTTAACTACCTGACCGCTAAGGGCTACCGCCTGCTGGTGTCCCGCGAGGGCGAAGCGGCTATAGCTATGGCCCAGACCGAAAATCCCGATCTGATCGTGATCGATATGCAGCTGCCGGGGGGAGATGGCCTGGAGGCGATTTGCCGCCTCCGCGACGAGCCGCACCTGGCCGATCGGCCGATCATTGCACTCGCTGCCGTCGGCACGGCGAGCGATCGCGATCCCTGCCTGATGGCAGGAGCGAACCAGCACCTGGGCAAACCGCTTAAGCTCAGGCAGCTGGTCGCCGCCATTCAGCACCTGCTCAACCCCCTCGCGACCTCCAGCCCCTAACTCACCAGCAGACCTATGCCATCCGCCTCTATTCTGATCGTTGACGACGACCCCAACAACTTTGATGTCATCGACACCCTGCTCGACGCCGAGGGTTATCAGCTGCACTACGCCAGCACCGGGGAAGCGGCGATCGCCGCCCTCGACCACCTGGAACCTGACCTGATTTTGCTCGACGTGATGATGCCCGGCCTCAATGGGTTTGAGGTTTGCCACTGGCTCAAGTCTTCGCCTACCTGGGCCACCCTGCCGATCATTATGGTGACGGCCCTGAGCGAAAAACAGGATCTCGCCCGCTGCTTTAGCGCCGGGGCCAACGACTTTATCAGCAAGCCGATCCACCGGCTAGAGCTGATCGCTAGGGTGCGATCACTGCTGATACTGCGGGAGCAGTATCAGCAGCTAGAAACCTTTAACGCCCAGCTCGAAGTCAAGGTGCTCAAGCGTACGGCCCAACTCCAGGCGATCATTTCCCATGATGCCCTAACCCAGTTGCCCAGCCGGGCCGCCCTAAACCAGACCCTGGCGGAGCTACTTCAGGCTGAGAATTCGGCCTTTGCGGTAATTTACCTCGACTGCGACCAGTTCAAGCTGATCAACGGTTCCTTTGGCTACGCCCTCAGCAACCAGCTGCTCAGGGCGATCGCAGCGCGGCTCCAGCAGCTAGTGCCCAGCGACGGTCTACTGGCCTGTCTGGGGGGCAACGAGTTCTGTATTTTGCTGCGCCAGACCAGCGGTATAGAGCGCGTCAAATGGCTCATTCAGACCGTTTTAGACAGCTTTAAGACCCCCTTTTCGGTGTCAGGGGTGAATATTTTTATCACCGCCTGTCTGGGGGTTGTTCTCGGCCACAGCGACTACTCCAGCCCCGAGCAACTGCTTCAAGATGCTGGCATTGCCCTGTACCGGGCCAAGCAGCAGGGAGTCGGCAGCTACCAATTTTTTGACCCGCAAATGCACCAAACCATGGTCGATCGCCTGGCCCTTGAAAATGACCTCAAGCGCGCCCTCGACCGTCAGGAATTTGTAGTGTATTACCAGCCCATTGTCCACCTCAAAACCCTCAAAATTGCCGGGCTAGAGGCGCTGGTGCGCTGGCAGCACCCCACCCGTGGCCTGGTCGCCCCCGGCGAGTTTATTCCTCTAATGGAAACCACCGGGCTGGTGGTGCCGGTGGGCTTGCTCGTTCTCAAGCTGGCCTGTCAACAGCTTCACCGCTGGCAGCAACAGGGCTGGACCGATCTGACCATGAGCGTCAACCTGTCGGTGCGGCAGTTTGCCTGCCCCACCCTGCTCGACGATATTGACCAAATTTTGGCGGCCACCGGCATCGACCCCGCTCGGCTAAAGCTCGAAATTACCGAAAGCGCCATTATGGACAATGCCGAAACCGCCATTGTCCTGGTAGAAGCCCTGCGATCGCGGCAGATTCAGATCAGCATTGACGACTTTGGCACGGGCTATTCATCTCTGGGCTATCTGCACCAGTTTTCGGTCAATGACCTCAAAATTGATCGTTCGTTTACTAGCCAAATCCAAGTCCTGACCTCTAAATACAAGGTCGTCGATACCATTATTACCCTGGGCAAGCAGCTAGGCTTGACCGTTACAGCCGAGGGTATCGAGACTCAACCCCAGCTAGAGCGGCTGCAACAGCTCGACTGCGAAATGGGGCAGGGCTATCTATTTTCTAAACCTCTCCCGGCAGCGGACATTGAGGCCCGATTTCTCAGCGGCAGAGATGCCCCCTCAGGCTGGCGGCCCAAGCAGGTGCCAATTGCTCTGCGGCTAGCTCTCTCTGAGCCTCCTTTCTAGTACTCGAAGGCTGAAATATGACCACTATTCTGGATCGCCTGGCTCCCTAGCTCCCCTGCTCCCTCACGATTGGCAATAGTCGTCCCACTTATGCCGCAGTCTACTAGCTTGAAAGCTCAGTGGGGACGGTTGCAAATCTGATTGGGAATACTAAGGTTAAACATCAATTAAATTCTAAATCCTAACTTCAAAAATTCGCTGAGGGGCGGTTGCCACAAGACAGAGTTAGTGTGGTCTTTAATCGCCTGTGGTCTCTAAATACAGAACATCCAATGGAGCTAAATCTGACGTGGATGACTTAACAGGTTTGGTGCAGCAGCTACAGGCAGAAAACGCCCGTTTGCAGCAGCAGGTGGCGACCCTGCGGCAGGTCAATCAAAGCCTGCAGGCTGAGCTAGAGCGATCGCAACCCCCTCCCAATCTCCATCAGATAGAGACTGATCTCAGCGACAGCGAAGCGACTAACCAGGCGATTCTCAGGGCAATGCCTGACCTGCTCATGCGAATAGGGCGCGACGGCACCTGCTTTAACTTTTTGCCCCCCAGTTCTGACGATTCGAGCGTTTTTCTACCCGTTGAGCACCATCTAGCGGAGATATTGCCCCCCGACCTACTGGCAAACCAGCTGCGGCATATTGAGCAGGCCTTGACCACAGGCGCGTTGCAGGTGTGGGAGCAGCAGCTGGTCAAGCAGGGGCAGCTGTGCCACGAAGAGGTGCGCCTGGTGCCGTGCAGTAGCGATGAGTGCCTGGTCATCGTGCGCGACATCACCCAGCGCCAGCAGATGGCGCTAGAGCTAGAGGTCAAAATTGAGGAACTGGATCGGTTCTTCTCGATGTCGGTAGACCTGCTGTGCATTGCCGACACTGATGGCTATTTTCGTCGTCTCAATAGCGCCTGGGAAAAGACTCTGGGCTATAGACTGGCTGACCTAGAAAACACTCCCTTCATTAGCTATGTCCATCTTGATGACGTCGCCGCCACCATCGAAGCGGTTTCAGCCCTAGCCAACCACCAAGAAATTGTCTCATTCACCAACCGCTATCGCTGCCTAGACGGCACCTATCGCTGGCTAGAGTGGCGAGCGGTGCCGATGGATGGGCTGATCTACGCCGTTGCTCGAGATGTGACCGACAGCCGGGAGATGACCTTACAGCTACAGACGACCAAGGAACAGCTAGAGCTGGTGCTGGAGGCCTCCTCAGAGGGGTTCTCAGACTGGAACCTGACCACCGATGAGATCTATTTCTCGCCCCAGTGGAAAGCCCTGCTGGGCTACGCTGACCACGAACTGGAGAACTCCATCGAGATGTTGAACTCAACTGTTTTTGAGGAAGACAGATTGGCCGGATTGCAGCTGGTGGACGACTACAACAGCGGCAAAGTTGACACTCTGAGTACCGTGTATCGCCACCGCCACAAAGACGGGTCTACGGTGCATATTTTCACCCGCATGATTCATCTCAAAGATGCTGAGAGCCAGGTGGTACGCATGGTGGGTAGCCACCTCGATATCACCGCTACGATAGACATGCAGCAGGCGCTGCAAACCTCAGAAATGCAGCTGAGTGGTGTCTTAAACAGCTCTATAGACGGTATTATGGCCTTTCAGGCTGTGCGCAATGACAGCGACGCCATTGTCGATTTTGAGTGGCTGCTCAGCAACCCCTCGGCCTGCGCCGTGGTGGGGCACACCGCAGAGTATCTGGTGGGTAAACGGCTGCTGGATGAGCTACCCGGAAACAAGACCGATGGGCTGTTTGACCTCTACGTGCAGGTGGTCGAAACCGGAGAACCCGTGGAGCGACAGTTTCACTACAGCCACGACGGCATCGACACCTGGTTTGAGGCTATTGCCGTCAAGCTAGGCGATGGCTTTGCGGTCACCTTTCGCGATATTACGGCGCTCAAACAGTCCAGGCAGGTGCTTCAAGAAGTCAATCAGCAGCTCGAAAGCCGTGTCGATGAACTCAAGCAGCGCAATGATGAAATGCAGCGCTTGGGGGAGATGAGCGACTTTTTGCAGGCCTGTTTGACGGTAGATGAAGCCTACCAGGCTTTAGGCACTCTGCTGGCACCGTTGTTTGTTGGCAGTAGCGGTGCCATTTTTATGCTCAACTCGTCGCGCGATCGCATGGAAATTGTCACCACCTGGGGGCCTGAGCTAGACTCGCAGCCCGTGTTTAGCTCCTTTAGCCCCTCAGATTGCTGGGCCTTGCGCCGGGGGCGATCGCACCAGGTCGGCCCCAATAGTCTGGGACTGCGCTGCCACCATGCTGAGGCGGCGGCGGTAGACAGCACCACCCTTTGCCTGCCCCTATTGGCCCAGGGCGAAACCCTGGGGTTGTTTTATCTCAGTGCCCGTGAGATAAAACAGCCCACCCAGCAGCTGGCCCGCGCCGTAGCCGAGCAAGTGGCGCTGGCCTTGGCCAACCTGCATTTGCGCGAAACCCTGCAATACCAGAGCATGCACGACCCGCTCACCGGGTTATATAACCGCCGCTACCTCGAAGAGACCCTGACGCAGGAAATTGAGCGCGCCCAGCGCCAACACCACCCGATTGGGGTGATTATGCTCGATATCGATCACTTCAAGCGGTTTAACGATGTCCATGGCCACGCTGCGGGCGATCGCGTACTAGAAGCTGTGGGCCAGCTGCTGCGCGGCAGCGTACGGGGGTCTGACATTGCCTGCCGCTATGGCGGTGAAGAGATGACCCTAGTGCTGCCTGAGGCACCCCCAGATATCATCCTGGCGCGGGCCGAAGCCATTCGCCACGCCATTGGCCAGCTTCGGGTGAACTACAACGGCATGACGCTGGAACTACTGTCGGCCTCGCTGGGGGTGGCGAGCTTTCCTGCCCACGGGGCCACGGGCATTGACGTGGTTAAAGCCGCTGATGTCGCGCTCTACCAAGCTAAGATTAGGGGACGCAACCAGGTGGTGGTCTACAGCGCCTGCCATGAAAGCAGCTCAGGGCCTAGAGCCTAAAGCCTTATACCGAATCCGAATCACATAACCCCGATTCTCTAACAGTCAACCTGTAGGGGCGTTGGCGTAGCCGAGCCAGAGGCTCTATGGCATTCGCCCTTCTGAATCGGGGGTAACCTGACCTGACCTCTAAAAAGTGGACATTCCCGAAGAGTCGACAACGAAGGAGAATGTTCAGATGACCCAAAAACCGCGAAGGACATTTACAGACGAGCAAAAAGCAGAGGCTGTTCGCATTGTGGGGCAATCGGGTAAATCGGTCAGACAGGTTGCTCAAGCAATGGGCTTGACCAAAAGTGCGCTGCGTAAATGGGTGAAACAAGCTCGAATTGATCGCTCTAGTGACACCAAAGGTTCATTGACCTCTGTTGAACGTCAAGAATTAACGACGCTGCGTCGAGACCTAAAGCGGGTACGGATGGAGCGCGATTTCTTAAAAAAAGCCGCGACCTTCTTTGCTCGGGAAAGCTCAGATCGTACGAGCTAATCCAGAGGGAGAAGGTGAATTTTCCCATTGCCCTGATGTACCGAGTCCTGAAGCAGTCCAACCAGCTAACAAGAGGCTTAAGCTCCTTGCCTGTATCGGATCATCCTGCATACCGCTATAGGTTGGCAAAGACTCGCCCGCCCTGTTGGCGGTGCTTGCCTGAGCGAGAGCTGATACGGTCGCTGTGGCGTAGCCGAAGCCGGAACGGCATAGCCTTCGGCAGCAGCAAGAAACTACACCACTCCTTGCCCACAAACCCTCGGTCTCCTGTCAGGCAGTGAATCTGGGCGTTAGGGAAGACTCGCCCAAAGCGTTCCACCAGGTCTATGCGCTCGTCACTGTTGCTGTTGCCGCGCTTGTCGAGCATTGTCCACATCACCGGGAAAGCCACCCCCTCATGAACAAGCCCGAGCATTAAGATATTGATGTTGAGCGTCCCAAAGCACCAGTTGGTGCGGTCTAGACTCAAGGTCCAGGGCTCAGGAATCTGGGCCCAACTCACCACCGCTCGCGCGATGGCATCGAAATCGACAGCAAAGCCTCGAAAGAAGCGGGTCAGGCGCTTATAGCTGGAGGCACTCTGCGCCTGATTGGCAAAGACCGTCGCTAGTTTGTCTAAGTTCACCTTTTCCACGCGAAATAACGCTACCAGGAACAGCGCTAGAAACCTCAGTCGGGCACCGTGCCAAGGCAGATGGGGGCGCAGAGCAGCTTGAATTCGGCTAATCTCGTTCATGAGAAGGTCGTTGCTGAGAGTGTGGTAATTCCTAGCTCACCTCCTCACCCCTCACTATGTCAAATCCCCTTCAGCTCTAGCTTTCTGCTTTCATTCAAGTTTTGTCCCTGTACCTTGTCTTTGAATAGCCTGAGCCCAGCCTAAAGTACCTGTCCACTTTCTTGAGTCAAGATCAAGGAGGTCCTGGACGTAGCTGAGTGGTAATTGTCCAGCACCGTGTTGGACGGATTTTGGAACGTTTTACGAAAGAGCTGCCAGGAGGGATTGTGATGCTGCTCTGTGGCGCGGGGCAACTATCCTGGCAACTATTCGGCGTGATCGGGAACTACTCCCTATCGCTGGAGCCTCAGCTTTGCTTAGGGAACGGACACCCCACCGTAATCTTGAGATTCGCATCAGCTGAGCCCTTCGTAACATTGCAGGCCCTAGAGTCCGACTGGTCAGCCTTCGATAAACTGCCCTACCCCGCTAGAGCTTTTCCCAGAAGCACCCCCAGCGCATACCCTCAGCTAGTAGAAGGAGATTAGCGGCCATGCATCGCTGACGTCACTGTAGCGGTATTGGGAGGTGAGGCCAGAGCAGGTGTCGGGGCCGATCGCAGCCCTGAACTACTAAACCTTATAGAAAGATTGCGACAACCTGTTGAAGGATGTCGATTTATATATCAGAGTAATGGTTCCATCCGTACTAAAGTTACGATATTTGTAGTATTTGATACATTTGAGTGTAAGCATAGGCACTCTGCTATCTAGACGACGCTACGACGATGGTTGATCTACCAAAACGTTAAGGGGGAGAAAGGATGCCAAATATCGAGGACGATTATGAAGCGGCTCGGTTAGCCGCGTTAGCTCGATATGATCTCCTGGATACGGCCCCAGAAGCTACTTTTAATGATTTAGTTCAACTCGCCACCAAGATCAGCCAAACTCCGATCGCCCTGATGAGTCTGATTGATGACCACCGCCAGTGGTTTAAGGCAAAGGTTGGCCTAACAACAACGGAAACTCCCCGCGAGTGGGCCTTTTGCGCCCATGCGATTTTACAGTCGCAGCCTCTCATTATCGAAAATGCCCTAATCGACGAGCGCTTCGCGCAGAATCCGCTAGTCGTCGGAGAACCTCACATTCGTTTCTACGCTGGCTTTCCCCTCATTACTGCCGATGGTTATCCGCTGGGGACGCTGTGCGTCATTGATCGGCAACCACGCCAACTAGACTCAGAGCAACTTGAAGCGTTGCGCATCCTGAGCCATCAGGTCGTGGCACAACTGGAGCTAAGATATGGGCACCGGGTGCTTAAGCAAACCCTAAAAGACCGCACAGATATTGAGTTTACGTTGGATCAGTCTTCCATTGTGGCGATCGCAGATGCCCAAGGATTAATCCTAGTTCCACCCAAGTTTGTGTCGAGTAAAATAGGGGTAGAGCGCTTAGGAGGCCAACGTGATGGCCAAGCAACGACGGAAGCGTGGAACCGCAGGCGATAAAACGATTTGTCTTCCCATTGCAGAC
>NZ_JADEXE010000069.1 GCF_015207265.1 Nodosilinea sp. LEGE 07298 | reverse complement strand
GCCCGCAGCGCGTCCAGGGCGGTCTGGAGAGCCCGCAGCAGATCTTCTCCCAGCACCAGCTCATTGGTGCGTTCGTCCCGCAGGGTCAACCCGATGCTCAGCCCCAGGCGCAGCAAAATGCTCCAGCCATAGGGGTCAGCGGAGGGGGCCGTCAGCTCTTGAAACGCGGCCAGGTCGCCCGGCCCCCGTGGGGGGCCATACTGCACGTCTACGTTGTAGGTGGGTAGCGGGGTCTGGCCGTTGGGTAGCAGGTAGCCCTGGGGGTTCTCATCCAGGGTTTCAACCAGCGCTTGCAAAAACGGGTGCAGGGCCGCTTCTCGCTGGGTGGGGTCGGTCAGAGTGGGCCAGGCGGGCCATACCAGCTGCGACTCGCGCCACGAATACCAAGGGCTTTGGCCTAGCTGATCGCCCTCCACAGGGGCGCTAACGGGGTCTTCCAGACGGCGCACCCGGCTGGGGTACCAGGCCTCCCACTGGTTGGCGGTCAGGGTGTCTTTAGGGGTAAAGGGCAGGTCTTCGGCGGGCAGTAACTGCACCTGCTGAATTTCCCGCAGGGCTGCCGCCAACCGGGCCGTGGAGCTAAACGTCTGGGTAGTGTGGGCGTCCACATCTAGCTCTAGCAGGGTGTAGCTGGCGTTGAGGTTGAGCGGGTACTGGGGCTGGTGGCTGGGTCCCTGGTTCCAGCGCAGCCGCAGCAGCCGCAGCTGTGCCGGGTGGGGGCGATAGGTAACATCGTTGAGGCTGCCGCTGAACAGCGCCGCCGTTCCCAGGCCAGGCATGGGTACGTGGGCGACCCCCGCCACAATGCGGCTATCTTCGGGGGGCAGCATGGGCAGCCGCAGGGGCTTGGGCAGCCACTCCAGCTGGGCGGGCTGCCGTTCTTCTAGGCTGTCGCCGCTGACACTGGTTTTGAATAGCAGCAGCAGCTTCACTGGGGCTAGCGCCGAGGGCACCCCATTCACAGACTCGGTCTGCAAAAATACCTGCCATGCCTCAGGCCGCCAGTGGCGATCGCCAGCATCTCTGCCAGGGAAAATGCCTGCCTGCTGGAGCGCCACCATCAGGTCGGTGCCATCGGCAGTGGCGGTGACCACGGCCCGGTTGTTTGCTCTTGCAGCGGGGGGCTGGAGCGGAATTTTGATATCCGTTGGCAGGGCGCGGGCGTTGGTGGTAGGCAGGTTTTTAGAGCGCGGCCCCTGGGTCGAGCTATCGAGGCCGTAGCTACCGATGGGCAGAGTGCTGTCTTTGCGGAAGATCAGTCGGTGCTGGGCTACGGGCACGGCGGGGCCATCGCGCAGGGCGACGGGGTCGCTCCACTGCATGCGGATTTGGCTGGGTACGACCACGGCTGGGGTCACGGGCTGCTCGGGGTCACCCGCCAGCGTCCAATCCGCATTCTCTAGCTGGTACGAAACAATGAACTCGCCGTCTACGGGTACCCTGGGCGGCTCGCTGGGGTAACGGGTCGCCACCAGCGTTAGAGGCCGACCGGGGGTCTTGGTAAAGTCAATCGGGGTAATTGAGTAGAGGTAGCTGCGCCCGGTGGCGGGCATGGCGGCCTGGTCTTCTAGGGTCTCGGCGGTGAAGTGATCGACTAGCTGGAAGCGGGGCTGGAGCTGCTTGAGCACACCACCGTCGGTTTGCAGACCGGCTACCTCTAGGGCATGCTGGTTTTCCTCTAGGAAGGAGTGGGCGGCGGGCGGTAGGTTTTCCCGCAGGGCGGCTAAAAAGGCATCGGCTCCGGTGAACTCTGGTAGATCTCTGAGGTCCGTTGCGATCGCACTATCGTCGGCAAAAATCCCCTCTTCTACCAGCAGCGCGATCACCTCTTCAGTCACTCTAAAGTGGGCCTCAAAGCAGGCCCCTGCCGCTGGTTTGACGGTATAGAAAGCCTCAGGCTCATTGCCGTCTAGGCAGCGCCGCCGCACCTGGTAGTGCAGCAGATGCTGGTTGGGGTCGCGCTGGCAGGCGCTACAGCCTGCGTCGGGCGGCTGGTTCCAGGTTAAATCCCAGGCGATCGCAATGGTGTTGGTGTCGGTCAGGGGCTGCACCTGCTCAAACTGGGGTGGGTTGGCCGCAAACCCGGCCGCTCTGACGTTAAAGGTGCGCACCGTACGGGAATCTGAATCTGGGGTCGTGCTCAGGCGATTGAGTCGCTGCTTTAGGGTGGGGAGGTTGTCCGACTCGGCCCGGTCGAGCCAGCCGGGGGCCGGGCCTTGGTAGCGAAACACCAGGCCCATCTGGAAGCCAATGGAGCTTTCGACAAAGCTGCGATCTTTGGGCTCTATCGCCTGGGGATTGGTGCCGTCGGGGCCATCGGGCAGATCGGCGTAGTCTTGCAGATCGGCGATTAAGTCCTGCACAATCAGCCCCCGCAGCTGGTGGGCCTGCTGGTTGGCCTGCTCTTCGGCCAGCAGGTCGGCATCGGCGGCGGGGCCGGTTTCTCCAGAGGCGGCCTCGCCCGTGGGGGTGTAGATGCTGGTACTGTCGCGGAAGGCGACCTCCAGGGCCTGCTCATAGAGCGAGGTGGGGTCGTGCTTAAAGAAGGGAGAGCTGCGGAACTGCTCTAGCGCTCCCCGCACAGCGGCCTCGTAGGCCCCCTCAGAGGGATTCTGCACCCGGTCGTCGGTCAGGGTTTCTTGGCGGGCTGCGATCGCATCGGGATCGGCCACCGGTACATCCTGCCCATCTATTTCCTCGGTCCTAAAGGCGTAGCTCAGATACCGGCCCAGGCTGATATCCTCGCTCTCTTCACTCACGGCTCCAGTCGCTGCGTACTGGGTAGCCGTCTCGATCGCCGCAGTCCAATCGACCTTCCAGCGCAGGGGCGTGGTAGCGTCGTCAACCCCCTGCCACAGATCGCTGGCCACGGGCCGAAAATGCTGTAGCACAAACCCTTCGGGCAGAAGCGGCAGGGCCAGTTCAAAGTCTTGATCCACGGTCACGGAGTTGTCGGGAGGCACGGGTACAAAGCCCTGCTCCTCGGGGGCATCGCCCTCGGTCTCGGCCCGGGGCAGCAGCACAAAGTAGCCCCAGCTACCCTCCTCTGGGGGCCGAATCACAAACAGGTCGTAGCCGGGTTGGCTAAATTCGCCCTCAATCTCCTGGCTCAAGGTGGCTACGCTGGCCCGCACTGGGACTAGAGACGTAGCTCCTGCCACCTCTGGCTGACCGTCTGCTGTCGGAGCCGCTGGAGCTGCCGGAGCTGCCGGAGCTGTCGGAGCCGCTGGAGCCGCCATCGCCGCCATCGCCGCCATCGGTACGGCCCGAGCGGCCCGAGCGGCGGCCCTCGGAGTACCCTCTGCCACCCCCTGGGGTGAACTCGCCGCTCCGCCTACGCCGGGCACGGGCTGCACGTCCGAGGCCTCTAAGCCAAGGTTGAGGAAAGGAGCCGTGCGGTTGAGAGCGGTCTGCACCGCCCCTTCATTGAGGCCCAACTTGACATTGACCTGTAGGTTGCGCCCCATGGCCGAGATCAACAGCGTGCCGCTGCCCCGCAGACCGGGGTTGGTGAGGCCGTCTAGGCCCAGCTCCAGTCCGGCGGTAAAGCCAATTTCCAGACTGAGGCGGAACGTTTTTTTGATAAAGAGCAGCTTAATCCACAGGGCGATTGAGATGCGAATGCGCATTTCAATGCCGATCGCCGCGTAGATGGCCGACTTGCCCGCCGGGTCGGCAAAATCGACCAGGCCAATGAACCGCGCCCCCCAGGCAAAAGAGGCGTGGGCGCTGACCCGCACTCCGACAATCTTGAGGTTGAGTTCGGCATCAAAGCTGAGACTGCCCCTGGCTTTGTAGCTAATGCCCAGCACCAGGTAGTGCTTGCTGACCCGAAAGATCATGCCGCCAGACACTTCGGCCTCCAGCGGGCCAATTTTTTGCCCCCAGCGCAGCATGTTGGGCCAGCCCAGCTCGGCGTGGAGCAGGGCTGGTTCGATCAAAATGGTGGCGGCAAACTGGCCGTTTAAGATCGCCTGCTCAACAAAGGCGGGCAGCGGCGGTCGGGTGCCCATGCTGCCGTTGGGGTTCGAAGAAATTTGGGCTAAAAACCGCTTTTGCCGCACCGACAGCAGCACAAAGCCGCTAAACAGGGGCCGCTCCCGCAGCTCGTTAACATCGTTGACGTAGTCGTAATAGTTAGAGTTGATCCAGGCGCGCACCGCCATAAAGAAGGTGAGGTCGCTGCGGAAGGCGATAATCGCATCGAACAGGAACAGGCAGGGGAGGGCCTGCTCAATGTGCTCCAACCACTTAAGGGAGATCGCCCCCGGCGTGGCCGAGGTCTGGGAGATCAAGGCCCGCAGCACAATCGTCCAGCGCAGTGATTCCCCTGGCCCTTCAAGGTCCACCGACCAGCGATCGCGCTTCGACAGATCGCCCTGGGTGCGCGACAGCTCCCGCAGGTTGCCAATCAGCTGGCTGAGGTTGTTGGCCTCATCGGCAGCTTTGATGCTGGCAATGGTGTAGCGGTAGCCAAACCCCAGCCCGATCTCGCGAATGTACAGCTCCACAAAGGGAATGTAGAGACTGATCTGGCGGGCCTCGACAAAGATAAACCAGGCCTTGACCCAGGGCTCGCTCTCTGAGCGGCGCACCCGCAAAAAGGCAAAACTGGCGGCAAATACCGGCATGCCCGGTATCTCCATCACCCCCTCACCCAAAAAGCCCTGCTCGGTCTCGCTATTGCGAAACTCCACGACGGCGTTGAGCTTAAAGGCCTCGCCCAAACTGATATTGACCTCTAGTTCCTGCATGTACAGACGCGGGAAGAAGCTGCCCTTAGGCGGCAGGCCAATGAACAGGCTATGGAAGTCAATTTTGACGGTATTGACATCCCCCGTGCCCTGGGCAAATTTCACCTGACCGCCAATTTCCATGGCGGCGGCTCCGTCAAACTGCTCAAACTGGGGCACAAAGCCAATGGAGCGAATCTCCATCTCAAAGCAGCCGAGGAAGCTAAAGGAGACCTTCTCCGGTAGCTCAATCAAGAAATTGACATGCTTACCGATGACGCTGAGATCGCTGGTCAAGGGGCATTCCACCAGCTGAATTTTGATTCCTGCCAGCAGCGCTAGGGGGCCACTGGGGTTATCGCCGGGCAGCGGCGAAAACTGGGCCGACCCGGTGAGGGTAAAGTACAGGTGAAACCTGCCGTCGTTGACAAACTTGAGCCCCAGGGCGTCGATAGAAAACTTAAACCGGGTGCTCTGGCAGCTGAGAAGCTCATTGCCCCGCAGGTTGGCGGCCCCGGCCACCAGGGTGAGTGCCCCATTGCGCTGGCTAAACTGCAAAGCAATATCGGCGATCGCTTCTCCCACCAGATCTGGCGGCAGCGGGCCAGACCCCGCCAGGGTAAAGTCTTGAATGCGGTTTTCGACAATCTCCAGGCGGCTGCCGTGGAACCGAAAGCGCGTATCTAGGCCGTTGAGCTTGGCGGGGCGATCGCTGACCTCAGCAGTTAGGGTAATGCCCGTGTCGGTAATCGCCAGGTTGCTGACGATAAAGGTGATGGGGTCTTCACTGGCCCCCAGGTAGCTAATTTCAATAGTGGCCCCAGGGGCCTGTACCACCTGATAGTTATAGTCCTTCGTTACCAGGGTGAGGTGCTGAAAGCGACCGGGAATGGGGTCGCCAGCATCATTGAGGGCGGGGGCTCCCTTAAAGCGCCACTTGAGCCCCAGGTAGAGCTTCTCCGGTTCAATCACCTCCTGGGCCGACAGCAGCCGTAGCCCATCGCCATGCTCGACCTTCAGGGCAAAGGTCTCCCAGTTAAAGTTAATCCCAAACTCACTGTTGAGCAGCAGCGAGCCAATTCGCACCTGGGCATCGGCTTCGAGTTTAATCAGACTGTTGGCCAGGTCAACCTCCAGGCCGTCCTTAAAATTGAGCTGAATCCGCTGATCTCGCTGGTCGTTGCGCAAAAACGGAAAGTCAAAGGCGTCGGTATTAAACGTTGCGCTCAGTTGCCAGTCATTGGCGCTCAGACTGGCGAGCTGGTTTAACCCTGAACCGAGGACAAGGGTATTGGGTTGGTCAAAGTTAAGCTCGGGCAGCTCACCGGGCACCTGTTTGAAAAAGGTGGGTAGGCCGGGTTGAGTCAGCGTCCAGTCGAGCAGGGCCAGACTGACCCTGTTTTTGGCCATGAAATCGACCTTAAACAGCGGGTCGGCATCGGCTTTGGCGGCAGGGTTCGAGTCGTTTTGCAGCTCTCGCTGGGGAGGGCGGTCTCCCCCCTGCGATCGCTCCCAAGCAAAGGTGCTAGAAGCCGTCAGCAACTGCTCCCCAGGCTCTATAGGATCAGCGGCTGGCAGGGTGAGAATAAACAAGAAGCGGTTTAGCTGCTGCGAATCTTTGCGCAGGAGCAGCACTGTGTAGCGAGTCTGGGCCGGGGTGGTAATAGCAATTCCGGGTAGGCGATAATTCTGGCGGCGGTTGAGAAAAGTCCAGTCGAGGCGCACCGACTCCATCGGGTCGCCTAGGCCCAGCCGCAGGGTAATCACCGCTGCGCTAGCGCCCTCCTCAGCCCGAAAGTTGGAGGCCAACCGCCCCAGCCACTCGCTCAGCTGGGTGGTTTCCCAACGAATCGCCAGAAACTTAACGGTACCGGTCAAATCGATAAACAGACGAGCCGCCTCAATGAGCAAATTGGCCGCCGCAATGAGTCGAACAGGCTGACCCAGCTGCACACTCAGCGGGTTGGGGAAGGTGACTGAGCCGTCGGAGGCAATGGCCACCGTTACCCTGGATAACGATATATCGGTATGTTTGCGGCTGGGGTCAGGGGCATAACTGGTCGCACCGCCGCTCCCAGCAAGGGCGCGCATGGGCTCAAAGCTAGCAGCCTTTAACCGCAGGGCTAAAGTTAGGTTCAAGGCAACCTGTAGAGATCCGCTGGCACGGCTGGCGATCGCTTCAAACTCCTGAACCGGCAGCACAAAACTCAGACCTTCCATCCCCGCCAGGCTGGCTTCTCGCTCGCTGAGTATGGCCAGTTGCAAGGTCAGTTGCTGCTGAGTGGGGGCAAAGGTCACAACGTTCTGCAATACCGTGGGTAAGGGCAGCACGTCCGCAGCCCCCCCGCCTCCCAGCCAGCCGCTAACGCTGTTGAACCATTGGGCAATGCCCTCGCGCTCTGTATCGCTCAGCGGCGGTTCTTCGCTGCCTGCCCCCGGATCGATCAGCCGCACCTGCTCAAACAGCGTATCGAGAACTGAACTCACGCCGCCCAGGGCGACTGGCAGATCCAGCAGATCCGTAATCTCGATCGGTAGTTGACGAGTCATAGAGTACTAAATAAAGAAGGGCCTTTTCAGGGTGTGACCGATACCTGCGTAAAAACAGGCTGTGGAATTTCCGCAAAAACTCCACACCAAAATTCCATATGGTTGGCAGACTCTGCTTTGCCAAATCTTTCAAAAGCAAAAATGGCGCAGCAGATTCTCTGCCCAACTCTGACCTCACCTAAACCAAAGGCAAGGTCTGGCCTGATTGACTGACAAAACTCTCGAAACCTTGATTCCGCCTTAGGTTGGGTTAGCGATAGCGGAACCCAACCAAACTACTGCTAGCGTTGGGCTTCGTGACCTCAACCCAACCTACGGGGCAAACTTTTGTCAGTCAATCAGAGGTCTGGCAAACAACAAAATCAAAGCTGAAGAAATAAAATTAGAACCCTTATCCGACTCCAAAAGCAGAATTTTGCCCATAAAATAGCTGTGGCCAGTCTGGTTAAGACAGGTCTCCTATGAACGTTCAAACGTTTGAACGTTCATAGAGTTTCTGGATGTCCTAACCAACGTGACTATGGCTAAAAAACGCGGATATCAAGCTGCATTTGGTAAAGATTTGTCACCAAATATAGCTGCAACATCTCCAGCAGATGACCGTAATTTGTTGAAGAATTTCAGGGAACTAGCTGAGATGAAGGCATTAGGGGTAGTTAACCGCTCCGATCATCTCGTCTACTCGAAGCCAATGTCTCCAAAGCAGAGCGCGGAGACATCTTTCAAAGAACACACAGGTATTGTACGGCAAGACCTTGGCAGAATCAAACAACTGTGAAGTAACACTCCAATAGGTTTGACAACCAACGGTAGAATGCGGGTTTCGCCCTCTTTTGCGGTAGTTTGGTCAACGAGAAACCAAAGGTTTCAAAGCTTGTCTGGGAACGTGTTCAGACTATTGCTCTAGGCTTACCCTGCGCGGTGGACAGCTTTTCTACACCCAACCCCGCAAAACCGTCTGGAGTGTTGCGACTTAGTAACGTCTAGAATCCGTTAGTTTTCCTACTCCTAAATTAAATTAAAATTCGACGGCCTTTTTCAATATGGGAAGTACCCAAGCGATAAAAATACTGATCAAAATAGCTATTTCCATAATGATTAAGCTGGAAACAGGCTGAAACCAGGTTTTCCACGCTCCTTTTCTAACGTTCGACCACCATTGCGCAAGATGCTCTGGCCAAAGTCTGGGACTATCCCGATCGCGTACCTTTCGAGCGAGCATAGACAATAATAACGGGGTTCCACCTACTTTTGCATTTATTAATATATGTAATGCGATCGCAACTAACATTAACACCCATGAAATCAGGTGGGCGTAATACCAACCATGATAGAGTTCCCCCTTGGGAAGCCAGGTTTCGTCCATCATTTTGCCGCTAAAGAGGGCAAAGGTAAGGGCTAAAAGAGCCAACGTGTTAGTAAATCGATTGAGGGTGTACCACCAGACGGGCTGACCAATCCGAGCCAGCTGAGCCACTGAACCGGGCTGTACTAATCGCCGTTGCCCACGATGAAACGCATAGACGACAAAGGCTGGAAATATCAGTAATGTCCATAGGCCGAAGGTGCCGTGAATCCCCTCAATGTCTTTGAAGGTAGGCAAAGGGATTCTGCCCCAGCGGCCATCGTAGGTGTCATAGGTCCAGAAGGCGGTTAACATTGCCGCTATTAAACATAGCGCTGTCAAGCCATGCAAAATACGCAGAAGAAGGGGTTGATAGGGCTGGGTTGCTTTCATAAACTACAGAAGATAGGTGTTTGAAATACGAATAAATCTGTGCGATGAATTCAAAAAAATATAATCTTGACTAGCGTTAGGCGAACTAATTCTAGCCTAAAAGATGATGCAACATACAGCCAGAATGAGCACAAATGAGATTTTATACCAGCTTCAAAAATAACTTCGAAAAACTCATTTATGAATAAAAAATGAGAAGACCTGAAATAGTATTTTGCTTATATCGTTGGCATGAAGAAAAATCAATAGTCTGGTTATGCACAGCACATCGGTTAGGTAGTAACCGCTCTTAGCGATCGCCATTTGCTTGAAAACTTGCTTGACTTAGAGTGCGCTCTAACCTCTAAGGTGCAGCTATGGAACCAGAACTCACCATTCAGCAGGTCGCTCAGGCCACCGGACTTAGCGTACACACCCTGCGCTACTACGAACGCTGCGACTTGATTGCCCCCATTGGGCGCTCAACCAGTGGCCACCGGCGCTACTCGGCCAACGACCTGCGCTGGATTGAGTTTTTAAACAAGCTGCGGCTGACCGGCATGCCCATTCGTCAAATGCAGCAGTATGCGGAGCTAATCAGGTCGCAGCCTGACTCCGGGTTTTATGCCAGACGGCAAATGTTGGAATCGCATCGCGAAGCGGTCTTAGCCCAAATTCAGCAGCTGCAAGACAACCTAGCCGTCATTGACTGGAAGATTCAGCACTACTTAGAGTTAGAGGCAAACCTAAATGACTCACTCAAAACACCGCCCCAAATCCAACCGGCCTGATACCGACTCAGCCCGGTTTCAGCAGGGGTGGCAGCAGCTCAGCGCCATCGATGGGGCCGCCGGAAAGCAGGTAATTGAAAGTCTTCAAGACATTGCCCCCGACCTGGCCCGCTACGTGATCGAGTTTCCCTTTGGCGATATTTATAGTCGTCCTGGGCTGGATTTGAAATCTCGAGAAATCGCCACGATCGCAGCGCTAACCGCCCTGGGCAACGCCAAACCCCAGCTCAAAGTTCATCTTCAGGCAGCGCTCAACGTGGGCTGTAGCCGTGAAGAAATCATTGAAGTCGTGATCCAGATGGCAGTCTATGCCGGGTTTCCAGCCGCCCTCAATGGCATGACCGCCGTAAAAGAAGTCTTCGCTGAACAACAGTAAAGATTTGACTAAGCTGCTGGCGACAAGCTCTAGGGTCTAGGGTTTAAGCGTTTAGGTTTTGCCTTAAACCGTATACCTTAAACCCTGAACCCCTACTATCCTGTCGTCTTTGGCTTGGCACACTACCAGCACATAGCCATACGCAAACTAAACCAGGAGTTAAATCATGAAAACTCGTAAATTAGGTCAATTAGAAGTCTCCGCCATTGGGCTGGGCTGCATGGGCATGTCGGAGTTTTACAGCGGTCGCGACGAGGCTGAGGCGATCGCCACCCTGCACCGCGCCCTAGAGCTAGGGGTTAACTTTCTCGACACCGCCGATATGTATGGCCCCTTTACCAACGAAGAACTGGTGGGTCGGGCGATTCAAGGTCGCCGCGACCAGGTGGTGCTGGCTACCAAATTTGGCAACGTGCGCACTGCCGAGGGCGGCTGGGGCGGCGTTAACGGCAAACCCGAGTACGTCAAACATTGCTGCGAGGCCTCACTCCAGCGCCTGGGGGTGGAGGTAATTGACCTCTACTACCAGCACCGAGTAGACCCTACCGTACCGATCGAAGACACGATTGGGGCAATGGCTGAGCTAGTGCAGGCGGGCAAAGTGCGCTATTTGGGCCTGTCGGAGGCGGCCCCAGAGACCATTCGTCGGGCCGCTGCGGTGCACCCCATTACCGCGCTGCAAACCGAATATTCGCTCTGGAGCCGGGAGCCGGAGGACGACATTTTGCCCACGGTGCGCGAGCTGGGGATTGGCTTTGTGCCCTATAGCCCCCTGGGGCGCGGGTTTTTGACCGGAGCTTTTCAAAGCCCCGACGACGTTGCCCCCGACGACTACCGCCGTCATGCGCCCCGCTTTCAGGGTGAGAACTTTGCCAAAAACCTGGCCTTAGTCGATCGGGTGAAGGCGATCGCGCAAGAAAAAGGTGTGACCCCGGCCCAGCTCGCCCTGGCCTGGCTGCTGGCCCAAGGCGATGATATCGTGCCCATTCCAGGTACGAAGCGCCGTCAGTACCTAGAGGAAAACGTGGGCACCGTGGAGATCAGCCTCTCCCCAGCTGAACTAGATCGCCTCGATGCCGTAGTCCCCCAGGGAGCAGCGGTGGGCGATCGCTACGCCGATATGAGTACCGTAAACCGCTAGACAAGCAGAGAAACTTGAACCTGAATGCCCCTTTTTTAGGAGGCATTCAGGTTGAACAAGTGTTCAATGTCATAGCAGATCCGTTGACAAGTCGTTTTCAATCAGGCTGCGCTACCTACAGCCTAGTACTCGACGGCTGAAATATGCCCACCATTCCGGCTCGCTTGGCTCCCTAGCTCCCCAGCTCCCCAGCTCCCCTGCTCCCCAACGTTCAGACATAATCCCTAAACTGTCACCATTGAGTACTAGTGCTGGTCTAAAAAGCCTTTGACTAAAAACTCGTTGATCCACTGTTGAATAATCAGCGTTAGCGGTAGGGCCAGCAGCAGTCCCAAAAAGCCAAACAATACGGCAAACACTACCTGGGACAGCAATGTTACCGCTGGCAGCAGCGAAACCTGCTTTTTCATCACCATCGGGGTCAAAATATTGCTTTCAATCTGCTGAATCATAACGTAAAGGACAATCACCGCGATCGCTTTCCAGGGGGCTTCAAGCAGTGCGATCGCGGTGGGCGGAAGCACGCTCAGGAAAGGGCCAAGGTTGGGAATGAACGCCAGCAGTCCGGCCAGTAAACCATTGGCGAAAGCTAGGGGAATGCCCAAAATCCAGAGGCCGATCATGCTCATCGTGGCGATGATCGTCATATTGAAGAGAATGCCGACAAACCAACCTGAGATCGCTTCTTCGCAGTCGTTTAACACATAGCTTACCTGCTGTCGACGAGACGATGGAAAGAGCTTTAGAAAGAGCCCTCGGTAGGCTTTTGGGTTTAACAGCATCATGATGATCAGTACCGTCACCAAAAGCAGGTTAAGTGCCACAGTTAGCGTATTCGAGAACCAGGTAAAGAACCGCCCGAATATCATCTCCAGGTTTAAGGTCTGAAGCCGATTTAAGATGGCTTCAAGACTTTGCAGATCGTCTATGGCAAAGCCCGGTATTGTATCGCCTAGGTTAATCGCCCAGGACTGCGCCTGATTGATAGCTTGGCTGGTAAGACGAATTAAGTCCTGAAGCTGGTTGAAAAAGGGTGGCACAATGATGAACCCAAACCCGCTCGCAATCAACAAGACAGAAACAACTAAAATTAGAACGGCTACTCTGCGATCGGGAATGCGTTTTTGCAGCAGGATAACCGCGCGGTTGAGCACGACAACAAAGGTAACAGCGGCTAAAGCCAGCAGCAGCACGCTGCGAATTTGCCAAGAAATATAAAGGCAAATCCCCAAAATAACTAGACTCATCCACTGGGTAAATTTCAATGGAAGTTTTCCTATCGTGAGAACGCAGCGAGAACCGATCGAGAGTCAGTGCCAAACTCTGCCTACTTACGCTCAATTCATTCAGGCAAGCAGCGATCGCCCCTACAGAGCCATCTCGGTCGGGTCTGGCTCAATGCAGGCTAAACCAATGAACTGAGGCGATTGAAAGCGAAGTTGCCATGACAACTTTCAATAATTAGCTAACTAGGATTAGTTAACTAGTACTGAATTACGTATTAATATTGTTAGCTATTCTCTTTCGGCAGGCATCCTTCTCAAGAATTATATGGCCATAAGTTATGTCTTTTTATGGATTAACTTACTATCCAAAGAAAGATGAAAATTAGCCAGGTATACTCTTTAATCTATAAAGGAGAAAAGTCAAATTGACTAAGGAGAATTTATGGATATCATCAGGATTATAGCGGCAATTTTGCTGCCACCTCTGGGAGTTTTTCTACAAGAAGGAATCGGTGTTCAGTTCTGGATTAACATCTTGCTAACACTTCTGGGCTATATTCCCGGCATCATCCACGCCGTGTGGATCATCGTTAAGCGCTAGAAAGCTCACGTCACCGATTTTGGCACTGCCCTAGCTAAACAGGTAGTCAGATCTTGTCGGATGTTCGTAAGTTGCACGATCGCTATGAATGCCGCACCGAAGCTAACTTCAGCAGCGTGCATTCAAACGTTGTACAGCACATCCTAAAACAGCTATAGCGGTTCTCGGTTAAGTGAGATACACAATTGCTGAGTTCTAGATCCCCCCGGTTCCTGGCTGTCTAAGTTTCATTCTGTATCAATCTGTATCAGGGGGGGCGGTGGATCATCTCGATGTACTTCACCCAAGTGAAACTCGCTGTATCAAAGAACCGTAATTCAAACAAAATTTAAGCCCTGACCATTGGTCAGGGCTTTTTAGGTGGATTGGTGGATTGTAAGTCTTGCGCCGTTGGGCGACTGCAGGCTGCGATAGACTGCGATCGCTTGCGTTCTCATCCGCCTGTAGCGCGTTCAGCCTCAAATGCAGCCGATTGAGTGGCTGTAGGGCCAACTAAGCTATAGGCGGAGGTCGTCAAAAACCTAAAATTCGCCTGACGTAATGCTTGCTCAATCGGTTTGAGGTGCAGCCCAGATGCCCGCTTTACGACAGCTATTTGTCCGAGCTTAATCGAGCGCGGCGAGCCGCCTTTCATCCACTGAGTAGCGACCTGGTAGCCCATCCCGAATGACAAAATTGACGCTCCAGAAAACAGCGCTAGCAGCTTTGCAGAATTAATATGCTTTATCACTGTTAACCTCAAGAATTTCTGGAGCATTGATCTACGCTCTAGTTGAGCTAAGACATCGTCGAGTCGGTAGGACTACACCTGAGAACCACTGTCAGTTGTCAGTTCAGACCCTTCTTTAGATTTAGACATGGCGATTGGAGAGGCATTGCTCTTAGGCAGCTGAGACGATGGGTTGGCAGCGTTAAGTTCAGACCCGTCTTTCATAAAAGCAGGGGCTTTCTTGTCGAGGTAGCTACCCAGAAAGGTGTTGACTGCAGACAGCACAACTGGTCCCAGCAAAAATCCTAGAATGCCCGTGACGTAGAAGCCAGGCACAAACAGGGACGCTAGCCAGAGGCAGAGACCGTTAACAATTAGAGAGAAGGCTCCGAACGTGATCGTATTGATAGGCAAAGTGAACGCCTGTAAAAAAGGCTTCACAAATGCATTGACGACACCTACAGAAGCGGCGGCGATCGCAGCGGCAGTAAGCGTATCAATGGTGATTCCGGGCACTACTAAGTCAACGACTAGCAGACTTAAGGCCGTAGCCAAACCAGATAGAAAGATAGTCCACATGGCAAACTCCTACTTTGTAATTACACAGATAATTTCAGCTCAAGGTCATGCTTCTAAACCCAAGGGGCAAATGCTGTACGACAGATGGCCTTAAGAGATCAGCAAACATCGACAAAAACAAGAGCGCAGAAGCAAGAGGGTTTTCTGCTTCTGCTATATCTGCCTTTACATTAGAGAAAACCAGCTCGCTCTGCTTCTATCTTGGGAGTCATCTTTTGAGCTTTATCATCGCTTAGCCCTTACGGCTAGGTTTATTAAGCGATTTCTGCCGGATCTCTATCGATAGAAATACAGTGCTTCTCAGAGCTGATCAGAAGGGTGCTGGGTTCAGGGCTACCAGAGTACTCAAAGAGAGCATCAAAAGATAGAGGCAAAATCTTTCAAAAACTCTAACGCTAGAAGGATGGTTCAGCTTGACTCCCCAGTATATAAATCGGTTACTTTCAGATTGATCATATCAACCTGATTTGCACTGGCTAAAAGATCGCACTTGCAGGCAGGCTTGCGTTTGGATTTGGTCTGAGCAAATTTGGCGCGTTTTTTCAGCCAGAAAGCTAGCTAAACGCTATAAGGCAACACAATAATGGATCTTCAAGATATAAATCCCCAAGGGCAGCAGCCGGAACAATGGATCGAGCGACTGGCTCGATTTGGTTACGCGGCTAAAGGAATCGTCTATATCATTATCGGATTTCTCGCCTTCATGGCCGCCGTCAACTGGGGCGGGCGGGTCACTGGCACCCAAGGTGCATTTCAAACGATCGCATCCCAACCCTTTGGCAAGGTGATGCTATTTCTGGTTGCCGTTGGGCTGTTAGGGTACGTGCTTTGGCGATTTGTGGAGGCTGTGAAAGATCCAGAACACAACGACAGCGGTGCGGGCGCGATCGGCAGACGCATCTCCTACGCCGTCAGCGGCATAATTTACGGTGCTGTAGCCCTGTCTGCCCTCAAAATAGTGTTTGGGAATTCGTCTAGCAGCGGCAGTTCTGGCAACCAGGAGCAAACGGCTACCCTGTTGTCTCAACCGTTTGGTCGCTGGCTAGTGGCCGCTGTGGGCGTAGCGAGTATAGCCTACGGATTTTACTGTTTTTACCGCTCCTATTCCACCAAATTTCGCCGCAAGCTGAAGCTGTCTGAAGTGGATATTGCTACAGAAAAGTGGATCACTCGCATTGGGCGATTTGGGCTGGCCGCCAAAGGGGTTGTCGCTGTTATCATTGGCTACTTCTTTATCCAATCCGCTCGTACCTACGATGCCAGTCAATCTGCAGACACAGAAGGAGCCCTGCAAGCACTTCAGCAGCAGCCCTATGGCGCTTGGCTGATGGGGATTGTTGCGCTCGGTCTGGTGGCCTACGGTATTCATCTTGGGGTTCAGGCTCGCTATCGGCGTATTTCTCCGTAGATTTCAGCTGAGTTTCTGTGCAGAATGGCCCGGTAAAAAGGGCTAAAGGCGTGATCGCCTGCCAGTTACGGTCAACTATGGCTATCGGAGATTGAGTTCAGTATGGCGCGTTGGACAACGGCTCAGGTTCTCAAGCGGGGTTGGTATCAGTTTTGGCAAGATAGTCGTCAGGTACCGCAAAAGGTTTGGCGGCGGTGGGCAGGTACTTTGGCGATTGGGCTAGGGCTGTGCGCTTTGATCACCCTGGCTTTGACCGTGGGGGTTAAGCTCCACACCGACCAGGGACTACAGGCCTGGGATGCCCGCATGCTGCCCGTGCTGGCCGATCGCCTGCCGCTGAGCTTTTCTAGGTCAATTACCTGGGAGTCGCCGGGCAATTTGCTCGGCATACTGCCCGTGGTGTGTGTATTTGTAGGCATTATGGTGGCGCGATCGCGGCCCCTGCTGGCAGCCACCATGATAGTGGCCTACGTGCTACAGTTCGCCCTGGTGTGGATCGGCTGGGGTTACTGGAATCGCGATCGCCCCGATTTAATTGCCAATGGGGTAGCGGCTTCAGGGCTGCACTCGTTTCCATCGGGGCACGCGGTCGTGGTGATTACGGTCTACGGGCTGCTGGGCTATCTGTGGTGTCGCGCCTCACGCAGCTGGGTCGAAAAGCTCCTGATTACGGTTGCCATCGCTGGTTGGATTGGCCTAATTGTCAGCTCGCGGCTGGAGTTGGGAGCCCATTGGCCCAGCGATGTCGTAGTAGGGGTAATCATTGGCCTGCTGTGGCTGGCAACGGTAATTGTGGCTCTAAAACGGGTTGAAGAAGCACTATAACGGTTCAGGGTGTGTGGCTCTAAAACGGGTTTAGGAAGCACTACAACGGTTCAGGGTGTAGGGTGCACGGTTTGAGGAGAGCCGTACACCTTACACCCTACTGACCGATTGTCTCTAGCTAGGTAGACGCCTGGGCTTTGGGGTTAGTCTACATTTCCCAGCCGGTCGGGGGGCCAAAACCGAAAGACAGCTCGACCAATTAGGTGATCTTTCGGCAAAAAGCCCCAGTAGTGGGAGTCGAAGCTCTTGTTGCGGTTGTCGCCCAGCACCAGGTACGAATCGGGGGGAACCGTTACCGGGCCGTACTGGTAGTCGGGTTTGGCGGCAATATAGGGTTCTTGCTGAACCTCGTCATTAATATAGAGCTGGCCGTCTTTGACCTCAACCACATCTCCGGGTAGGGCCACCAGTCGCTTGATAAAGGCGTCTTTTTGACCAAGGGCATCGGGGGGCCGAAACACTACAATGTCGCCCCGCTGGGGATTGCCAAAGTCATAGCTGACCTTATCGATAATTAGGCGATCGTTGATCTCCAGAGTGGGCAACATCGACTCAGAGGGGATATAGCGAGCCTCGGCCACAAAGGTGCGAATGCCAAAGGCCAGCAGTACGCTCAGGCCCAGGGTTTCGACGGTTTCGCGCAAAACTCCCTTAACGTTGGCAGCCGGAGGATTTTGAGGGTCAGATGGGCTGCTGTTGGCATTGTGCATGGGCGGATGGTGAGTGGGTAGGGGTGATGCGATGGTTAAAGACCAGTCTAAGGGCGATCGCTTTTAACCTTAAGAGCGGACCCAAAGTTTCCTCGGTGCTGGCCTTTAACTGATTCTATAGCCACCAACAGATTGATTAGGACATTCTGTGTAGCGTTTTTAGAGCGCTGGCGTATCGTCAGCGATCGCTGCCAAGTTTTGCCAGGGGCAATAGCCTGTGTTCTAAGCGCAGTAGCCATCGCATCTATAGATCTTAGGCGGATGGATTCTATAGTAGCGCTGGGTTTTGTGCCAGCGCGTTAAGCGGCTGTTCGACCGGGTCAACTCACCCTACGCCACCCTAGGGCGTGTCATCAATTCCGATTGCCAATCGCGAGGGAGCAGGGGAGCTAGGGAACCAAGCGAGCCAGAATAGTGGACTTATTTCAGCCTTCGAGTCCTAGGGGCCGTAACCCCTGATTCTTGAGCCATCGACGGCTAATTGATGACGGCCCCTAGGACTGAAAATGGATCTTGCTTTGGGCCTGGTCTTGGTTGGTAATCGTGCAGGAGAGCACAATGCCATCTTCGTCGGTGACGATGCTAACGGCCTGGGGACACACGACGCGGTGAGCGTAGGTGGCTTCGCCAATTCCCTGGGGGCGGCCTACAGTAATCACCAGGTCGCTGCCGTAGTCGAGGCGATCGTAGGTGATGGCATGGAGAGGGGTGTGGCGCAGCACTTCAAAATCCCCCAGGTGATCGTCTAGCAGCTTTAGCGTAATCAAGCGGCCCCGATTTTCGTCGGTGAGCTGATCAAAAAACTCTGACCATACCGCCGGGGGAATAGCGAGCTGATAGCGCTTGTAAGACAGACCCAGTTGCATCGTTCACCTCCTCTAGTTAAATGGCCTAAATGTTGAGCCTTAGCTTAGGGGCGAGCTGTGTCGTCGATATGGCGCTGGTGTGACGACGAGGTGTTTTTAGAACACAACGTTTAGGACAGGGCAACGGGAAGAAAAGTTTCTGCCCTGGACAAACGACCCTACAGCCTTCGGTCTAGCGGCGATAACGCTCGACCGGACGCTGCCTGATTCAGCTGAATAGTCTCTGTAGAAAACAACTTGAACCTGCTGAGAGTTTTGGGTGCGCCAGGACTGCAATATCTCTGATACGGCGCTGACACATGGTTGCCATATCGGCTGATTACCGTTGGCTACCAAATCAATCGCTTCCTCTCACGCAAAGGACAGATTTATGGAAACCTGTGTGCGCGATGACTCTCTGAGCCGGTCTTTAGACCATCGCCAACGTTTACCCCTCGGCCCTCGCTCAACGTCGCTGGCTGCGGGTCGGCCCGATCGCAGCTTTGAAAGCCTGCGCCACGGCGAGATGGGCAAACTGCTTTTAGAGCAAGGCCGCTACCAGGAGGCCCTGACGCAGTTTGAACAGGCCCTGGCCCTCGACCCCCACCAGGCCGAAACCTGGTCTAGCCGTGCCGATGCCCTGAGCGGCCTGGGTCGCTATGAAGCCGCCTTACAAAGTATCGAGCAGGCCCAGGCCCTAGCCGGGGTGGCCAATGCTCACCTGTGGGTGCAAAAGGCGGTGCTGTTGATCTTGCTCAACCAGCCCCAGCTAGCGCTCACCTGCTGCAACCAGGCTCTATGGCGATCGCCCAGTCACCTTCAGGCGTGGCTATTTCGGGGGGTGGCCCTGCATCGCTTAGGGCAGCTTCGGGCCGCCTATCGCAGCTACCAGCGGGTGCTACAGCCAGCGATACCCGCCGTGGCCAACTCTATGCGCAGGCTGTGCCAAGACCTCGCTTTAGACCAGCAGGCTAGCTGACCGCGTGAGCTAGCTGGGTATCTCAGCAATCTAGGGCTGACCCGAGCGATCGCAGTGGCGATCGCTCGGGCGGCGGGTCTGCATTTGGCTATGTTTACTGGGGGCCACAGCTGCGATCGCGTCTAACCCAGTGCTGGCCCAGTGCTGGCAACGCTCCACCCCTAGTCGGCTGCCCCGCCCGCAGACCTGACCACCCCAAAACAGCCGGGTCGCTGACCCGAAGGGTAACTCAGCGCCATACACTGAACCTAACGACGCTGTTTTGCTAACCGCTGACAGTCGGGTCTATACCGTTCCTACCTTTCATTGATGATGCATGTAATCGCCAGTATGGCTGGG
This sequence comes from Nodosilinea sp. LEGE 07298, assembly GCF_015207265.1. GTDB lineage: Bacteria > Cyanobacteriota > Cyanobacteriia > Phormidesmidales > Phormidesmidaceae > Nodosilinea. The sequence continues at coordinate 5,668 of NZ_JADEXE010000069.1, read as the reverse complement.
TTTGGCCCCCTCGGGCAGCTGGCTTCCCCAGGGCCAATCGCCTTTCAGCTTGGTCCCATTACCATTCGGTGGTACGGGCTGCTGATTACGACAGGTTTGCTGCTGGGCATTACCCTGGCCCAGCGGCTGGGCCAGCGGCGCGGCCTAGACCCAGAGCGCATCGGCGATTTAGCGATTTGGCTGGTGCTGGGAGCACTACCGGGGGCACGGATTTACTACGTGTTGTTTGAGTGGCAGCGCTACGCCGACCGCCCCCTCTCGGCCCTGGCAATTTGGCAGGGGGGCATTGCCATTCACGGGGCCATTTTGGGGGGCGCGATCGCCGCGCTGCTGTTTGCCCGCCGCTACAAACTCTCTTTCTGGCAATTGGCCGATGTGGTGGCCCCGGCGCTAGTGCTGGGGCAAGCGATCGGTCGCTGGGGCAATTTCTTCAACTCTGAGGCCTTTGGTAGCCCTACATCGCTGCCCTGGCGAGTCTTTATTCCCCCCGCTCAGCGCCCGCCCGGTCTGGCCAATGTTGCCTACTACCATCCCACTTTTCTCTACGAGTCGCTGTGGAACCTGGGCGTGCTGGGCCTGGTGCTCTGGCTGTTTTTTTGGGGCCTGCGCCATCCTGGGCGACTCAAGACCGGCACAATCTTTCTCGTCTACTTCGCTACCTACAGCCTGGGCCGCTTTTGGATTGAAGGCCTGCGCCTCGATAGCCTCATGCTGGGGCCACTGAGAATTGCTCAGGTCGTGAGTTTAGTCGGCATCACCCTTAGCATGGTTGGGCTGCTGTGGCTGTATCGGCTCAAGCGTCCTCTACCCGATGTGGCCAGAGCCGAATAGTGGTGGGCGTCACCGTTGGGCTAAGGGAAAGTGTCTCGCCAAGAGCTAGCTCCGATCAAAGCCTTTCTCGGCCTGAGAAACGATGTTTCAAAGCCCGTAGGGTTGGGGCTGAATGGCGACTTGGCTGGCGATCGCCCTGTAGAGCCGGTCTGATATGAGCGTATAGGCTTCATCGGTTAGGCCCACTGGGCTTTGAAACGCCTGCCCAGCAAAGTCTTCGTAGATTGGGTAAAAATTTAAGACCTGAGCATTAGCCGATTGATTACTGGCCTGGTTGGCAACGGTTGCTAAACCCGCAAACCCAGCGCGCATTTGCTCCAGGTAGGCATTGTCTAGCTCAGCCAAAATTGCCGATTCTTCAGGTGTTAGCGACTCTTGCTGACGAGTCGAAATTTCAGGCTCAATGCCGATAATTAGGCGCTTTTGGTTGGTCGCAGCCCAGCTCACCATCTGCCGCATGTGGCGACCGTAGCGCTCAATGCGCTGGTCGAGTTCGGCCTGGTCGGCGGGTAGGCGATCGCTGAGAGTAGCCTCAAACGTGGGCGAGTAGAGGTTGAGCGGTTCGGCCTGGCGCGGCGCGGCCTGCTGCCGTTGCAGAGCGTAGCGTTTAACGCCCTGCACAATGTAGAGCTGATCAAACCAGTCCTGCATCTGATCGCTCAGCTGAGCACCCAACGACTGGCTGTCGCCGGTCAAATATTGCTCTAGCCCCGGCACATCGCTGCCCCGGTCAGCGCTAGGCAGCATCAGGTCGGCATAGCCCCCCATTACCACCACAAAGTCTGGGTTGTAGGCGGCCACCCGCTGGGTCAGCATGGCCAGATCATTGCCCGAGGCGTAGCCCGGTACGGCGGCATTTACAACTCGGTACTGCCCGTCTCGAATGCGCGGCGGCAGCGCCAGGGCTTCTTGCACCTGGTCGGCCCGAAAGGGCAGCGCGCTGGGCTGAAACTGACTGGGGTTAGCTCGCTGCTGGGCAACTTGGTCGTTGAGGCGGGTTTCTAGCTTGCTGGCAAAGGTGGTCTGGTTGTTGGAGCTGAGCTGGCCAAAGGCCGTCGAGCCGCCGAGCACAAAAATTCTGATCTCTCCCGCTGGCTTGGTGCTCGGTACGGCCTCATTATCGCGAAACCCGCTGTCGTTGATCTGCCAAAAATCGCTCTGCTGATTGCCCGCCAGCCGGTAGCCCAGCAGGGGGTCGCGAACTGCGTTCAACTCGCCACCGTCGGGCAGACCGGCGTAGGGCTGGCCTGCTCGGCTAATAAACCGCAGATGGTAAGCATCTCTGACATCAGAGGTGGGATTGGCGGTGAAGCGATCGCTGGTGCCCGTGGCATGGGTCAGCACCCGCGTTAGCAACTCGATGCCAACAGGAATGCCAATTAGCAACAGAAGAAACAGCACCAACCGTAAGCGGCGACGCGGCGATTTTCTCTTGTATTGGTAACTGCTGTACATAAACTCCGCCACTCTCAAGTCCGATACGTCAACGGCCACATCCACGGGCAAATTAGCAGATCGATTGTAGGCGATCGCCGCCCGTTCACTCCAACGGCCCGCAAATTACGTTTCCAGAGACTTATTCAAGCCACCCGCCACCCGCGCAAAAAAGTTAACCTCTTAACTAGCACTAGAAGTCGAAAGGGCAATTTATGTTCCGCAAGGGCTCAAATTGTTCAGGTTGAATTTACATTGTCAGGCTTGGATTAGGGTTGCTGCGTTGTTCGACGTGTTTCTGTTCGACAAACTACAGCCTAGAAAAAGCTGGCTCTGGGGGAGTTGGAGCCACGGTGGCAGGGCGACGGTAGCTCAGCAGTCGGTAGATCGAGGGAATGTAGTAGAGCGCCAGCAGGGTTGCGCCGCCGAGGCCGCCTGCGATCGCGATCGCCAGCGGCGGCCAAAACCCGGTGGGGTCGAGCAGCAGCGGCACAAAGCCAATCATGGTGGTAATGGTGGTGGCGATCACGTGACGGGTGGCGTGAAAGACCACGTCTTCCACCGCCTGGGGATGACCCAGCTTGGCTTCGGGGTGCTCGCGCAGGGCGGCCAGCACCACAATCGAGTCATTAATGGCGAGGCCAATTAGCCCCAGGGTGCCAAGAATGGCGGTGAAGCCGAAGATTGAGCCAAACAGCTTTAGCGCCAGAGCGGCGAGGCCCACCGAGAGAATCGCCACGGTGCCGATTAGCGCCGCCAGCCCAAAGGAATTGAACGACAGCACCAGGGTCGCGGTCATCAAAATCATCAGCACCCCGACGGTGGAGAGCAGGTTGCCGACGGCGGTACCGCGAGCATCGGCCTCGCCACCGTACTCGATGCGGTAGCCGGGGGGCAGCTCAAACCCCTGAAGCCGCTGTTGCAAGGTGGCCAGCACCGTACTGGGCAACGCACCAGCGGTAATGAAGCCCTGCACGGTGTTGATGCGCTGACCGTTGCGGCGGCTGATGCTGGCGATATCGGGTACTAGATCGAGCGAGGCGATCGCATCTAAGGGCAGTTCTCCCTGGGCGGTGACCAGATCCAGCGAGCCAATTGCCCCCAGATCGCCCTGCTGGTCTTCCGGTACCCGCACCCGTACGGGAATGTCGCGAGTGCCGTCTAGCACCGAGCCGCCGGTTCTGCCATCGAGAGCGGCATTCAGCTGGCTGGCGATCGCCTGATTGTCGAGACCTAAACGGCGAGCCTGGGCTTCATCTACCGTCAGCGCCAGCTTGGGCAGCGCCTCGGTCAGGGTGGCGCGGGTGTGCACTACATCGGGTACCTGGGCCAGTTCAGCGCGGAGGCGATCGCCCAACTCCCGCAGCCCCGCCAAATCTGCCCCGTAGACCCGCAGCTCAATCGGTGCGTCAAAGGGTGGTCCCTGCTCCAGCTGCTTCACCAAAACCTGGGCCTGGGGGAAGGCGGCATCCATCTCACTTTGCAGGGTTTGAATGGTAGCTCGAATGCGATCGGTGCTGGCCAGCTGCACAATGCCCTGAGCGTAGTTTTGGGCATTGCGGCGGTTATCTAGCACATTGTAGAAAAAGGGCGGCGCGGTGCGGCCCATAAACCAGTGCACATCGTCGATATCGGGATGGTTGAGGGCGAGTGCTCGGGCCTGCTGCACCTGGGCCTGGGTGGCATCCAGCGAAGCCTGGGTGGGTAGCTCAAACTCAATCTGAAACTGGTTGCGGTTGGTGGGCGGGAAAAACTGCTGGGGCAGGGTGGCAAACACCGCAAACCCCATCACCGGCAAAATCAGCGACAGGCCAACGCCGAGCCAGGGGCGACGAAATACCGCCCGCAGCGTCCACCGATAGCCGTTGGCCAGGGCGGCGTTAGCAAAACCAGTTTGTAACCAGGCCCAGCGCTGGGGCAGTGGGTTCCACTGGTGCAAGCGCCCCACCAGCGACACAATCACCGTCAGCGATAGCGCCAGCGAACTCAGCAGGGCCAAAATTACTGTCAGGCCAATGGTGCCGATGAACTCGCCCACGCCCCCCGGCGAAGTGGCAATGGGAACAAAAGCCAGCACCGTGGTCAACGTGCTGGCTAGCAATGGCACCAGCAGGTGGCGCACCGTTTGCGACACCGCCTCGGCTGGCGGCATGCCCTGGCGCAGCCGCCCCTGCACTTCATCCACCACAATGATGGCGTTGTCGATCAGCAGCCCCAGGGCAATGATGATGCCCGTTACCGACATCTGGTGTAGGGGCACGCCGAGCACTTTCATGGTGCCGAAGACCGTCAAGGTGGTCAGCGGTAGGGCCAGACCCACCAGCAGAGCTGACTTCCAGCCCAAAATCAGCAGTGATATGCCGATGACCAGCAGTGAGCCCAGCACCAGGTTTCCTACCACCCCATTCAGGCGCTGCTGCACGTACTGGCTCTGGTCAAGCACGACGTGCAGACCCAGTTCATCGGGCAGCTCACGGCGAAACTGATCTAACACCTGGCGAGCCTGAATGGCCCACAGATCGACCCGTTCAGCCGATTCGACTTTGGCTGAGAGGGCGATCGCCCCATGCCCATTTACCAGGGCCAGATCCGTCGGCGGGTCCTGCACGGCTTTGGTCACGGTGGCAATATCGCCGAGCTGAGCCACCTGCCCGTCTGCCCCAGCCGCAATGGGGATGGCGCGAATCTGCTCTAGAGAGCTGAGGCTGCTGTCAACTTCGAGCAAAAACTCGCTGCGATCGCTGCGGTACTGCCCCGCCGAAACCTTGGCATCGCTGGCGGCAATTTGCTGAGCGAGCGCCGCCGCCGTCAGCCCCAGCTGCGACAGCTCCGTGGCGGCAATATCCACCCGAATTTCTTCATCGGGCTCGCCAAATACATCCACCGTTTCGGTGCCGGGAATCGCCCGCAGGCGATCTTCTAGCGCCGCCGCCAGCCGCCCCATAATCGCGTAGTTGGGCGCATCGTTTCGCTGCCAGGTTAGCCCCACAATCAGGGCGCTGGCTTTAGTGGAGCTGTCGGCATACTCCGGCACCGAGGCGGCAGCGGGCAGGTCGGGTACGGCATCGTCGACCTTGCTGCGCACCTTGGCCCACACTGGGTCCACGTCGGGAATGGTGTCCTTCAGCTCCACCGTAATTACCGAAATGCCGCTGCCCGAGGTCGATCGCAGCGATTCAATTTCCTCCAGCTCAAACAGCCGATCCTCGATCTTCTCGGTCACCAGCGTCTCGACCCGCTCGGGTGTGGCCCCCGGCAAAAAGGTGGTAACGCGGGCAAACCGCTGCACAATCTCCGGGTCTTCTAAGCGCGGCAGGGTGAGAAAGGCCGAGAGACCCCAGACGATGATTAGCACCAGGGTGAGGAGGAGGAGCTGGCGGTTGCGGTAGAAGAGGTTCATGGG
>NZ_JADEXE010000489.1 GCF_015207265.1 Nodosilinea sp. LEGE 07298 | reverse complement strand
TTTGAGACGGGCTTCTTTGGAGGCATCCATGGGAGTGAAGTTCCTCTGTTGAACTGCTCAAAGCTTAACGTTCATAGGCTTAGCCCAGACTAAGTATTATTGCTCATTACATAACTGGGATGCACCCCGCTACTCAAGTCTACCAAGCGCTCTTGCTTAAGCTTTTGAGCTAATTGAGCGCTGGTATAGGTGCGCGGTTCTTGATCCAAACAGGCCGTCAAATAGTCCAGATCTGAGGGCTGCCACTTGGGTTTCGCACCACGCCCAGGGGCTTCCCACAGTCCGCCTAACCCATCACTCTCCCACCGTCTGAGAGTGACTCTGACGGTCTGTTGCTGGCACTGAAAAATCTTGGCAATAGCAGGCACGTTCAGCCCTTGAGCATTCAAGCGCAGCATATGCGCACGGTCACGGGTCCGATAAGGAACTGTCTGAGCTTGCCGCAGTTCACTTAAGGTACGGTCTTCCTCCTCGGTCAAAATGATACGCAATGGGGCGGGCATAAGGGGGCTTTCTAGTTAACCCTCCCATCTTACGTTTAATTCAAACTCCCTACTTAGGTTGGTTTGAGGCACGAGACCCAACGCCCGCATGGGTTACGCTATCGCTAACCCATCCTACATTTGAACCAGCTCACCCACTTACTGACCGATTGACGCACCTCCTGCATCGCCATTGTTCCCAGTTGTTGCGCTTGCTCCAGAAAAAGGTGGGCTTCTGCTGGGTTGTGCTGCCAAAGTTTGAGCACGGCTTGAATTTGCACATTTAAGTTTGTCAGGGCATGACCCAGAGAATCATGAATTTCCCGGGCGATGCGATTGCGTTCCTGCACCGCCGCCAGTTCTTCCACCTGAAGAGAATATTGACGGAGCTGGTTGTGCGCCTGGGCCAGTTTTTCTTGGGTTCTGCGTTCAGTAATCAGGGTGGAAACCAGTCGAGATATGAGCACCAAACTTAGCCCAAACATCAAAAACTCGGCAAACTGGTGCATCCAGACGCGTTGCTCGTTGAGTGCCGGCAGTCGCAACGGCATGATTGTGGTTAAATACTGCACCTGATGGATGGCAAAGAAAACGAACGATAGGCTTGCAACAATGAATCGTCCCGGTGGTTCGAGTAAAAAACAGCTCCGAATCATCACAATCAGATAGAGCGTTGGCAAGATGTGCAGGTAGCCCAGGGTTGTGCCTAGCAAAATCAACCCCATTTGTATAGCCGTATAGAGGTAGGCCAGGGAGGGCTTCACCTTGTGGAGCGCCAGCCCCATCGCCAGCAAGGTCAGCAAGATCAGCAGATGGGCGACTGGAATTCGCTGCGTTTGCCACGCTTCAATCAGGGCCATAACGCCGCAACTGCCGAGCATGACCCATTCGGTGTACAGCAAAAATCGGAACGGTATGGTCTGGGTATTAAGGGTTGCGTTCATAGCCATCGGGAACACAGGGAAGGGATCTTGATACAGGGTTAACGAGGTAACTACTTACTGATACTGCGAGATTCCTGAATTTGGCTACTCTTTACAGCCAGATTCTAACTTTCGCTGATATCAGACGCGCGATCGCATCAACGAAAGTTAGAGATCGGGGCTAAAACCTCTGCGATCGCTGGCCCTGAAGCTATTGCTTTCGTTGATGTGACTTCAAGACGTTCTTCAGATGGGTTGATGGGTAGTCGGTTCATACGATGGGTGGCAACGGTTCCCAAAACGATTGCTCAGGCTTACTCACCCATCGCTTCGGAGTTCAGAACATGAACCGCCTACAAGTCCCCCATCTTTCCACTCAGATCATGGTCGTCGATCGCTCGCCTGTGCTCGATCGCAGGTCAGAGTTGGTCATTCTCGATGCCCAATTAGATGATCTCGATACCTTAATCGCGGGCATTTATGCCGACATTCCGGTAGTTCTCCTGTCCCCCGATCGCGACGGCATTAGCCAAATCAGCGAAATTTTGCGCGATCGCAGCGGCATCACTGCTTTGCACATCCTCTCCCACGGTGCCCCTGGCAGCGTTCAATTGGGCAATAGCCAACTCACCCGTCACACAGTGGAATCTGAGGCGGGTCAGATTTGTCAATGGCGATCGGCGCTGGCCTCGGATGCCGAAATCTTGCTCTACGGTTGTCACATTGCGGCTCATCCGACCCGTCCTGGGGAGATTGACACCACGCTATTGCATCAGTTGCAAGCCCTTACGGGCGCACGGGTTGCCGCTGCCAGTAGGGCAATTGGCGATGCCGCTCAGGGTGGCAACTGGGTATTGGATGTGCAAACGGGGGAAATATTGACCCCGCTAGCCCTGACGCCACACACGCAGCAAGCCTACCGAGGACTGTTTGCCACGCTTGTCGTCAACACCAGTCGGGATGTGGTTGACCTCAATGACGGGGTACTGAGCTTGCGGGAAGCCATTCAGGCGGCAGAGTTGCTGCCTCAAGACGACACCATCGTGTTGAATAATTCCGTGTTCGTCAACAGTGTGCTCCCGACGATCTCCGGGAACAACAACATCAACTTTGTTGGCAACAACTTCGTCATTGATGGTCAGGGTCGCACTCAGCTTTTTGTCGTCGATGGAGGCAGGGTGACGTTTGATCGGCTGACGCTGGCAAACGGGATTGCCCGGGGTAGCAATGGCTTAAATGGCGGCGGCGGTGGCGGCGGATTTGGCGGTGCTCTGTTTGTCAAATCAGGCAATGTCACCGTTACGAACAGCGTCTTTTCCTCGAATCGGGCGATCGGCGGTAATGCTCTGGGGTTTGCTGGCAGCGGCGGCAATGGCAACAACAACTCAAGCAATGGGTTCAATGGCAATAGTGGCGGACGGGGTGGCAATGGCGCTCCCTTTAACCCAGGTGGCAATGGTGGTGGGGGTGGCGCTGCATCCGTGATCAGTGGATTAACTATCTTGGCTGCCAGGCCTGGCGGTAGGGGTGCAAGTGGTAGTTTTGGTGCTGGCGG
>NZ_JADEXE010000488.1 GCF_015207265.1 Nodosilinea sp. LEGE 07298 | reverse complement strand
AGCCGCACTTCGGACACCGGATAACGCCGTCGGGCCAGCGCAACGTCCGAACGCTGTCGTAGCACTTGGCCTCTTCCAAAAGGTGTGTCAGGGTTAGCATGAGATCGCAGAGCAGGTGCACTTTAGTGTTCAGCCTAGCGAATACATCATCTGCTTGCAGGTCACCTCCCTGAAACACCTATTGAGCCATTCAGATATTGTTATGTCTGAGTAGGTGGGTGCCAGCCAAACTCAATCCAAATTGAGCGGGCTGAAACGATGTTGTCGTTGTTTAGGCGCAGAGCTACCACTGTGGCCCGTCCCCGTGGGGTGATGCCTGTGATGTGAGTGCCGCCATTGCTCCATCGAAAGTTCCCTGGCCAGTCATCGGTACGTGGGTTGAAAAGGGGCACCAGTTGCTGAGTTTCTGGATCAAGTGCTTCAGTTTTTGCCCCTTTGAACTCGTTGCAGCGATAGCAAGCTGCGGCTAGGTTGCCGCACTCATCGGTACCACCCAACGACCGAGGCAGAATATGCTCCATTACCAAAGGCGTGCCCGTGACCTGCGATGGAGTTTGGCAGTATTCACAGCGATAACTAGATGCTGCAATCACCTGCTGCCGCAAGCCCTCAGAAATGCTCATACTGGAACAGGTAGGTCAGCTAAGGCAGGAATCTTCTGGCCTCGCCAGCGGAGTAGCGACCAGGCATAGGCTTTACACAGCATCAGATGATCGGCAGATTGCCTGAGGGCAGAGAGTTCTTGCCGTTCTGCGGGGGTGAGCTGATTGGCTGCGTTTTTTTGCAGCAGTTCGGTGTGGCGATTATACTGTATCGGTTCGGTTTGGGTTTGGGCGATCGTATATAGCTCTTTCACACTCAGCCCTTGCATGGACAGTAGATCGGTTTGCAACTCTGGCGGTGCGTTATCGACAGAGGGCGGCAGGTTGCTCAGCACACTCTGGGCCACCAGCGCTTCAATCGATTGATGGGTAGCCGCTGCAATTCGCATCAGTTGACGCATTACCGGCTCTGGCAGCTCGATGGTAATTTGCTGGGTGCTCATAGCAATTGGTAAGAGGTGACTCTGCAATATTTCTTAGATCAAGCTGAACCGTTTATAGGTTACAGTCTACAAGTCTTGATGCGAGAGAAGAGATTCCACCTTAATACTCCACCATATGAGCTCGAGCCTCGAACTCCTCGGCTACTTGGAAGCTTTCCTACCGAAGAATTCTGGAGGTCAAAGGTAAAGTCTGAGTCGCTCACGTAAGAATCTTCCTCGCGCCAACCGACACGGCGGCAAAATTCATGCCAAATTTCATGGCCTGGGTAGTTGCCGTCAAGCTTAGCACCACATTCTTGGTAGACACGCTTTTGCACACCAAAGCCCCATTTACCATCACTGTAATCCACCCATAATGCATTGATCGTCTTTAGAACAGCACAGGGAAAGTTCAGCACTTCTTCTCCGCGAATCCAGTCATCTTCTTTGCGCCCGACGGCTTCTAGCATACGGCGATCAGTCTCTCGATCAGCTTCCTTCCAATGCCCCGCTTTTAGCAAGTCGCTCAGTTTGCGATAGTCAACCCCTTTTTCAGAGCTGAGGTCGTCGTCCTGGACGGCGGAAGTAGGGGTCTGACTGAGAGGCGCAGTGGGTAGATTAGGCAGCACCCATCCTGATGGTTCGGGCAACACCCATCCTACCGGGGGTGCTGCTGGCGGTATAGATTCCTCAACGATGTCTTGCAGCGGCAGAGACTCGGAGGTGGGGGTGGGGGCCGGAAAGTGAGGTCGCAGAGTATCAAAAAAGCGGGCGGGGGGCAGTTTGCCTCCGGTTACATCGACCGTTTGCAGCGCGGCCACCGAAAACCAGCGCGGTCCTTCGAGCCGCAACGGGAAGATGGGTTTACGAAGTTCGAGGGCGTGGGCCAGTTCGCACTGCACCCAGTGCGACTGCTTAGAGCGGGGAGACATGACAATGATCAATACCTGACAGCACTCCACCTGCTTTTCGATAGTGTGGGGCCAGGTAGCCCCATAATCTGTGTTGATATCTAACCAAAATGGCAGGTGGTGCGACTCTAATGCCTGGGCCAGCAGGCTCACATAGGCCTTGTCTTGGCGGCTGTAGCTGATGAAAATAAAACTCATGTGGCGCGGCGTTCCTGTCCCCAAGCCTAGTATGGCCCAGGGGAAGGGATTTTAGATTTTGGATTGGGGATTTTGGATTGGGTCTGATTCGAAGCTCTCCCTATCCTCTGCCAACAAACCGGCTCACCCTCCAAAATCTAAAATCCAAAATCAGACAACCGATCCGACCACGAGCCCCACGATCGCCCCAGCCGGGACCAGTTGCCACGTAGGGCGACGAAAACGGATCAGGGCGACGAGGGCGGCAAGACCTACAGCAATAGCAACAACTGTGCGTGGCAGGGTGGGCTGAATCAGCGCGGCGGCAGCGAGGGGAATGGCGGCGGCGGCGATCGCCCCCAAAGCCGCAGGTAGTACCCCCTTAAGAAAACTCTTGACCCAGGGGTTTTGCCGCAGCCGCAGCAAAAAGGGCGAGGCAAACATGATGAACAAAAATGAGGGCGTAAATATCGCCACAGTGGCAACCAGTGCCCCCAGTGCCCCGGCCACCTTATAGCCCACAAAGGCAGCGGTAATCACCACGGGGCCGGGGGTGAGTTCTCCCAGCGCAACGCCGTCGATGAACTGGCTGCGAGTCATCCACTGAAAATCATTCACTACCGCTGTTTCGAGTAGAGGAATGATGACCAGGCCACCGCCGAAAATAAAAGCTCCTGTCTTGAGAAAAAAGCTGGTTAGCGGTACGGCGTAATCTTGGATACGATCCCATCCCCAAAAGCCAGAGCCAGCTAAGGGAGTAGCCGGTAGATTTGCCAGTAGGTTTGGAATGCTCTGGGTGGCAGGAATCAGGGGGGCGAGCCAGGCGCTAGCACGGGGAGAGGGTCCGGCGG
>NZ_JADEXE010000487.1 GCF_015207265.1 Nodosilinea sp. LEGE 07298 | reverse complement strand
ATTGGTGGCCTATGGGCTGGGGGTGGGCTGGGGTAGCGTGGTGCCCGCTAGCGCTGTAGTCTCTGGCGCGATCGCCCTGGTCGTCGCCTTCGATATCTTTCCGCCCTTTTGGCCCAACAACGCCCACTACAAATACTGGGCCTATACCGTGCTGGCCCTATGGGCGTTCAGCATTGCCCTGGTGTGCCTGTTGGCCAAAGTCGGGCAAACGCTGCGGCAGAGTAAATCACCCTACCGCCGCTGCGGTCAGCTAGGGCTGCTGGTCAGCCTGCTGCTGGTGCAGTGGGCAGGAATCAGCCTTTACCAGCGCCAGTGGCCAAGCTGGGTGCCCTGGGAAAATCTCTAGCGCTTAGGGTTGCATCAATCACAACACACCAACCAATATCGACAGGATTTGAACCCCGAATGAAAGCCTATTGGCACAAAATTCGCCAGTTTAGTAGCGCTGCGGTTGCGCCCCAAATTGCCCATTCAGAACCGCGGCGATCGGTACCTCACCCAGCCGCTTACCTAGCTCAGCTCCATCCCGAGGTACAGGCCAACCTCACCCCTCAACAGCGGGCCGATATCGAGCGAGTCATTGCCCTGGCTATCCCCAAATCAACCCCCAAACTGGTCGATCTACGGTTCACCATTGACCTATTAATCAGCCGCTATTTCATTGTGCTAATGGTTGGGAAAGACCGCCGCCGTGCCCATCGCGATGTGCCGGTCTCACGGCTCACTCAGCTGGGTAACTGGGTAATGGCGGTAACGCTACTGCTGGGGTTTAATCTGGCTCTTAGTACCAGTATCTTAATGCTGGCTTACCTGATCAAATCAGCCCTGGGCATTGACCTTCTGCCCGGTCATTTTCGCGGTTTTGGCAGCTAGGAACCGACAAGAAATAACGTCTCCCTTTACAAGGCGCTGCGCGTTGGCGAGGCCCGTCTATAAGACAAACGACGGAATTCAGCCCTCGGGCCAAAGGTTAAGCAAAGTCGAAACCTGGCTTTTGGGTGCACTATATAGCCGTAGTTCCTTAGACACTCAGTGGAGCTGGCGTTTTAACCCTTAATTTTGAATTGCTGTTCAAAACCGCTCCACAACGTAGTCAAGAAATACTGCTGCTGCCGGAGATAAGCACTTACCTTTCAGGTACGCTAAATGCCATTGTTTGCGTAGCGAAAATTCTGCTACTGGCAAAATAGCCAGATCAGTTTCAAGGTCTGTTCGAGACAACTCGGACGCAGGCAACACTGCAATGCCCAGCCCGGCCCGAATGCTAGCTTTAATCGCTTCACTACTGCTCAACTCCAGTCGGCGGCGCACCTTAATCGATTGAGCCATAAAAAATTCCTCCAGCAGCTGGCGACTGGCTGAGCCTGGCTCACTCAAAATCCATGATTCCTGAGCTAGCTGCTGCGGAGATACCGCCGTTTGCCCGGCCAAAGGATGTTGTCGATGAGCCACAATGTGCAGCGGCACATTCATGCAGGGAAAAACCTCAACCCCATTCAAAGCAGGAGGCAGACTAAACAGATAGATGTCGTCCTCATTGTTTTGCAGTCGTTCCAGTAGCTGATGATGATCACCGATATGCATCGACAGCTCTAACCCTGGATAGCGATCCATAAACGGTTTTAGCTGCTGAACTAGGGCCGTTTTGCCGGTTTCAACCGTGGCCACTTTGACCATCCCTTGCTCTAACCCTTGAAAAGCGACTAGAGCCTCATCTAGGGTCGAGAGCTGTGTTAAAACCTGACGGCAGGTCGTCAATAGGGCATCTCCTGCCCTGGTTAGGTATAGCTTTTTGCTCACCATCTCAAACAGAGGCAGGCCAACGGTCTTCGACAACTGCTTGACCTGAATCGAAACCGTGGGCTGAGTCAAATACAGCTCTTCAGCCGCCTTTGTATAGCTGCCGTGGCGAGCAACCGCCTCAAAAACCTCCATCTGATGGAGGGTAATTCCCTTTGTGCTGGGCAGTTGCTGGGCCATAGCAGACAGTATACGGTAGAAATACTCATTGAGTTTAGCAACACAAAAGTTGTTAAAGCAAGTAAATACGTTTTTTTGTTTACTTCCCTGAGTATTGGCAGCCCGTCGTAGCCCTAGCCATGCCATCTACACCCCCGATCTGCACGCCATACATCGAGACCTAGTCCTCTGCGGCGCAAGTTTAGATACTATTCTCCGGGGGCTAGGGAGCAGGGGGGCTAGGGAGCCAAGCAATTCGGAATGGTGGGCATATTTCAGCCGTCGAGACCTAGCTCGTTACAGAGACAAACTTACAAACTCAGCGTGGGCAGCTAGCACCCCCCGCTCCAGATAATGTATTGCTCGATATAGGATTTCGTGGTCGAATCCCGATAGGCTCACTTCAGCATTATCGTGTTGCCGATGAACCAGTCGCCAGATTTAGACCCTATCGCTGTAGAACCGACTCAAGAGACGCTACCGACCCGGTTGAAAGAACTCGCCCTGCTCTTTTTGAAGCTCGGGGCGATCGGCTTTGGCGGCCCTCAGGCCCACATCGCCATGATTCACAACGAGGCAGTGGTACGGCGCGGCTGGATGAAAGAGGACCAGTTTCTCGAAGGGGTCGCCATCTGCGAGATGCTGCCCGGCCCGGCCTCAACCCAGACCGGCATTTACACTGGCTACCTGCGGGCGGGGCAGTTGGGGGCCGTTGTAGCGGGTGTTTGCTTTATTCTGCCTGCCTTTCTGATTGTGCTGGCGCTGTCATGGGCCTACTTTCGGTTTCAGGGAGTACCCCAGATTGAGAACCTGTTTTTAGGCATTTCTCCAGTGGTGATTGCGATTATTTTTGGTTTTTGCTGGAAGCTGAGCAAAAAGGCGATCAAAGACTGGCAGAGTGTTGCGATCGCCCTCACCGTCCTCATCCTCTCCCTACTCTTTCGCGTTAACATCCTCCTTCTCTTCTTGCTGGCGGGCCTAGCCGGACTCGCCATGTACCGACCCACCACACCAC
>NZ_JADEXE010000068.1 GCF_015207265.1 Nodosilinea sp. LEGE 07298 | reverse complement strand
AGGTGGGGACGCTAAGGGGGGTTTGTAGCCCCTGATCTCGCTGTTCCCTCATCCCCTTATCGCTCCCGATTGGCTACAAGTGCTGTTGCCGCCATACCTGTATGCACAATGCCTAAGGTACGGAAGGGATCCATCAAGGGATCGATGGCAATAAAGAGCACCAGCACTGCTTCTAAGGGCAGTTTGAGCGGGTCAAGCACCAGGCCCAGCATGGTCAGGGTGAGAATGCCGGTAACGCCAGACGTAGCCATACCCGCCAAAATGGAGCCTAAGATTACTATGCCCAACCCAGCCAGACCCAAATCGCGCTGGTAGAGCTGCACCACAAACAAAGTGGCCAATGCAAAATAAACGACGGAGCCAAAGCGACAGAGGGTAATGGCTAACGGGGTAACCAAATTCGTGGTTTGAGGATTGAACTTGAGACTTTCGCTGAGGCTGGTGATGGCGGCAGGTAGACAGGCCAGGCTGCTAGAGGTAGCAAGTGACAAAATCGTGGGATCTTTCAGCGCCAGTAGGGTGGTCCATAGACCCAGACCCGATCGTCGCCAGATAATCAAAGTGCTAATCACATAGATCAGGGCAAAGGTGGCGATCGCAACCACCACAAAATCCACCATCGACAGCAGCACCTCAATCCCTACCCGAGATAGCTGGTAGGCTAGCAGGCTACACAGACCAAAGGGCAGCAGGTACGTCAGCCCGTGAATTACCTTATTAAACGCCTGGTAGAGGCTATCGAGGGTGTCAAACAATGCCGCTGTAGAAGGCGCTTTGACCAACCCCAGCGATACACCAAAAATGATCGCAAACAACAGCACCTTCAGGGTTTGCCCCTCGCTGAGGGCCGCAAAAATATTGTCGGGTACCAGACTATCTACCAGGGTGGTCACGCTACCGGTAGCAGCCTCAGGAATGGGGCCGCTGAGGGCCATTTCTAAATCAACGCCAGACTGGTTGACCAGCACCCCAAGGGTTTTCAGGGTCTCAGTCGTCAAGTCGCGACCGGGGCCAGCCAGGGCAGCAACGGCAACGGCGATCGCGCTTACCATCAGCAAACTCAATGGAAACACCACGGCAATCCGTTGTACATACTGCCGTGCATCGTGACTCTGCATCAATCGCCCCAAGCTATTCGTAATCGCCGACAGCAAAATCGGCAGCACGCACATCTTCAGTAACCCCAGATAAAGAGTGCCAAAGGGGGCAATCCACATAGCTACCTGGGGCTGGGTCGTGCCGATGTATACCCCTAGCCCACTGCTCATCACAATCGCCCAGGGGCTGCGTAACCATTCAATTGAGGCCTGCCGGGGAATATAGGCTTTCAGGGAAGTAACCATGGGTGTTGCCACAGAGGTATTGTCAAAAACTACGGTTGCTGCGGGCGTTGGGTAACCCAGTAATTGGCGTATTCGTCTAGCACCGTATCCACGGTGTACTGAGCAGTGAGGGTATCTAAGTACTGATCGACAAAGGCCAGCAGGTGGGTACTGCTCCAGGGCAGCACTACCGCCAGCGAATCTTGGGTATCGGTGAGAGCAATGGTTTGCAATTGCAGGGCCACATCGGGTCGGGTGCGCACCACCTTCTTAATCTCTAGCTCATCTCGGTAAGCAGCTAAAATATCGCCCCGCACCACAGCTTCTACAGCATCTTCCCAGGTGGGGTATTCCACAATGTTGGCCTGGGGAAACTTCTGCTGCAAAAAGCCCACATAGGACGACCCCTTGATCACGCCGACCTGGCCGCGCAGATCGCGAATGGTTGCAATCATCGATCGCCCCTGAGTTTGCTCAGCCACTTGCAGGCGGTTTACCAATAGTCCCTGGCGCATGCGCAGGTAAGGCCGAGAAAACCGCACTCGCTGCGCCCGCTTTAGCGTCCGGCTAATTTTTGAAATGGCCAGGTCGGCCTTTTGTCCATAGACGGCCTCGACCACCTGATCAAACGTTTGGGCCGTTCGGATAATTTCAAGGCTCACCCCCAGCTGATCGGCCAGTGTGCGCGCTAGCTGAATATCTAGCCCACTCATTTGGCCTGCTTCATCCATAAAAAAGGGAGCGTTATCCTGCCCCAGTACGGCTACCGTCAGCTTGCCTTTGTCCAGAACGCGCTGCACGTCTGGCGGCATGGCTGGTATGGCCGGGGCTGAAGATGAGGACGGCGATCGAGCCGGTGTGGATCCGGTAGAGGCAGTTCGGGTAGCAGTAGCTTGAGAAGACGCCACAGCAGATCCTTTAGGAGCAGCTTGCGCCGCACCGCTGAATCCCAGGGTTAATCCTAAAAAGAGGGTCAGGGCCAGCCCAAGCAATAGCACCCCAAGCCACCGATCTGTGGCACCTCTTATCCCTGCCTTTTTTCCTACAGGAGAAACGTTCTGAGTTATCGTTTTTTGGCACATTCCTTCTCCTAGGCAGCTTGCCAGAGCGGCATGGAACGGTAGCCCCAGGCCAGATCTAGGGTGATGTCAGCCACCACTTCTAATGGATCCACCCAGGGCAGCGGCAGCGCTGGCATTTGAGCAAAGGCCACAGACAACTCTGTGCAGCCTGCAATCACCACTTCGGCCCCCTGGGTTTTAAGCCAGCTCGTCGCCTGCTCTAATACCGTCAATGCTTTGGTAGATACCTTAGTCCCTGTCGTTTTTATTCCCCAATCGGGGTGATAGATCGACTGCATGACCAAATCTTGCCAGGGAGAATTGAGTTCAAAGCCGATGGGTATTATCCCCACCCGGCTCAGGCTATGGCTATAAAGCCCACACTGTAGCGTGCCGTCAGTGGCCAACACCCCTACCCGCTGCACCGTAGGGTAAGCCTGACGAATGTGGCCACTCGTACAGGCCATTAGGTGAACCCAAGGAATATCGAGCTGGGCCTGCACCTGGTCGTAGACCCCGTGGGCGGTGTTACAAGTCACCACTAAAAAGTTGGCTCCAGCCCGCTCTAGTAGTTGGGCGTAGCGCACCAGCCCAGGCACGCAGTCTGGCCCAGTGCCCTGCAAGCTCTCTGTTCGGTTAGGAATGTTGGTGCCATTCACCAGCAGCCATACCGGGTGGTCTTGATCGCTCCGTGCTCCCCGCGCTGCGCTGCCTTGAATAAGCCGCTGCTCAAACTGCACGTGGGCCATAGGGCCAAGGCCACCCAGTATGCCGGGAATAGCGACTTGTTGATCCTGACGCGATAGCAAAGTCATAGTAGCTCCTGACGGGATCTTGCGGTGGCGGCACCCAGGTAAACGTGATCTACCAAGATCTACACAGACAACTGACGACGGGGCAGATTAGTCAGGGCAAACCCAACGGCCATAATCATGAACAGCGCTCCCATCCAGAAGGGAGAGAGCATGCCAGAGCGATCGAAAATCCAGCCTGCCCATAGCGGCCCGGCAATGGAAGCCACGCTTTGCAGAGCCTGGTTACCGCCCAGGGTTTTGCCCTGCTCCTGGGCCGACACGCGAATTGAAATCAGCCCCCGCAGCGACGGAATAAGCAACCCCACCCCCAGGGCTAGCATGGCCTGAGTGGTATACAGGGCCGGAATTAGCACCGGGCTACCTGCCGGAATCAGCACCACGCCGCCAAAGGCCAGGGCGACTAGGATCAGTCCGGCCACGGCCAGCTTGGCTTCTCCAAAGCGGGGCAACAGCTGACGAATTAGCCCACCTTGCACAATGGTTGAGACAATGCCGATAAAGAAGAACACCATCGCCGCCTGGCTTGGCCCCCAGCCGTAGCGGCTGTTCAAAAACAGCACGAAAATGCTGCTAAAGCCTGCAAAGGCAAAGTTAAAAATAAAGAAGGAAATCAGCAGCCCTTGAATACGACCATCGCGCAGAATGTCGCTGAGCTGGCCAATGGGGTTCAAATCACGCAGCGAAAGAGCGCGTCGCTGGTCTTTATCCAGCGATTCGGCCAGCACAAAATAGCCCAGCACAAAGTTCAGCAGGGCAACAGCACCCGCTACAAACACCGGCAAATTGAGGCTGATATTGGCTAGAGCACCCCCTAAGGCCGGCCCCAGAGTAAAGCCCAGACCAAAGGCCGCTCCGGTAATGCCAAAGTTTTTGGCCCGGTCTTCAGGTGCAGAAATATCGGCGATGTAGGCTTGAGCAGTAGCCGCTACTCCACCCGTTGCGCCGTCTAGAATGCGGGAGAAAAACAGCATCCACAGGGTAGTGGCAAAGCCAAAGATAAAGTAAGAGATGGCCGTACCCAGCACGCACACCAGCATCACCGGGCGACGGCCATAGCGATCAGACAGGGCACCGATAACCGGAATGGCAATGAACTGCGCGATCGCATACGAAGACACCAGCATTCCCAGGGTGAAGGCATCAGACCTAAATCGCTCCACCAGAAACGGCAAAATCGGGAAAATTAGGCTCTCTCCCAGCTTGTCGAACAAGATAGTGATAAAAATAAACACCAGCCGGGGAACAGACAGCGACTTGGCATTAGCAGGCGTTACAGACATGGGTGGGTGAGTGGATGGGTGGATGGGTGGATGAGTAAGGAGTAGGGAGTCGGGAGTCGGAGAGTTAGGGAAGTTGCAGATCCCGTAGCGTGGGTCAGTGCCGAAGCACCAGATCTTGCCTCCTGCCGATCTCCAGACCCACGATTCTCAACCGCAAACGGATGGACAAACAGGCGCAGCCATAGCGTGGCGGGCAACCCAGGTTTCCAGATGACCATTCACCACCACTGGGATTTCATCCTGAGGGCAGTGGCCCGCCCCCTCCAGGGGAATGAACGCTTCTACAGCAGGGAAATTGGCCAGCTCGCGGCCCAGGGCAATGGGTTCCCAGGGGTCGGCCGTGCCCCAAAGAATCAGGGCTGGGCAGGTAATCTGCGGCAGTAAGTCCTCGGGCAGCGGGCCGTCAAAGTTGTTGATAAAGGCCCAGAACACATCCGCTGCACCTGGCTCG
Source organism: Nodosilinea sp. LEGE 07298 (assembly GCF_015207265.1). Classification (GTDB taxonomy): domain Bacteria; phylum Cyanobacteriota; class Cyanobacteriia; order Phormidesmidales; family Phormidesmidaceae; genus Nodosilinea. The sequence continues at coordinate 20,408 of NZ_JADEXE010000068.1, read as the reverse complement.
CGGGCGGGCTCTAGCAGCAGCTCAATCAGTTCGTCAGTGACGGCCTCAGGGTTGCCATAGGCGGTACGAAGGACGGCACGAATGCGATCGGGCCGAGCAATTTGAGCGAATAGCCAGTGCACTAGGGCACGGTTCTTCAGCACTTTCTTGAGCAGGGGTCGGCCTAGGCGGCGCATGGGAGGCTGGGTGTGAAGCTTGCGATCGCAGATTTGCCGCAGCGCACAATCTAGTAACGCCACCCCTCGGACTTGGTAGGGGGCTATCACAGCCGCCTGTAGCGCCACCACTGCACCAATGGAATTACCAACCAGAAAGGCAGGTTCTCCCACCACCTGTTGCAGAAATTCGGCCACCTGAGTCCCCCAGGTATCAAAGTCGTAGGGCAGCGGTTCCCCAGGGGCAGGCTTAGCCGACTTGCCAAAGCCCAGCAGGTCTAGGGCGAACACGCGGTGGTTTTCAGCCAGAGCAGGAATGGTTTTGCGCCAGTGGCCCACGCTGGCCCCAAATCCGTGAATCAGCACCAGGGCTGGACCAGTATTGCCCACCTGCTGATAGTTAATGGGTAGGCCGCGCCACTCCCACGTTTGGTTCGGAATGGGATTCTCAGCGATGGACATAGGGGTGTGTTCCGTAGAATTGTTTTCGGTGCGTCACGTAGCGCAATGACGCACCCCAGCCGTAGCTAAAGCTTGATTTCCGTCTAGGCCGTCGTAGGATGGGCAGTGCCCACCAGCCCCTATAAGAGAAATTTCAAAGCTTGGCAGAATTCAAACTTGCTAGCCAATAGCTGGCTCGACAGAAATGGCCTGCTTAGGCAAAACCGAAGGCCCAGCGTACTGCTTCAGCAGCTTGCGGTAGGCAATTAAGGTGGCATCAGAAGCGACTAAAAGCTCCTGGCGCATATCTTGGTAAGGAGCAATCTGGGGCTCTTGGGTCTTGACCACCACATCGTCTTCCTGCATGATTTTGTTGCCCACCTGGGCGGTATTGCCGTCGAGCCAGTGGCCTAGCCCCGGCACCTGGTTGAGGAAGTTGCGAATATTCACCGACTTAACCACCGTGGTGCTGTCATCCACTGGAATGTGGACCATGATGCTCTCGATTTTATAGCGACCAAACTGCACCGCCGAGTAGGTGACATTGGGCAGGGCAAAGCGGTAGCTCTTGTGAGCCTTGGGGTCGTCTTGCTGCAGCACAAACCGCATCACGCCATTGAGGCGGTTAACCTTGATCGGTAGACTGGCAGCCAGTTCGTACTCACCCACCGTCACCTCGTAGTCATCGATTTCGGTACGCTGAGGGGCGTTGCTGGCCCCGATCGCACCCTTGTGCATAAACAGCGCATGGGAGGTGTCGATGGCGTTTTCCATCGTGCGGGTGAAGTGGGCGTCGAAGACGTGGCGGCTGTAGGTGGCGGGCCGCACGGGCGCTTCAAACTGGGGAAACGCTGGGATCGGTGGGCGGCGATCTGCTGGCAGTGCTGGATTGCCAACGAACATCCAAATCAAACCGTACTTTTCCTGGACTGGGTGCGACAGCACCCGCGCTCGTTTAGGAATCGGGGTACCGACTGCATCGGCAGGAATGTGGCTGCACTGGCCATCGGTCTCGTAGCTCCAGCCATGGTAGGGGCAGCGCAAGCAGTTGCCCTCGACCCAGCCCAGGGCCAGGCTTGCTCCTCGATGGGCGCACTGGTTGTCGAGGACTATCACCCTTCCTTGAGAATCGCGATAGAGCACATAGTCCTTGCCCAGCAGCCTTAGCGGTGTGGGCTTGGTGCCAACCTCATGGCTCAGTTCTACGGCGTACCAAAAGTTTTCCAGCATGGCGGTATGCTTCCAATTCAGTGAGTCGAATGACGGATGCAGATGAATCCCCTCTGTCCCCTGATAAAGAGGGCAACAGATCTGCGTAGGGTGGGCAGTGCCCACCAGAAGTTTTTGAAAAAAGCAATCTATCCGACGCTGACTTCGGCAGGGGCTTTACCATTGCCGTTGGTCGAGACAGAGACTGAAGGAATGCCATAATCACTGCCGATCGCCCAGCCGCGTTCAATGCATTGGCGGATCAGCTTGCGGTAGGCCAACTGCAGGCTGTCGGAGGCCAGCAGAATCTCTCCAGTTAGGGGCACCACTCGGGGCACCTGGCTCTCGATCACGGCTTTGTCTTCGAGGTAAGTGTCGTTGGTGTTGTTGCGCGAGTTCCAGTCGGCCCAGGCCTGGGGCAGAAAATTGCGCAGGCCAATCCACTTGGTTAGAGTGGTGTTTTCATCGACCGGAATGTTGCTGGCAAAGTAGATGTACTGGTAGCCCCGGAAGTTGAAGTCGAGGTGGATGCGGTTGATGTTGGGCATGTGGGCCGTCAGGGTGGCACTGGAGAAGGGGCGATCGCGCTTCACGATCAGCTTTAGCAGCCCGGCCCGCTTCGGCGGTTTGGAAATGGTGCGAGCGGTGGCGCTCCACCCGTCGACTTGCACCTCGTAGGGCGGCACTTCGGCATCATCCCGCAGGTTAAAGAAAACGGAGTGGACAAAAGGCGCGTGGGAGCTGTCCAACCCGCTTTCGACTACTCGGGTGTAGTGGGCATTCCAGGTATATTCGCCGGTAATGGTGCGCCAGGCCGGGTCACCGTATTCAGGCAGGGCCGGAATCGGCGGACGCTGCTCGGCGGGCAGGTCGCCGACAAACAGCCAAATCATGCCGTAGCGCTCTTCTACTGGGAAAGATTCTATCCGCGCCCGCTTGGGAATAGGTGTACCCGCCTGGTCTGCCGGAATGTGAATGCAGGTGCCATCGGCCTCGTAGCGCCAGCCGTGGTAGGGGCAGCGAATGCAGTTGCCTTCAACCCATCCCCCCGCTAAAGATGCACCTCGGTGAATGCAGCGATCGGCCATAGCTACGACCTGACCATCACTCCCCCGGTAGAGCACATAGTTTTTGCCCATCAGCTTGATAGGCGTAGGAGCGCTGGTAACGGCGGCGCTGAACTCAACGGCGTACCAAAAATTTTTGAGCATAGGAATCTCCTGGGAAGTTGGGCAACCGCGTTTGACCGTCACCACGCCTACGGCAAGGCGTGCCCGTGGGAACAAACTAGGTCTACACAAAGCTTGGTTTGAGATTGCCCAGAGATGCTCAAAAAATAGCGGCTCTAGCGCTTAAAACTGGCGCTTGCGCTCAGAATTCCGATAATTTTGGGACTCATTCCCGTCATCACCCTTGTCGTCTACGAATATCTACGGATATCTACATCAGTAGGACCCCAGTTGCAGATTGAACAGGTAGGCACGGCATTAAGCCAAAGCGCTAAAGAGTCTTAGCTTCTAGGGGTAAAAATACCGTCAGTACTTCTCCAGCCTGAGGGCGCTGCCGCACAATCAGCTTGCCGCCTAGAGCATGAAACAGATTTTTGGTAGCGTTGAGATTTAGGCTCAGGCCACCGGTTTCGGGCTGAAACATGAGGAGCTGCCCCAGCGCTTTAAAGGGCGACGCTAAGGGATCATCCTGAGTCTGGGACTGGGCGTCATTACCATCAGGAAGCTGCGATTGAAACTGAAGTTTGAGCTGATGGCCCGCTAGCGTCACCGCTAGCTCAATATGGCTGTAGGGAGGCAGGCTGTGGGTAAAGCGGTCGATTAGCCCGGTCAAAACCTGGGTTAGCATGGCCGGGTCGCTATTGACCATGGGCAGGCAGGCAGGCACATTTACCGTCAGGCTGAGGTTGCGGCGGCTGGCCTGCTGCTGCCAGCGGGGAATGGCGTCGTCAAAAAGCTGGTTGAGCGAAATCGCCGACAGGGGCGATCGCGGCCTGGGTGTGTGGTCGGTCTCTAGCTCTACAGCGCGAAAGATCAGGCTGAAGCGGTCGATCTGCTGGGTACATTCGCGATCGATCAGCTGCAGGCGCTTAGCCACCTCGCCACCAACGTCTTTGCGTTTGAGCAGCGATCGCGTCAGGGTGCGAATGGTGGTAAGCGGCGTGCGAATTTCGTGAGCCATCGCCTTTAGCAGCTCGGTATCGGGGCTGTCTTCAGTCACTGGGGTTGGCTCTGGCCCAGCAAAAGCAGACTGATTCACCCCAACCTTAACGTGGGGGCTAGGATCAGTCTGAAACGCCGCTAGTGTAGGGCGACTGGGCAGGGCCAGGGCAGGCATGATGCCTAGCGGCGGCCGAAACTCGGCACTCACGTCTGGCGGAGAATGCTGGCGCAGCTGGGCCAAGAGCAGTTGACTGTAGCGGGTGACCAGCCGATAGTCAGGGGCAACCGGGGGAAATTGATCGAGTAGGCGATCTAGCGCGCCTACCAATGGGGGACGGGTGGCAGAAACGCGATCGCGCAGCTGCTGCCAACCTTGGCCCACCACCTCTGGGTCAAAGGAAAACTGAAACTGGGGCAGCCCATCGGCGGCATACCCCAACACAAGCAGCAGGCTAAACCGGCGGGTTAGCAGCAGACAAAACCGCTCCCCAATCAGAGGGTCATGATCAACCAAAGGCACCATCTGTAGATCGCAGGCGGGGCCTGTGGCTCCGCGATGACCTTGCCCAGGCAGCAGTGGGCGAGTTACCGAAAGAATTTGCTCTAAAGGTTCTGGCACCAGCAGCCAGTGGGAGAGCCGCTGCCCCATCAAGCGATCGGGCAGCACCGGAAACGGCCCTGACAGCACTCCCCCCATCAGCGGCAGCAGTTTATCGGTTGCGGGTAAACCAGTTGTGGGTAAACCTGAATCTGAGTCTGAAGGAAGTTCGAGCAACAGTTTAATTAGGGCCGTCAAGCCTCCCAACCATTCGTGCTCAGCCTGTAGGTGGGCTTGGGGCAATGGGTCAGAGCTACTGCCAAACGAGCCTAGGGCCGCGCCATGCTGCCTACGAGCACTCTCTACCCCGGCAGCTGCGGGGGTCTGCTGCTCATTGAGTAATACACTTAGAGGTAGAAACTGCTGCACCAAGGCGTCACCTGTCTCTGCGATAGACTAACTGCAGCACCTAAGCCACAGTTGGCAGGTTGCCCGCTCCAGACAACCCGCCATCTATATACGAGACTACGTCCTTAGCCACCGATTGAGCTATGGGTAGAACCGAACGGAAACCCGGCCATTCCCTAAAGTATTCCGTCTCAGACCCATCACCTTAAGGCTATAAAACTGAGCCGTTTAGGCTGCTCTAGCCACGTTCGGGGAAAACGTTCTAACGGGGTAGGAGCCAAACCATCCTTAGCCAAACCAGCTGGATGGAACTGACTCAGCCTCAATTCGCTCGGCACTAGGCCGCCGCCGCCATGTTTCAGGCCGACCTAGCAGAGCATCAATACCCTGGTGAATTAGCTGTTTAATTTGGTCGTGCTGCTCAGAGGAATAGCAGTGCCCAGGCGACGCTATATCACAGGCAGCACTGCTGTCCATAGCCACATAAACTACCGGCAGCCGTGCCAAAACGTAAGCCGTTAGTTTTTGACGCAGTTCAGGAACAGCAAAAACCTGCCGATATTCGTACAGTGGGTAAGCCGCTAAAATGTCGTCGATCTTATCCGTTACAAGCGGTAAAGTTAAGTTAACAATCGTTTGAGTCATTAGCTTTAAACTCCAGGAAAGCTTAGTGGCAAGGTCGGGGATTATTGCGACTATTCAGGTCAGGGATCAAACTAAACAAGTTAAGTAAGGCTGATTGAAACGCTGAAAAGCAATCTTTCAGATCAGGCTTACTCAGATCAAGATCGATTTAGTGAGGTAGCCAAAGTCAGAAACCGAAAAAGTCTTAAAACGCTGAAGCGAACCACATCCCACCTCCATCTGGTATTCCCTATATAAGCGCGACAGTGATGATGGCCCTACCTAAGTTTTAGAAAAAAATAATTATTCTCTTTTGGCTGGTTATGAAAACTACGTAAAGTGCATCGTTTCTCAATCGTTGTTGTTTTTAGCAGGAGTGTTAGTCTCCTGATTGTTGCATAACGTAATTTATAGGCCGAGGTGGTTCTAGATTTCGCTCAACGTATGGTAGAGGAGGTAAGCGTGGCATTGCAGCAAGTTGTTTTACTGATCTGTGGCGGCATGCACCCCCCCAGCTACACGGGGCAAATGCTCGCCACCATTGACCAAGATGAGGTGTTGAGCCAGCTTGGTAACGTTGTCTGTGCGCCCCAAAGCGGCCTGGGGGTCCTCTCGCCTTTTGCCCTGCGCCAGGCTCTTGAAGCCCGCCTAGACAGCACCACCCCTGAGGCAGCACCTACAGCATTGATGATCTGGGCGTTTAGCGCGGGCTGTGTAGGGGCGACGGCTCTGGCAGCCCACTGGCAACGCCACCGAGGTCCGGTGCTAGCTCTGTTTATGGTGGACGGTTGGGGAGTACCCCGCGACCCAGGGGTGCCAACATACCGGCTCAGCCATGACGCGGCTGCCCACCACACCTCTCGTTGGCTGGGTGCAGGCGATCGCGATTTTTACGCCGAGCCAGCGGTGCCGCACTTAACGCTGTGGCAGCAGCCCCAAGCGGTCACTGGTTGGACAGTAGAGCAAGGCCAGCGGAGCGAAAGGCTAACCGCTGCCGACTTTTTGTGTGAACGATCGCGAGCGGTCATCCACCGCTATAGCCGCGATTGCTGAGGCTTGATCACTAGCTGAATATCAACAGCTCATAACTAGCAGCCTAAAGTAACCCCTACGGCTACTCTAAAGACCCCAGCCTCTACTGCTAATATGGGTAGAAATGTTTTTCATTTGACAGCATTTAGCAGCACCATTCCTGTAAAGCAGCGGCGGTGAGTCTTTCACTGCCCGTGTGGCCGGAGGGAGAAAATGTTCGTAATTTATTTTCTTCTTAAGCAATGCACTCTAGCCCTAGCCAAACCCAAGCACCCGCCGCTATGACGACTCCCATTGCCGCTCCTAACAGTGTTCTCGTGCGCCGCGCTTCCGGTGCCTTTGCCCTGATCGACAGCCTCAGACGGCATGGGGTAGAACATATTTTCGGCTATCCCGGTGGGGCGATTTTGCCCATTTACGATGAGCTGTACCGGGCCGAGGCAGCCGGAGGCATTAGCCACATTCTGGTGCGCCACGAACAGGGGGGTGCCCACGCTGCTGATGGCTACGCTCGCGCCACTGGCAAGGTGGGCGTTTGCTTTGGCACCTCTGGCCCTGGGGCAACCAACCTGGTCACGGGTATTGCCACCGCCCAGATGGACTCGGTGCCGATGGTGGTGATTACAGGTCAGGTGCCCAGCCATGCGATCGGCAGCGATGCCTTTCAGGAAACCGATATTTTTGGCATTACCCTACCGCTGGTCAAGCATTCCTACGTGGCCCGCACTCCCGACCAAATTCCCCGTATGGTAGCGGAGGCCTTTTACATTGCCCAGACCGGTCGCCCTGGCCCGGTGCTGATCGACATTCCTAAAGACATTGGATTGGCGGAGTTTGACTACGTGCCCGTAGAGCCTGGGCAGGTCAACTTGCCCGGCTACAAGCCCACCACGAAGGGCAATACCCGCCAGGTTAACCCGGCCCTGCGGCTGCTGCGCCAAAGTGAGCGCCCGCTGCTGTACGTGGGGGGCGGTGCGATTACCGCCAATGCCCACGCCGAGGTACTGCGACTGGCGGAGTACTTTCAAATTCCGGTGACGACCACGCTGATGGGCAAGGGTGCCTTTGACGAGCACCATCCGCTGGCCCTAGGAATGCTGGGCATGCACGGTACCGCCTACGCCAACTTTGCCGTTAGCGAATGTGACCTGCTAATTGCGGTCGGGGCGCGCTTTGACGATCGCGTCACCGGTAAGCTCGACGAGTTTGCCTCCCGCGCCCAGGTGATTCATATTGATATTGACCCGGCGGAGGTGGGCAAAAACCGTGCTCCCCAGGTGCCGATTGTGGGTGATGTCAAGCAGGTGCTGACCAACCTACTTAACCGCTTAGGCGAAGAAAACCAGCTACCGCCCCCCAACCAAACGGCGGCCTGGCGCGATCGCATCGATCGCTGGAAGCGTGACTACCCGCTGGTAGTACCTACCTACCCCGACGTACTGTCGCCCCAGGAAGTGATCAGCGAACTGGCCACCCAGGCCCCCCATGCCTACTACACTACCGACGTGGGCCAACACCAGATGTGGTCGGCTCAGTTCTTAAAGAATGGTCCCCGCCAGTGGGTGTCGAGCGCAGGGCTGGGCACGATGGGCTTTGGTATGCCAGCAGCGATGGGGGTGCAGGTGGCGCTGCCCAACGAAACGGTGATTTGTATTAGCGGCGATGCCAGTTTTCAGATGAACCTGCAAGAGCTAGGAACCCTAGCTCAGTACAACATTCCGGTCAAAACCGTCATTGTTAATAACGGCTGGCAGGGTATGGTGCGCCAGTGGCAGCAGGCCTTCCACGGCGAACGCTATTCGTCCTCCAATATGGAGATTGGCATGCCCGATTTTGAGCTGCTGGCCCAGGCCTACGGCATTAAGGGTATGGTGGTGCGCGATCGCAATGATCTCAGCACCGCCGTCGCTACAATGCTGGCCCACAGCGGCCCCGTGCTGATGGATGTACGCGTGCGTCGCGACGAAAATTGCTACCCTATGGTCGCCCCCGGCAAGGGCAACCACCAGATGATTGGCCTACCCGAGGTGCACGGTATTGGCATGGGCAACGGCATGGCTCCCTGCGCCAGCTGCGGGCACCAAAATGCCTCGACCAGCAATTTCTGCACAGAGTGCGGTACCAAGCTCTAGGTTGTCCAGCCGTAGGCACACAGTATAAATTTCATGGCTTGAGGCAGTTTTGCCGGGCAATGGCTCAAATTTTTCAGAATGCAGTATCCTGACTTCAGTTTCACTACTGGTGTGGGTCGTCTATGTCTGCTGCGCTGAAATCCTATGTGCCTCGTCCGGTGCCGTCTCGGACTAGGGAAGCAACAGCCCTTACCTCAGCGCGCCAGAGTTCTGCCGCTTTACCCGTAGAAACCAGGCCCAGAGTTTCTGCGCCCGCAGTACTGCCTACAGCACCGGGGTTAGAGTCTTCTAGCCCCATGGTGCGGCGGCTGTCTCAGCTGCACCTGGTTTCCTCGGCTCTGGCGGTGTCGCTGGTGACCCTTACCCTACTCAGCTACGGCACGTCGGTCTACATCAACCGCCAGCTCAACCAGGTGAGTCAACGGCTCAATCGATTGCAGCGCAGTGAGCAGCAGCTTACTACCGCCAATGAAGTGCTCAAAAATCACCTGGCCCATCAAGTTGAAACCCCTGAGATGGGGTTTCAACCTCCCCAGCCTGGTAACGTCATTTTTCTAAAGCCCACCCCCCAAGCCGCCGCTTCAGCCCAGGTGCCCGCTTCGGTCATTAACCGGTTTGCCCTACCCAAGGTAGACGTGCCCCTGGGGTATTAAGCGCTAGCCCATTCTTTACCTACATTTTGATTCATGGCTAGTTCTGCCTACTCTGCTCGCCGTCGCCGTCGCAAACAAACTCGTCCCCCCGCTGTCGTCGCCTTTAACCCAGCGACTAATCGAACACGGGTGCTGATGGTATGGGGGCTGCTGGTGCTTTCACTGCTGGCGATCGCAGGGCGACTGGCGTGGCTACAGCTAGCCCAGGGCAACAATCTAGCCAGTTTGGCCCAGCAGCAGCGGCTCTCAGCCCCGGTACAACGGCAGGTGCGCCACTCCATCAGCGATCGCCAGGGCAACGTGCTGGCTGTCGACCAGGTGGTTTATACCCTCTACGCCCACCCCAGCCTATTCAATCTAACGATGCAGGAGGTGGCTGCCGCCCTCAGCCCTCTGCTTGAGACATCAGAATCGAAGCTTCTGAGCCAGTTTAGTCGCCAGCCCACGGGCATTCGCCTTGTAGATGGGCTGAGCGAAGCCACCGTCGACCACATTCGCGCCCTGCGCCTGAATGGGCTAGATCTGCAACCCCAGCAGCAGCGGTTCTACCCTCAGCAGCATTTGTTTGCCCCCGTTGTAGGGTTTGTCAATATTGACGGTCAGCCCCAGGCCGGGCTAGAAATCGCTTACCAAGATCAGCTGTCCCTGGCTCCCCCAATAGCAGAATCAGTGGCAGAAGCGCCGCAGAACGAGACTATCTCTGAAGCAGAGGTCTACGGTCCCCCAGTGGAGCTTTTGACAGCCGCGTCAACGGAAGCCTCTGACCCAGAGGCTAGTAGCTCAGAAGCCAGCGCTGTTCTGAACGATCCCTCACTGGCTGGCAATGTTAGTCTGCGTCTCACCCTCGACAGTCGCCTCCAGCGGGCGGCTCAGCAGGAGTTGCAGGCAACTGTCGATCGCCACCGGGCCAAGCGAGGCACCGTTATGGTGATGGATGCCCACAGCGGCGAAATGCTGGCTCTGGCCAGCGTGCCCACCTACGACCCCAACCAGTACTACAAAGCCGACCTCAGCGACCTAAGAAGCTGGGTAATTAGCGATCTCTACGAACCGGGGTCGACCTTTAAGCCGATTAATATTGCGATCGCCCTCGAAGCTGGGCTCATTACGCCCGACGAAGTAGTTAACGACAGTGGCCAGATACAGTTTGGCGAGTGGAAAATCAGAAACCACGACTACGCCACCGCTGGCGGGCGAGGGCCACTTTCGATCACCGACGTGCTGAAGTATTCCAGCAACGTCGCTATGGTGCGGATTATGCAAAAAATGCCCGCTGCCGACTATTACACCTGGCTTCAGCGCCTTGGCCTTGATCAACCCACCGGCATTGACCTGCCCGCCGAAGCCGCCGGACAGATGAAAGACCGCGAGCAGTTTGTCAACAGCAAAGTAGAGTCGGCCACGACATCATTTGGGCAGGGCTTCTCGCTGTCGCCCATCAAAATGATGCAGCTACAGGCCACCCTTGCTAACGGCGGCAAGCTGATCACCCCCCACCTGGTAAGTGGAATGGTCACCGACGATGGCCGCGAGGTCTGGACGCCAGACCGGCCTGAGCCCAAGTCTATTTTCTCGCCCCAAACCACGCAGCAGGTACTCGACATGATGGAAGCCGTGGTAGCTGAGGGCACCGGCAGCCCAGCCAAACTACCCGGCTACCGAATTGGCGGCAAAACTGGCACGGCCCAAAAGGCAGCTGCCTCTGGAGGCTACGGCCGAGGGCGAGTGACCAGCTTTGTCGGCATTTTGCCCATCGACGCGCCCCGCTACGTAGTGCTGGCCATTATCGACGAACCCCAAGGCGATGACGCCTATGGATCGACAGTAGCGGCACCTTTGGTCAAAAAGGTGACTGAAGCCCTGGTCGTGTTGGAAGGCCTGCCACCCTCGGCACCTAAGCCTTAAGGTAACCGTCCCCTGAGCGGAGTCGTTGGCAAAGCCGACCCCGAGGGGCTAGGGAATATCTCAGCTGAGTTTTAGCTTCGACTTCGCTCAGCCAGCGTAGTTCTAGGGACGCTTACGCATTGAGTTCAGGGCACTAGAATCGGGGCCTTAAAAGTCCGGCTCCGCTACCGTGCCGCCCAGGTTTTCGACAATGGCCCGAGTGTTGGCTGCCATCATTTTCAAATAGGTATCCCCGTCGCTGCCAGGGGCACCCGTGGAGTCAGAATACAGCTGCGCTGGAGCCAGAGCAACACCGGCTTCATTGGCCACGGTCGTAATCAGCCGAGGATTGATGGTGGTTTCGGCAAAGATGGCGGGCACCCCCAGCCCCTGAATAGAGGTTACTAGCTGCTGCACAGTGCGGGCGCTGGGCTGCTCTTCGGTGCTGAGGCCGATTAGGGTACCTGCCACCGTTAGGCCATAGGCCCGAGCATAGTACTGAAAGGCATCGTGGGTCGTTACCAACTGTCGCTGATCAGGGGGAATAGTGGCCGTTTGCGTCTCAATCCAGGTGTGGAGCTGGTTTAGTTCGTCGATGTAGGCGGCGGCGTTTTGGGTAAACAGGGCCTCCTGCTCGGGGGCTAGCTCAATCAGCTGATCGCGAATGGCCTCGACCATAGGCACCGCGTTGCTAACATCGCCCCACACGTGGGGATCGGGTACGGTGCTACGGCCTGTTTCTAGGTCTAAGGGTGGTACTACTTCGCCGACGGCAAACTGGCGGGCATTGACCCCAGCCGCGTTGAGCAGACGAATGAGATTGGGCTCCAAGTTGTAGCCGTTGTAAAGAATGAGATCGGCCGTTTCAAAGGCAATGCTGTCGGCGGGCACCGGCTCATAAACGTGGGGATCGGCACCGGGCTGCAAAATGCCGGTCAGCTCAATGTGGTCGCCGCCCACTTCGGTAACCCAGTCGGCAATCAGGGTGCTGGTCGCGACGACGGCGGAGCGATCGCCACCAGCCGCCGCACTGTCGGAAGCAGATGTCTCTCCTTCGGTCGCGTCGCAACCCACCAATCCTAGACCTGCGGCAAATACCGCAGCAACTAAGCTTGCATACCTTGGAACTATAGATATCCGTTGCATAGACTGCATTTCATATTCCTTTCATTTTTACGATACAATACATTTCATAATCATTTCATTTTTGAACTCAGCCTTCCCTGCCGAATGGCGCTGGGATGGTTCAAGACCAGACTCTACAGTTCCTGCCCACTTGGAGCATCTTCCTTGGGCAGGGGTAGTAAGAGTCTTGACTGACACTTAGACCGCGCTGGAACTACTGCTATGGCGACTTCTCCAAAAATTATCGTGGACCACCTCAGCGTCAATTACCGCGACGTGCAGGCTCTGCGGAACGTTAACCTAACCGTTCGGCCTGGCAAGATGGTGGGCATTTTTGGCCCTAATGGGGCGGGCAAGAGTACGCTGATTAAGGCCATGCTGGGGCTGATGCCGGTGGTGACTGGGCGTGTGACCTACGGCGATGACACCCTGGCCCACCAGCTCGATCGCGTTGCCTACGTACCCCAGCGATCGCAGATTGACTGGACCTTCCCTGCTACCGTGTGGGACGTGGTGATGATGGGCCGGGTGAAAAAAACCGGCTGGTTTAACCGCTTTTCGGCCAGCAGTCGTCAGCTAGCGACGGCAGCGCTGGAGCGGGTGGGCATGCTGGAGTTTCGCGATCGCCCCATTGGTGCCCTCTCTGGCGGTCAGCAGCAGCGAGTGTTTCTGGCCCGTGCCCTGGCCCAAGAGGCGGAGATTTTCTGCTTTGACGAACCCTTCGTCGGGGTTGATCAGAAGACCGAGACCGTACTGTTCAACATTTTTCGAGAGCTAGCCCAAGCCGGAAAAATTGTCATGGTGATCAACCACGACCTGGGCGAGTCAATCACCAACTTTGACCAGCTAATTTTGCTCAACAAAGAGCTGATTGCTGCTGGCCCCCGCGACTGGGTGCTCACCCGCGACAACATGACCCGCGCCTACGGCGGCCACGTGGGCTTCTTTGGCCATGTCGCTTGAGCTAGCCGTGCTTGACTGGTTCTTTGAGCCCTTGCAGTTTGCCTTTATGCAGCGATCGCTGGCGGTTGCGATCATGGTGGGCATTATCTGCTCGGTGGTGGGCAGCTACCTGATGGTGCAGCGGCTGGCGCTGCTGGGCGATGCCATTAGCCACTCGGTGCTGCCGGGTCTGGCGATCGCGTTTTTGCTCGGGGTCAATATCTTTGTGGGAGCCTTTATCGCCGGGGTAATCAGCACGGTGATTATCGGCTGGATTCACACGCGATCGCCCATCAAAGAAGATGCGGCCATGGGCATTGTGTTTTCGGCCTTCTTTGCCCTGGGCATTACGCTAATTACCACCATTCAAAAAGACAACAAAATTGACCTCAACCACTTTTTGTTTGGCAATATTTTGGGCGTTACGGTTGGGGACGTGCGCGATACAGCGATTATTGCTGCTCTGGTGCTGATGGCGGTTTTTTTGCTCTACAAAGAGCTGCTGTTCTACAGTTTTGACCCCCTTGGTGCCCAGGCAGGCGGACTGCCCACGGGACTGTTGAATGCGGGGCTGATGGTGCTGATTGCCCTGACTGTAGTGGCCAGCATGAAGGTGGTGGGCGTTATTTTGGTGCTGTCGCTGCTGATTGCGCCGGGGGCCACCGCCTACCTACTGGTGCCGCGCCTGCACCAAGTCATGCTGCTGGGGGCTGCGATCGGCGTACTTTCCAGCGTCAGCGGTATGTACCTGAGCTATTACGTCAACCTGCCCTCGGGGCCAGCGATCGTGATGGTGGTGTCGGCCCTGTTTGCCCTGTCGTTTTTATTTAGCCCTCGCCATGGGGTGCTAGTAGGGCCGAGGCGGGGACGGCCTTGGCAAAAGCTACGGACACTACTGCCATCCAAAGGCTCCTGACTATAGCTGCTCTTGCATCCTCAAGCATATCGATAACACTCAGCTCAACACCCTAAAATAGATTTATCTCCGCACGGCACGCTGCGCTTCCACTCGTCAGTCTGCACTATGGTTCAGCTCAAACAGCGCTTTCAAAGCTTTGAAGACTACCTGGCCTACGACGATGGGACAGAAAATCTTTATGAGTTATTCAACGGAGAACTGATCGAGGTACCGCCAGAATCTGGGTTCAACGTTGAAACTGCGAACTTCCTTTTTGCAATATTGCTGCCTCTAGTTGGCCATCGTCGCCTCAGAGGACATGGCCTAGAGCTGGAGGTGCGCGGTGAGCCGAGAAACCGCTATCCAGATTTGTCGGTCATTTATGAGGATCAGATCGAGCCGCTGCGACGACGCAACACGCTGCGGATTTTGATGGGGCCGCCAATGCTGGTGGTTGAAATTGTTAGCCCTGGGGAAGTGCAGCGCAACCGAGACTATATAGCCAAGCGCAGCCAGTATCAGGACTTAGGCATTCCTGAATACTGGATTGTCGATCCGCAGGAGGTCACGGTTCTGGTGCTGGAGCTGAGGGATGGGGTGTATAGCGAAGCGGCAACATTTAGGGGCGAAGATCGGCTGCGCTCAAGCCAGCTAGGCTCGCTGTATGTAACAGCTCAAGCGCTGTTTGATGCCGCTAGTTAACAACCAGAATAAGAAGCTTAGAGCAAGCACAATCACCTAACTACGGACGGCTGGCTTTCTCTTGAGCAACGGAATAATTCATAACGTAGGGATTATCAACCTGTTTAGATGCATCTAAAATTTCAATTCCGACTAATTTGCCCGCTGGGTTGTAGTCCATGATAATTCCCTCGACTTCCTCACTTTCATCAATTTCAGAATCATCTAGGATGATTCTCAGGATATCAACACTGGGGTCGTAGGTTATATTCATCGCTATCTCCAATATTTTTGAATTTTGCTAGTTCGATAGACTGTGACTAGCACTGGTGGAATTTCTTTGTCCACAACGAGGCGCAGCAGATATTGTTTACCATCCACATCAACAATAGATTGATAGATGTTACGGCTCGGCTTCACCGCGATGACTTGTTGAGGCCTACTAAGCACTTGCTGGATATCCTCGATGCGAATATTTCTTCTATTAATTTCAATGGCAGCATGGCTGGAGATGGTGAAGTCCACATCGTTCATCCTACTGAACTTATTTATAGCTGCGTTGGGTGAGCTGCACGTTTTCAAAGTCGAGATTTTCGCGGTGCAGCTGGGGCGATCGCCCCTCACCCGCATATTCCCACGCTGCAACAAAGGCAAAGTGCTCATCGTCGCGCTTGGCCTCGCCATCGGGGGTTTGGTACTCTTCGCGAAAGTGCCCGCCGCAGGATTCTTCACGTTGCAGAGCGTCCCGCGCCATTAGCTCGGCCAGGTCAATAAAGTCGGCGACGCGCCCGGCAAACTCCAGGTTTTTATTCAGGGTGTTGGCCTCACCCGGCAGTTTGAGGTTTTGCCAATATTCGGTGCGTAGGTCTTGAATCTGCGCGATCGCGCTCTCCAGCCCTTCCCGGTTCCGCGCCATACCCACGTTATCCCACACAATGCGGCCCAGATCGCGGTGAAACTCCATCACCGTCTTATTGCCCTGGATGTTCAACAGCTTGGTAATCCGAGCTTTGGCGCTAGCTTCCGCTTCCCCAAAAGCATCGTCGTCAGTTGATACCGCTGAGAACGTCTGCCCGGCAATGTAGTCGCCCAACGTGTAGGGAATCACGAAGTAGCCATCCGCCAAGCCCTGCATCAGGGCGCTGGCCCCTAGCCGATTCGCGCCGTGGTCGGAGAAATTAGCCTCGCCCAGTACAAACAGGCCAGGAATTGTGCTCATCAGGTGGTAGTCGACCCACAGACCGCCCATGGTGTAGTGGACAGCGGGGTAGATGC
The DNA here is from genome assembly GCF_015207265.1 of Nodosilinea sp. LEGE 07298. GTDB lineage: Bacteria > Cyanobacteriota > Cyanobacteriia > Phormidesmidales > Phormidesmidaceae > Nodosilinea. The sequence goes on along the minus strand of NZ_JADEXE010000068.1, from coordinate 4,240 downwards.
GCATCGGTGTTTCGTAAGGGTTTTCGCCCGAGATGCGCTGGTACATGTCGAACAGGTTGCCGTAGCGGGCAGCGATGGTGTCGCGGCCTTGGGATGCGATCGCATCCCGAAAATCCAAATAAACCGACAGCCCCGTCTCGCCCACACCGCGTCCTTCATCGGTCATGGCCTTGGCATTGCGCGAGGCCACATCCCTGGGCACCAGGTTGCCAAAGGCGGGGTAGCGAGTTTCTAAATAGTAGTCGCGCTCGTCGTCGGGGATGTTGTCGGGATGGCGCGTATCACCTGGCTGCTTGGGCACCCACACCCGTCCGTCGTTGCGCAGGCCCTCGCTCATCAGCGTCAGCTTCGACTGGTAGTCGCCCGACACCGGAATGCAGGTAGGGTGAATCTGCGTGTAGCAGGGGTTGGCAAAGTAGGCCCCCCGCCGATGGCAGCGCCAGGCCGCCGTTACGTTAGAGTTCTTCGCATTGGTGGAGAGGTAATACACATTGCCGTAGCCCCCGGTGCACAGCAGCACCGCATCCCCGGCATAGCGCTCATATTCGCCTGTCACCAGGTTGCGCACCACAAGGCCCCGCGCTTTGCCGTCCACTACCACCAGCTCCAGCATTTCGCGGCGAGGGTACACCTCAATTTTGCCCGCCTGCACCATCCGCATCATGGCGCTGTAGGCCCCCAGCAGCAGCTGCTGCCCGGTTTGCCCCTTAGCGTAGAACGTGCGCGACACCTGCGCCCCCCCAAAAGAGCGATTGTCGAGCAGGCCACCATATTCGCGCGCAAAGGGCACACCCTGCGCCACGCATTGATCGATAATGCCGCTGCTGATCTCCGCCAGCCGATGCACATTGGCCTCGCGGGAACGGTAGTCGCCGCCTTTGATGGTGTCGTAAAACAACCGCCATACGCTGTCGCCGTCGTTGGGGTAATTCTTCGTCGCGTTGATGCCTCCCTGGGCGGCAATGCTGTGGGCACGGCGGGGCGAGTCTTGAATGCAAAAGCTTTTGACGTTGTAGCCCAGCTCGGCCAGGGTGGCCGCCGCTGAGGCCCCTGCTAGGCCGGTGCCGACCACCAAAATGGTGTGCTTTGCCTTATTTTTGGGGCTCACCAGACGACAGTGATCTTTAAAATCGCTCCACTTTTGGTTCAGCGGGCCAGCGGGAATGCGAGGGTCGAGCATGGGGAGGTGGGTGAGGAGATGGAGACAATGGGGAAGGCAGGAATTATTCGAGTAGCCAGTCGAAAATGGAACCTACGGTAAAGCTAATCCCTTCGGCAAAGGGTGGGATAGGCAGAGATTGGTCGCGCTCGTCAAAGGCTTCGGGCTGCTGCCTGGGCAAGTAGACAAAAACGGTTTGCTCATCGGGGTCGATTAGCCAGCCCATTTGAGTGCCGTGGTTGAGGCAGTGAAGAATGTTCTTGGTGACTTTAGTCTGGTTTTGGTCGGGAGAGAGAATTTCGATCGTCCAATCGGGGGCAAGGGGGAAGACGTTGGCAATTTCACCGCTCTGATCCCGAGGAATTCTGCTTTGAATGAAGACGGTGACATCTGGAACGGTTGAGCGGCCACCAAAAGTACAGCGGAGTTCTGAGAATGCACGACCAATCTTACGGAGCTTGAGGACGCTGTTTACCGTAGCCGAGAACTCAGTCTGAATGGTGCTGTGCTTGCCTTGTGGCATGGGTTTTTGAATAATTTGCCCGTCGATGTACTCGCTAGCAGGCTTGGTCTCTGGCAAATCCAGAAACTCCTCTAGGGTCATTGGCTTAGGCGGAGATTGTACCATGGCAGAGATTGGTCAAAAGAATGCCGCTTCTTCAAGCATAGCCTGTAGACAGAGGTGGGTTCACAAATCACACCCTGAAACTTGGGCTTAATCTTTAAAATTATGATCAATACTTTAGACGCTGAGAGATTGCTTCTCAGAAATATTGAATAATAATATGGAATATGGGGAATCCTAAGCGTTAGATCTAAATTTTCAAGCCCTAGTTGTGCAGAATACGAGACAATTGCGCTTGAGGAACTGAATCGCCATGGAAAAACTCAACGGAACGACGCTTTAGAACATATGGGCTCTATCTTCACGGCTGACCCAAAAAATGCGTGAGAATAAAAATTTCGTCACAACCGAATCTGTTATTGCTTTAATCAGTGGGCTGTATGTTGCCACTGGCTTTGCAGTTGTGTTCAGCATCCTTTTTCTGCTAACTTCTCTGGACCGTGCAGCCAAGCTGGATCGAGCCAACCGGGTAGATATCGCCCTGAATTTGGAAACCCGGTATTTGAAAGCGATCTTGCTCGAGTACGCCAACTGGGATGAGGCCTACGACAAGCTCATTGTTGATCTAGACGAAACCTGGATCGAAAGTAATTCCGGCCAATACCTGATCGACCAACATGGGTTTGATTTCACACTGGCCATTAAGGCAAACAGACAAGTAGCTAACCTAAGTATCAGCGACGAAGTCAAGGAGCTTAAGTTTGCAAAAATCATGTCAGGTGGACTGGAAGATCTGATTGAGGAGTCTTTGCAAGATCAAGAAGGCGGAGAGGGTGCGGTGGCTGGATATATTCTTGCCGGGACTGAGATCTATTTGGTTGTCTTGAGCCCGTTCAAAGATGAGAAAACTGAGGAAATTAAACCTGACAGCTATTTGGCTCTGGGTAGACGCCTAGATACCGAATATATTGGGCAACTTGAATCTTCCTATGAACTTCCGGGTCTGCGTCTTACCGACAAGACAGAAAACAAAATGAATTCCAAGGTGCTGCTCGACGGCTCCAGCCAGGCCATAGGATGTCTGACGTGGTTTGTGGAACAGCCAAGTTTGCTCATTGCACCTAAGGTTGTTGTCATCGTGACACCGTTTTTCTGTCTGGCCATATTTTTGACCCGATATTTTCTGAAACTGGATTATGCTGACCGGATTGCCTTCGAAGAGCGATTGTACAAAGAAGCCACCTGTGATCCACTCACTAACATTAGCAATCGTCGGCAATTTATGACTCTGTGCCAGCAGGAGATGGCTGTTCACAGACGCAATGGAGGAACGCTTGCCGTAGCTCTATTTGACATTGATCATTTCAAGGCTATCAACGATACCTATGGACATGCTATGGGCGACAAAGCCCTAGTCCATCTGGTTCAGATCTGTTCTGGTGAATTGCGTGAATCTGATATCTTTGGCCGAATCGGCGGTGATGAGTTTGCCGTTATCCTGCGAGAAACACCGCTTGAGGAAGCTATCAACGTGGTCGATCGCGTCCGGGAAAAAATAGAAGCATGCCCCATCAAAGCGAATCACAATGTCATTACTATAACCGTAAGCATAGGGGTGGCTCCAATGAACGATTACATAACCTTTGATAGTATTCTGGAAATGGCAGATGTGGCTTTGTATAGGGCTAAAAAGAATGGAAGAAACCAGGTATTTGTAAGTACTTAACGCGATCGATAACATTTATCCGTTAGCATATTTAAGACGCAGAGTATTGTGGACACCTCTGCTAGCTGCTGGTACTCTGCCCAACTCATTGGAATGGTTGCCGCTGAGCCATTGGGTAAAGACTTGATAGGCGCGATCGCGATCATACCTCTGCACCAAAGCCGTTCTACTTCACTAGATTATAGGCTGCCTGAAAATGGCTCGATTACTGCTGCGGCCTTTGGAGATGGAGACTTATCGTGCCACCTACTCTTCAAAGGGGGTTGTGGCGTCGCGATCGCGCTCATATCGCCTTGCTACCGGAAACGGCGGCAACCACGACTCACGACGGATGGTCCAGTTTTCGTAGGTTGGCGTCAGTTGGTCGGGGGCATCTAGACAGCCCAAATACAATTCAATTTCGGCGGCGGCGCGGGCAAAGACGGATGAGCCGCAGCGAGGGCAGAAGAATCGCCCGTTGTAGTTGCTGGTTTCGCCACTAATAATTACAGCCTCTTGAGGAGAGATCGCGGCAGCGTAAAAAAGAGCGCCACGGTGTTTGCGGCAGTCGAGGCAGTGACAAAGGTCAACCCGATAGGGAAGTCCGGTTGCCACAATTCGGACATTGCCGCACAGGCAACCGCCCTTGGTGGTGCAGAAAAGTCCTGAAAGGGTTGTTGTGAAAGGAGTCCCAAATGAGACAGGGTAGATGGGAAGGGGCATTTCATGAGAGGCTTGAATTCCCCAACTCAAGGCCAGTCTCATGGAAACACCCCTCTTGTATCGTCAACTGCAAGACCAATTGAGTCAA
>NZ_JADEXE010000486.1 GCF_015207265.1 Nodosilinea sp. LEGE 07298 | reverse complement strand
AGCCGCACTTCGGACACCGGATAACGCCGTCGGGCCAGCGCAACGTCCGAACGCTGTCGTAGCACTTGGCCTCTTCCAAAAGGTGTGTCAGGGTTAGCATGAGATCGCAGAGCAGGTGCACTTTAGTGTTCAGCCTAGCGAATACATCATCTGCTTGCAGGTCACCTCCCTGAAACACCTATTGAGCCTCCCACTCGGCGAGGCGGGCGGCGTCGGTGGCGGCTTTGGCGATCGCGAGCTTTTCGGTTTCGGCCTGCTGGCGAACGCGCATTTTGTCATGGGCCAGCTGTAGGGCGTCGGGGGTGGCTTCGGCGCGCACGGTGCTGTAGGTGGGAATGGTGCCGAGACCGTGTAGGGAGTCAACGTCTTTGTCGAGAATGGCGGGCCGCAGGCGGCGGCTGGTATCAGCAATGGGCATAATGCACTCCTGTTTAAGAGTTAGGAATAGTGAAAAGCTGGGCGAAAGCAGCACATTCTTGCGCTGCGGGCTTACAAGTAAGATTCCCACTGCGGAGTGCGACGTATCACTAGAGAAGCTCAATTCGGGCTTCAAGGCTCATTGCAATAAGGTTTTGGATGCTGGTCATCCTTTATTTGCGCAAAATGGTTACTAGCCTATCAATGACTTCATTAGTCTTAGCTGTTGCTAGGCTGTCTGCTTTGTAGGCGATAATTCTGGCGTTGGCTGTAAACACACGATTAGCCTTAATGTAGCTAGTTCTGTTTAAGCCACCCACTGTAAAGTCTACCTCTGCGATCGCTATTGAGTAGCTGTCGTCTGAGCTTTGACTAGTAATCATGCAGAGGATCAAATCATTGCGGGGCAGGGTTGCCACGACAAGGGCAGGTCGTCGTTTGGCATCACTTAAGTCAGAGAATGGGAAGGGAAGAACGACGACATCATCTTTTACAAATGCTGCCATGCTTCATCCTCTTCTGGCGTTAGCCATTCTTCTGCCAGGATGGGTTCGCTGAGCAAGCTAACGTCTAGTTGTTCTTGCCGAATTTCTTTTGCCCGTATAAACAGCAGAAAATCTAATACCTCCTTCAATATCGAATCGGGTGTTTTATAAATCTCAGTTAAGAGCTGATCTTTAATTTCGTTGGCCATGAGGTTATACCATCAGCGTAAACAACGATATTAACTTTTGTTCTATTTCAAGTATGTCCTGTCCTCGTCTACTACTAGAGGCTCGTCAAAATCGTCTGCTAATGGCAGAACGAAGGTACCTTGCAAAATGCCGGAGCGACGCTTTTTGGGTTTTTGTGTTTGTGGAGATTCGTTTGCCGAGTAGTTAGCCATCAGGTACTTGGCATAGTGCAAAAGCTCTTGCTTAAGGCTTACTGGCATTTGTTCTAGGGTTTGAGTGATCTCGGTATCAATTGTCATGGCTTACTGTTATCTAATTAATCTGCAAGTGCTCAGTGCCTCATGCGGGGCGACTATGCATCCTAAATTGAACCTCCATGCCGCACCCAGTTGGTTAGGTCAATAAAATCATCTTCGTCATAGTCTTTAGGGGGGGCAAGGGAGGCTTCGATGTTGGCTTGCTCGTCATCGCTGACAAAGGGTATTTGAAGAGTGGTGCATTGCTGCGTCAATGCTGGTTCTTTGAGGCACATTTCGATGACTACTCGGATGTTAGTCATGAGTTCGTCGATGGTTCCGCCTTGGCTGTAGCAAGCCTTGAGTTGGGGCACTTCGTCGACGTACATGCCGTTTTCGTCTCGCTCAATGACAACAAGGTTTTTTTGACTTCATAGTTCTGCATCTACCTTTACTTTTTCGGAGTAGCTATATAGGGTAACGACAAAAATTTGCTATCGTTGTAATAGACGAGGATGAGGTCATTGGCAATAGCGTCGGTTGTGGCAACTGGTTTTATCGATAGCTAATGACCAAAGCGTCTATCTCTGCAAAATACTAAATTTTTATTGACGTTATCACTCCGTACTTGGGAAAGTGATCGCCAGTTCTTTTAGCACCCCTTCCTTGTTGTCTATCGCTATATCACCGCAGTTAACCTTCTATATTTTCCTGATCCTTATTGCCTTTTTCTTCATTACCTTCTCTCCTGGAAAAGGCAATGACGCTTGTACTTCCCCCAGCCAATAAGCTAATTGCAGCGGTGATGATAGTATTAGGTAAATTCTTATCATCTACGCGAGCTGCATAAACAAGAGCGCCAGCAAAGATGCCGCAATTCCTAATCGTATAATATTTTTATTTTGCTGTTCAGCATTAAACTCGTTCTCTTCTCTTCTAAATTTTACTTCATGCTCATTTCTCAGACGAATCTTTTCGAGCTCAAACTGCTGTTCTTCATTCTGCTTTTGTTGGCGTTGATTTTCTCCTATCAATTGTAGGATAACTTCTGGATTGCTCTTGACCAGAGCATCAACTTCTCGACTAGTCAATTGATATTTTTGATGAGTTGCAGTGAGTGGGAATATTTCTACTGCTGGAATATCTATAGATTCCCCCTCAGCATTGCTTGATTCAAATTTGAATTCGTCCCCCTTGCTTGCAGGGTTAATGTTGCTTCCCATTTCACATTCCCGGCTCAGAAAAATCAATAACTTGACCGATCATGTCAGCCAGTGATCTACTAATGATATAAGCTCCGTATTGAGCGTTGTAGTCTTCATCTTTATGGATGATCAAAACAGCCTCTGCCTCTTCTTCTTGCGGTCTGTCCTTTACAAACTGCCATTGAGAGTTATTCTTTTGCAAAATCTGTAGGCGTTCATGATAGAGTTTTTGATTTTCTCTGCTAGCGCTTTTAGGAAGAGCAAGCCGATATATAGGCTTCTCTCTTTTCCTGGGTTGTGAGTCTTCCAGATTGTCTAACGCAGCTTGAAACTCTTGGCTCTCCTGGGATCACTATGCAGCGGTTGGAGAAAAATGCCAGCAGATTAGGCATCGGAGGCGGAATCGCTCAAAATTAGTGAATCCGTAGCCAGAGCGCTTAATCAACTTCAAACGCGTGTTGAT
>NZ_JADEXE010000485.1 GCF_015207265.1 Nodosilinea sp. LEGE 07298 | reverse complement strand
ATTGCCGGTCAGATGTTTGATAACGAATATGACTTGGCCATGACCGTCATTGACGGCATGGAAGCGCGTAGTAAAGCTGGAAATTATCAGCTAGAACGTTTTATGTTTAAATGCGCCTAGCTACTTAGCATTGTGACCACATCAGCATGCGCTAACACCACATCGGGGTTACGCTGAAGTGCCATATCATACTTCACAGCAAAGTCATTTCCAACTTCATCAGGTGTGAGTAGAATCTGAATATCAGCAATGAGAGCAGCGATCGCCTCTGAGGTGATCGGCTCATCAGAGTAGATTAACTCATCAATTTGCACAATCAATTCTGAGAGACGATGTAACCAGGCAAACTGATCGTGATTGATCACCAGTTGCAGCAATTCACCTTTAGAGACCCGTCCGCGCACCTGTTCGTAACGAATACGCTCTGTCTCCAACAACAGTTTATGCAAATGCAATAACTTGATGCGTATATTGGTCAGCAGTTGATGTTGGGTCATGCGGTTTTGAAGCGTGTTAAGCATGAATATGTCCCATCCTTCCATTTCGGTAATCGTCGATCGCCTGCAGTATTTCGGCTTCAGTGTTCATCACAAAGGGACCATAGCGCACCACAGGTTCATTCAGCGGCACTCCAGCAATCAACAGTAGATCAAGAGGTTGGGCGGCATCTGCAGGATTGGCGATCGCCACTTCCTCACCATCCGGTGCAAAAATCACCATTTGCCCATCCTCACCCCGTTCCTGGTCAGTGCCAAACAAACCAGATCCATCAAGGACATAGGTAAAGGCGTTGTACTCCTTCGGTACCGGTTGAACCATGCTTGATCCCGGTTGTAGTGTGAAATGCAGGTAGATAATGGGGGTGCGGGTTTCAATCACCGCTTTCGCCCCCAACGCTTCTCCCGCAATCACGCGCACCGTCACGCTCCCATCGTTGGTCTGAGCCACCGGAATCTGCGCTGATGGAATTTCCTGATAGCGCGGCGCAATCAACTTGTCTCGCTGCGGCAAGTTGACCCATAGTTGGATGCCGTGCAGCCGCCCACCCGTGCGGGTAAACTCAGCTTCTGGCATTTCGGAATGCACGACGCCTGCCCCAGCGGTCATCCACTGCACATCACCGGGATTGAGCAGTCCGGCATGACCGACCGAGTCCTTGTGTTCCAGCCGTCCATCCAAGATGTAGCTGACGGTTTCAAAGCCACGATGAGGATGATCCGGTGCGCCCTTTGCTTGGCCGGGCTTCTGATTCACGGGACCCAATTCATCGAGGAGGAGAAAGGGGTCAAACTCGGAAAAGCTACTCTTGGGAAAAGGACGACGCACCAGGAATCCTGCTCCTTCAAACGTTTCTACACTATTAATGATTCCAGCAACGGTTCGGAGTGTTTGAGTTTGAGTTGTCATACAGTTGCCTCCAGGCAGACAGTTTATAAGACTTGTCTCATATATGATTAGTCATATATTAACGTAGAAAGATATAAATTCTATGGGTAGGGCTTGTCCTCCCTGTTCGTTCGGTAAACTGCCTATGTCTCTTGCCCACGTGATTCTGGGTCTGCTCCAGCAACAGGAGCGGACCGGCTACGACCTCAAAACCGAGTGCTTTGACGATTGCATTTCCCATCTGTGGCCAGCCGATCAGGCCCAGATTTATCGGACTTTAGACAAACTGGAGTCCCAGGCATGGATTACCTGTACGGTTGAGATTCAGCACGATCGCCCCAATCGCAAGGTTTACCGAATTACCAAAGCCGGTGAAACAGAGTTAACCCAATGGCTTCAAACGCATCATCCGTTGCCTGTGTTGCGAGAGCCGTTGCTGGTGCAACTCTATTTGGCGGCTCAGTTGCCTAACGAGGCTATCGTGGATTTGCTAAAGCAGGAACTAGAAGTACGGCAAGAAAAGCTAGCCCAGTGTGAGGCGATCGAGGCTCTATCTTTGAGCAATCCGACTGCATCGCGTGAACAAAAACTGCATCAACTGGTTTTGGACTTGGTGAAGCAACGGGAACAGACTTACTTAGATTGGTTGGAAAAGGTTATACATGCTGTGCACACGCTGCGCGATCGCAACAATCCGTAGCCAATCAACGTAAATTCCTTTAAATATATTGCGATGGAAAGTCAACAAAAATTCAAGCATTGGCTACGACGGCATTATCAACTTAACGGAGTACAGTCAAAATTAGGCATGATAATTCCGATATAGACATGATCATCCTCCGTGTTTGTTGGCTGGCGAATAGGTAATTGAGTTCGTTTTAGGTGAAAGCGATGCCTAGCTGAAGAAAATCTTCTACGCATTCTCTATGATTAGCTTCCGAGTCAAACCAGGCTTTTCATGCAGTCTGTGTGCTTCTGCCGTTTGAGCTAATGAGAATGTCTGCTCAATTCGAGGAGATAAAACACCAAGATTCAACCATTCAACTAGCTTAGACAAGTCAGCTTGATTGGGTTTATTTTCTACCACGATTGGTTTGATGGTTCGATCTTCAGTGTAAGGACCTCCTGGCTTCCACCATTCTGGAAGTACGGTTGTATAAGCTCCACCATTCTTCACGGCACTGAAAGTCTGATGGGCAATGTCTGCCCCAACCAGATCGATCGCCCCATCAACGCCTTCACGTACTACTTCACGAACAGCATTGTTCAAGCTTTGGTCAAATGGAACCGCCCATTCAACCCCTTGGGTACGTGCTTCTTCTGCTAAGTGAGGTGATATAGGGGAAATCACTTTTAACCCTAGATGCCGTGCTATCTGACCTTAGTGGTGCAGAAAACTTAGGGCAGTCTCACCATGAGAATGTGAGGACCCTAGCGAACTCAATGCGACAGTCTAGGGCGTCTCGCTTGCATTGAGAGGCGCAAGCGGGCGGTGGATTGCCCTTAGGCAAGGCTTGGAGGATGGGCAAGGGCAAACGCTCGTAGCAAAGCCGAGCCAGTTCCCGCAAACCGAGTTGCAGAAAACTCAAGCCCCGGTCGCCATGCCAATCCAGACGACTCC
>NZ_JADEXE010000067.1 GCF_015207265.1 Nodosilinea sp. LEGE 07298 | reverse complement strand
GGTCGGGGTGGTGGGCCAGCGCCTGAAGATAAGCGATCGACACCGGTATGGCCCCATCTAAAATAACCGCCTGGGGCTGCCACACTCGGCTGAGCAAGTTGGCCTGCTGTAGATCGTCGACTTGCAGCAGGCGGCAGTGGTACCGCTGAAGCCAGGCCTGTACTAAGGGGGGCAAAATGCCCTCGGTCTCGGTTGGCCGCAGTAGCAGCATGGTTAGCCCCTTGAGCGACGCTAGCGATACTGGCGGAGTCAGACACATTTGATCAAGGGTTGGCCGCAACCCCTGGGCCAGGGTTTCGGTGAAGAGTGTCTTGGGTAAGGTCGCTCTAGGGGCTGCGGTAGCCTGATTAAGATCGGGTTCTGAATCAATACCTGACTTGCGATCGGAGGCGCTCTCAAGGTCTACTGCCGACCTCAGGTTCACAGCCCCAGCCATGCCTAGGCGCTGCACCAGGGCTAAGCAGTCGGTGGCATTCGCCGGAGCGTCAGTCAGTGACTCCCAGTGGATCAGGGTACAGAGGGGAGCTAGGCGGGCCTGTAGGGCTGCCATGGTTTGGCAGTTAGGAGCTACCGCCAGGCGGTAGGGGCTGCCCCGCAGGCTGCTGTAGATCTGCTCAATGACGGTTTCGCTGGCGCTGGCCAGCAGCACCAGCACGGTTTCGCTGGCGCTGCTGGTCGACGAGGCAGGCAGCACCAGGGTAATGCGGCTACCCCAGGCAGGCGTGCTGTGACCGCTCAGTTCACCGCCCTGAAGCTGGCTAAAGCGGCGAGCTAGCGCCAACCCCAGCCCTTCTAGCGAGTCAGGTTCGGGCTGGGAATCGGGCTGCGATCGCCTATCTGCAGATACTACCGCCCCCAAGGGTGGCCCTGGGTGAGCGATCGCAGCTGTACTCCAAAGGGTAATGCTCAGCCAGTTGCCCCACGGCTCGACGATTAACCCAGCCGGGGTAGCGCCGTAGGCAAGGAGGTAGTTTAAGGCGTAGTGAAGGCTCTGTCGCAGGCGCAGCGGATCGGCCTGCACCCAACCCTCGACGGTAGCCAGGCAAACGGCAAAGTCGTCGGCCCAGGTAGCCGTGGCTTTGAGGGCGGGTTGGGCACTCAAAAAGCTGGGTACCAGCTCATCAACCAGGGGCTGGAGGTAGACTCGCTCCAGGCTGAGGCTGATCTGGCCCGACTCCAGCCGCATCCAGTCGAGCAGTAGGTTGACCAGGCCGGTGAGTTTGCGAATGGCTTGCTGGATCAGACTGACGTAGCGAAACTGGCGCTCATTCAGCGTACCCACCCGACTGTCGAGCAGCAGGGTAGACAGCCCTAGCAGCGTCGTCATCGGAGTTTTAAGGGCGTGGCTCAGCTCTAGCACCCAGGCTCGCTGCCCACCATTTCCCCGTGCCGAGTCAAGGGCTAGGGGCTCACCCGATTTGGTAGGGTCTGTCTCAGGTACCCTCGGCCCAAGCGTGTCTGAGTCAGCCTCAAAAGCTAACCAACTGAGAATTCGAACCGGGTTTAAAACCCCCAAATACTGGCCGTCGGGGTCTACCACAACCAACGGACGTGAGGGCATCCCCTGAACTAGCCGCCCCAGATTGCTCAGCGCTGGGATATCTAACCTTTGGCTGGTAGAAACTTCGACCACTGGCTCTAGCCAGGGCTGGCAGTCAAACAGTCGGGGCTCAGCGCTAGCCCCAGGCGATAGGCTCTGGCTCTGGTGCCTGGCCCACAGCTGCCCGAGGGACAGAGCACCTAAGGGGCGATGCTCGTCGTCAACTACGATGATGTGGCTAGGCGCAGCCGCGCGCCCCTGACCGATCCCCGTTGGCTGCCCCACTCCCTGGGCAATCTCGCCTAGGGGGGTGACCAGGCCGTAGGCTGGAACAGCGTTTAAAAAGTGATCGAGGGGCGGCAGCGCCATGGGCTAATCCCCTAGGGGTTTGATTCCAGATTTAGAGGCGGGCTGTATTCTGGCAACCAACCTTTACAATTGACAATATCTCGGTTTCTGCTCAGGTTCTCGCCGCAGGGTTGCCTTTGTTGACCCGTTTCTAGACAAAGGTCTGAGAAACACGGCCGCTGTTTACCCTGGGTGTGCCATCCAGCTGTTCTTCCCGTTGTCCTGCTCATTACCTATCGCACCTTGGTTTCTCCCCTTCAGATTTATATCCTGACCCACGGTGATCAGGTTGAGCAGGCTCCTGAGTTAAATCTGGATCCCAACCGGTATGTGGTGCATCAAACCGCCGTTATGGGCGACGCCTTAGACTGGCTCCAGAGCCGTCCAGACCTGCCCGATTGCCTGGTTGTCAACGACCAGGTTTGGCAGCAGGCCCTGCGGCCTGCCCTCATGCAGCTAGGGTTGATGCTGCCGGTGGTGGTGCTGATCGACGAACCCGCGATCGCTGACCTCGACACCGATCCTGCCACTGCCGCCCCCACCTCTCGGGACATCAAGGCCGATGCTGTACCGATTGCCGGCATTGGGACCTATCCCGGCGTTGTGGCACACCGCACGGACAACGCCCTGCCTCAGATTGAGCGGGTGATTCAAAACGCCATTCAAGAATTTTTGCGTCTGCCAGTCCCCAAAATTGATGCACCGACCGTCGCTGCCCCTGACCAGGCGAGTTCCCTGTCCGACAATTTGAGCGTTCAGCAACACCGACTGACCGAAAAGCTCAAAGCTCGCTTGGGCTACCTGGGCGTTTATTACAAGCGCAATCCCAGCGCCTTTCTACGCCACATGAGCCAGGAAGACCGCACCGCTTTTTTAGACCAGCTTAAGGCCGACTACCGCAAAATCGTTTTGGCCTACTTCGCCAACAACGCTAAGCTCAACCTCAACCAGTTAATCGATGTCTTTGTCGATCAAGCCTTTATGGCCGATATTTCGGTAGCCCAGATCGTTGAGATTCACATGGAGCTGATGGATAACTTCGCCAAGCAGCTTAAGCTGGAAGGGCGGAGCGAAGAAATTCTGCTCGACTACCGTCTCACCCTGATTGACATAATTGCCCATCTCTGCGAAATGTACCGGCGATCAATTCCCCGCCAGCCTTGAGGGTAAGGCTATGCGCCCCAAATACTTCCCTATACAATCATCCATGTCCCTGTCAAACCAGAGCGTTCCATGAGCTCCGTTAAAAAAACCTACATCCTTAAGCTCTACGTCGCGGGCAATACTCCCAACTCCATTCGCGCCCTCAAAACCCTCAACAATATTTTGGAAGAAGAATTTCAGGGGGTTTACGCTCTCAAGGTTATTGACGTGCTCAAAAACCCGCAGCTAGCCGAAGAAGACAAAATTTTAGCGACCCCGACCCTGGCCAAAATTCTGCCGCCGCCGGTACGCAAAATTATTGGCGACCTGTCCGATCGCGAGCGGGTGCTAATTGGCCTTGACCTGCTCTACGATGAACTGCGCGAAGACGATATTTACGGGTAGGCGTACGGCTAGGGACAAAATCGTCGGCTGCTTTTAACAGGTCCGTTTTTGAGGATCTTGGGCGTTGGGTGCCGGGTATCGGGTTCGAAGCCCTACCCAAAATCTAAAACCTACGCCCCAACCACCTTAAAGCCTTTACAGTAGTTGCCTCAGGGTATGCTTGATCCTCAGGATGTCCTGTAAGTTATTAAGGGCCGTCACTCTGCCCGATACCTGTAATCATTCCCATGACAGACTCTGACCAGACCGAATTGCAGACTTCTGTGCGATCCGTCGGCGTACAGAAGATACGCACAACCATAGAAGGCTTTGACGATATTAGCCACGGTGGCCTGCCAGCGGGACGCTCAACCCTGGTCAGCGGCACCTCCGGCACTGGCAAAACCCTCTTTGCGGTGCAGTTTGTCTACAGCGGCATCACCGAGTTTGACGAGCCTGGGGTGTTTGTCACGTTTGAAGAGTCGCCCGAAGACATCATCCAAAATGCCTACAGCTTTGGCTGGGACTTGCAGCGCCTGATCGACGATGGCAAGCTGTTTATTCTCGACGCCTCCCCCGATCCCGAAGGGCAGGATGTGGTGGGCAACTTTGACCTGTCGGCGCTGATCGAACGGATTCAGTACGCCATTCGTAAGTACAAGGCCCGGCGGGTTTCGATTGACTCGGTGACGGCAGTCTTTCAGCAGTACGACGCGGCCTCGGTGGTGCGGCGGGAGATCTTTCGCCTGGTGGCCCGCCTCAAGCTGATGGGGGTAACCACCGTCATGACCACCGAGCGCCTGGATGAGTACGGCCCAGTGGCCCGCTTTGGGGTAGAAGAGTTTGTCTCTGACAACGTGGTGATTGTGCGCAACGCCCTGGAGGGGGAGCGACGCCGCCGCACGATTGAGATTCTCAAGCTGCGGGGCACCACCCACATGAAGGGGGAGTACCCCTTCACCATCACCAACGACGGCGTTAATATCTTCCCGCTGGGGGCGATGCAGCTGACCCAGCGATCGTCGAATGCGCGGGTGTCGTCGGGGGTGCCCACGCTCGACGAAATGTGCGGCGGCGGCTTCTTCAAAGACTCGATCATTCTGGCTACCGGGGCAACGGGCACGGGCAAAACCCTGCTGGTCAGCAAGTTTTTGGTGGATGGCTGCAAGAGCGGCGAGCGGGCGATTTTGTTTGCCTACGAAGAGTCTCGCGCCCAGCTGTCTCGCAACGCCTACTCCTGGGGCGTTGACTTTGAGGCGATGGAAGAGCAGGGGCTGCTGAAAATTATCTGCGCCTACCCCGAGTCGGCAGGGCTAGAAGACCATCTACAAATTATCAAGACCGAGATTGCTCAGTTTAAGCCCTCGCGGTTAGCGATCGATTCGCTCTCCGCTCTCGATCGCGGCGTCAGCAACAACTCCTTTCGGCAGTTTGTAATTGGCGTAACGGGCTTTGCCAAGCAGGAAGAAATCACCGGCTTTTTCACCAACACCACCGAGCAGTTTATGGGGCTGCACTCGATCACCGAGTCGCACATTTCCACGATTACCGACACCATTTTGATGCTGCAATACGTCGAGGTGCGGGGCGAACTGTCGCGCGCGATCAACGTGTTTAAAATGCGCGGCTCTTGGCACGACAAGGGCATTCGCGAGTACACCATCAACAGCCAGGGGCCAGACATCAAAGACTCGTTCCGCAACCTGGAGCGGATCATCAGCGGCTCGCCCACCCGCATCGCGGTAGATGAAAAGAGCGAGCTGTCGCGAATCATTCAGGGCGTGCAGGGAGATTCAGAGCTGTAGGGTGGGCACTGCCCACCACCCCACTAGGGAAAAGCTAGACCGAAGACGGGTAGGCCAACTCACCCATAATATAAGTAGCGGCCACAGCGCGATCGCCCCCCATAATCACCAGCGAAAACAGCAGATCCTCTAGATCCTCCAGGGTTGCGGGAATGCCCCCCTCATTTCGCAGGGCTAGCAGCGGTGTCGCCTGAGGGTCGAGCACCACAAAGTCAGCCTCTTTGCCGGGTTCAAAGCTGCCCAGCTTATCGTCCAAACATAGCGCCCTAGCCCCGCCCAGGGTAGCGAGAAACAGCGCTTTAAAGGCCGAGAGTTTTTGGCCCCGCAGCTGAGCCACTTTATAAGCTTCGTTGGTGGTTTGCAACAGCGAAAAGCTGGTGCCCGCCCCCACATCAGTACCCAGGCCGACTTTGACCGAGTGCTCTGGGTTTTTGGCCTGCTCAAGGCGAAACAGGCCGCTGCCGAGAAATAAATTAGAGGTGGGGCAAAAAGAGATCGCTGCCTTGGCCTCCGAGAGTCGCTGAAATTCGGCATCGGTGAGCTGCACGCCGTGGGCAAACAGCGATCGCGATCGCACCAGCCCCGTCTGGTCGTACACATCTAAATAGCCCTGGTACTGGGGGAAAAGCTCCTGTATCCAGGCTACTTCGCTGACATTCTCAGACAGGTGGGTGTGCAGATAGACACTAGGGAACTCATCGAGCAGCCGGGCCGCTAGCTTCAGCTGGGCTTCGGTGGAGGTGGCCGCAAACCGAGGCGTAACGGCGTAGAGCAGCCGCCCTCGCCCGTGCCACTTCTCAATCAGCGCCTTCGACTCATCGTAGGATGACTGGGCCGTATCGCACAGGTAGTCGGGGGCATTGCGATCCATCATCACCTTGCCGCTAATCATGCGCAGGTGGCGAGCCTCGGCGGCCTCAAAAAAGGCGTCGACCGAGGCTGGAAAAACCGCTGCAAACACCAGGGCGGTGGTAGTGCCGTTCTTGAGTAATTCATCAAGGAACAGCTCGGCTACCTGCCGCGCATAGTCGGCATCCGCAAACTTGCGCTCGGTGGGGAAGGTGTAGCGGTTCAGCCACTCCAGCAGCTGCTCTCCGTAGGCCGCCATCATACCGGTTTGGGGATAGTGGATGTGGGTGTCGATCAAGCCGGGGGTAATCAGGCTGCCGGTATGGTCAATGAGGGGGCGATCGCCCAGCCTAGAGTTCAACTCTTGGTAGGGGCCTGTCGCCTCAATGTGCCCATCGCGCACCAGCAGCAGCCCATCGGCAACATAGCGCACTACCTCTGCTTCAGGCTTGTAAAAGGGATCATCTACAAAATCTAACAGTGCCCCTCTGACGGCTACAGTGCCGTCGGTAAAACCGGGTGATGCCAGTGGTTGTCCCATGGGTTGACTTAGCCGCTTTTGCCGGTTTTATGCTGCGATTTAACCCTACATCAAAGGCAAAAAATTTTCTGTTTATCTTTCAGCAATCCCAGCCGTAGATGCACTGCTACGTCCGCTCGACCTATCTAATGTCTGCGTGCTGATGCTTTGTCGTTTGGGGTATGCTCATCCTGAGGAATCAGCGCGTCAGCGTTTTAACGTGCTAACTTAATCGGATTTTTTTCTATGTCTACCCAATCCACCATTCCCGTTGTCGTCAACGGTGCCTGCGGCAAAATGGGCCGCGAGGTGATCAAAGCCGTAGCCCAGGCCGAGGACATGACCTTGGTGGGGGCGATTGACAAAAGTCCTGCTCAGCTGGGTCAAGACATTGGCGAGGTGATCGGCTACCAGCCCCTGGAAGTGCCGATTATGAATGACCTGGAGGCTACTCTAGTGGCGGCCCAAAGCGAAGGATTGGCGGTGATGGTTGACTTTACCCATCCCGATAGCGTGTATGAGTCGGTGCGGGCGGCGATCGCCTACGGAGTGCGCCCGGTCGTTGGCACCACTGGCCTTAGCAACGCCCAAATTCGCGACCTGGCTGAGTTTGCCGACAAGGCCAGCATTGGCTGCCTGATTGTGCCCAACTTCTCGATTGGGGTGGTGCTGATGCAGCAGGCGGCCCAGCAGGCGGCCCAGTATTTTGACAATGTTGAAATCATTGAGCTGCACCACAACCAGAAGGCTGATGCCCCCAGCGGCACCGCCGTCCAAACCGCCCAGATGCTGGCGGAGGCGCAGAAAACATTCAACGTTCCTCTGGTCAAAGAGACCGAGACGATTTCCGGTGCGCGAGGCGGATCTACCGCCGAGGGCATTAATATCCACAGCGTACGGCTGCCGGGGCTGATTGCCCATCAGGAGATTTTGTTTGGCTCGCCGGGGCAGCTCTACACCCTGCGCCACGACACCAGCGATCGCGCCAGTTTCATGCCCGGAGTGCTGTTGTGCGTTCGCCGGGTGATGGCGCTTAAGTCGCTGATCTATGGCTTAGATAAAGTGCTGTAATACCAAATCCGCCTTAGCTACCCCCGATTGGGCTGGGCAAACACCGTTTGCCCCTACACAGGCCGCCTGTTTGAAATCGGGGCTATGCGATTCGGATTTAGTGTAAGGCCCTAAAGCTGATCGAGCTGGCGCTGCTGGCGGGTGAATTGGCGCGATCGCACCCGCCGAATTAGCGGCAAGCCGCCAAAGTAGCTCAGTACCCCGGCCACTAAACCCACGACAGTGCTGCCCAACATCAGCAGGGCCGAAACCTCGGTGCCCATATCCATCCAGCCTTTGAGGCTGTCTAGGTCTTGAAACGCCTCAGTCGCGCTGCCCCCAACTAACCACAGCCCCACCTGATAGTTAAAGGCGAAAATGGGCACGTAGGTGAAAGGATTACTAACCCAGGTGGCCGCCGCTGCCATAATTCGGTTGCCTCGCAGTACGGTGGCGACGGCTATCCCCAAAATGATTTGAAACCCAAACAGAGGAAAACAGCCCGAAAACACCCCTGATGCCAGACCCCGAGCCAGCTGTTCGGGAGTACCCTGAAGCCGCAAAAACCGCAGATATACGTAGCGGATTTGCCGCCGCCACTGGGGCTGAGTTACTTTGCGCATTGCGGGCTTTGGGCTAGGGGTCAAGTCAACCGTGGTATCGGGTGCGGGCGTAGTAGTCATAGACGAGGTTATACCAGAGGCTAGGTTCCCTTGGGCTACCAGAGGAGAACGAGGTTAAAGGGCGGCAGGGTTGGGGTGAGTCGCCGTTACCGGCGGCTTGGTAGACTATCCCTGGAGGGAGGCCAAAAAACTCAGCCGTGAAAGCTTAGAAACGCGTAAAGATTCTTTTCTATTCTACCCATTACACTAACGCTTTATCAGGCTTCCCCTGGGGCTTCAGCATCACTTCACTGTTTAAAGTAGGCGGCAGGATAGACGGTATGGATGGCAGCAGTGCCCCCGCTCAGGCCAGTTTGTTACCCCCAATAGCTCAGGGTGAGACCATTGCCGCGATCGCAACCGCCATTGCCCCTCAGCAGGGCAGCGTTGGTATTGTGCGGCTCTCGGGAGCCACCGCTGTGGCGATCGCGCGCGCCTTGTTCTATGCCCCTGGTCAGCAGCCCTGGGAGAGCCACCGCATTCTCTATGGCTACGTGCGCGACCCTCGGTCGCAGCAGGCGGTCGACGAAGCGCTGCTCTTGCTGATGCTGGCCCCCCGCTCCTACACCCGCGAAGATGTGGTGGAGTTTCACTGCCACGGCGGGCTGATGGCGGTACAGCAGGTGCTTCAGCTCTGCCTGGGGCAGGGGGCGCGGCTGGCCGAGCCCGGCGAGTTTACCCTGCGGGCTTTTTTGAACGGGCGGCTTGACTTAACCCAGGCGGAGGGGGTGACAGATCTGGTGGCGGCCCAGTCTACCCTGGCGGCCAAAACGGCGCTGGCTGGAGTGCAGGGCAAGCTCGCGCAGCCAATTCGTCAGCTGCGATCGACCTGCTTAGACGTGCTGGCCGAGGTCGAGGCCCACATCGACTTTGAAGACGACCTGCCGCCCCTGGATGAAGTCGTTGTGCGCCAGCAGATTGATGCGGTGCTGAGCGACGTTGATCGCATTTTAGCGACCGCCGAGTCGGGGGAGCTGCTGCGTACGGGCCTGAAGGTGGCGATTGTGGGCCGCCCCAATGTGGGCAAGTCGAGCCTGCTCAACGCCTGGAGCCGCTGCGATCGCGCTATTGTCACCGACCTGCCCGGCACCACCCGCGATGTGGTGGAGTCACAGCTGGTGGTGGGCGGCATTCCGATTCAGGTGCTGGATACGGCGGGTATTCGCGATGCCAGCGACCCGGTAGAACAGATGGGCATTGCGCGATCGCGTCAGGTAGCCCAGGGCGCAGACTTGGTGCTGCTTACCATCGATGCCACTGCTGGGTGGACCGCCGCAGACAACGTGCTGTACGAGTCAGTCCGGGAAGATCAGGGCCATCGTCCGCTGATTTTGGTGGTCAATAAGGTCGATCTGGTATTGGCTGAAGCGTTAGCTCACCTAAACCTACCGACCAACCTGCCCACGGTGCACACCGCCGCTGCCCAGCAGCAGGGCATTGATGCCCTAGAAGCCGCCATTTTGAATGCCATTCACGCCGATAAGCTCACTCCAGGCAACCTGGAGTTTACGGTCAACCAGCGCCAGGAAGCGGCGCTTACCCAGGCCCGCAATGCCCTGCACCAGGTCCAAGAGACGATTGAAAATCAGCTGCCGCTAGACTTTTGGACCATAGATTTAAGAACTGCGATCGCGGCTTTGGGCAGCATTACCGGCGACGAAGTGACTGAGTCAATGCTTGACGAAATTTTCAGCCGGTTTTGTATTGGTAAATAAGGAAAAATCAGTAGGGCAGCTCCACTTGAAAGCAGGTGCCCTGGCCGAGTTCGCTGCTGACGTAAATGTCGCCGCCGTGGGCCTGCACAATTTGCTGCGCGATCGCTAGCCCCAGCCCCAGTCCTCCAGTTGCCTTAGAACGCTGCTTATCTACCCGGTAAAACCGCTCAAAAATATGGGGTAAGTCGGCGGCCGGAATGCCAATGCCGCTATCGGCAACCTGAATCCAGGCGCTGCGAGCCCCTTTTGACAGGCTGATTTTAACCCAACCGCCTTCGAGGGTATATTTGCAGGCGTTAGACAGTACGTTAGCAATGGCCTGATGCAGCAGGTCTGGTTCTGCCTCAACCCAAACCGGGGCATCTGGCAACGTTGCCGATAGGGTGATGGCCTGAGCAGCGGTACAAATCGGTTCAGACTCTAGCAGGTTTTTGATTAGGGAATTTAGATCTACGGTCTGGAGGGTCTGGGTATTTAGGGAGTCGCTATGACGGGCCAGCAGCAGCAGCTGGCTGACCAGCTTGTTCATAGACTGGGTAGCGGTGACAATTTTTTCCAGTCGCTGATGTTTCTCAGCGGTGCGATCGCCTGGGGCTAGCAGCCCCACCTGAGCATTGCTCAAAATTGTCGCTAGGGGTGTTCGCAGCTCGTGGGAGGCATCGGCGGTAAACTGCTGGAGCTGCTGATACGACTTGCGAATGGGCCACATGGCCAGGCCGCTCAGCCCCCAGCCCGTCAGGCCAATCACCCCCAGGGTAATCGGGACGGTGATGGCAAAGCCCATTAGCGTCTGGCGTAGGCTTTCCTGAACCGGGGTCATCGGGGTCGCCATTTGCAGGTAGCCAATCACCTGTTCCTGATGATGAACGGGTAGGGTAATTTGCCGCAGTTGAAGGGGAGCGTAGGTGACCGCACTGCCGAACGACAGCGAGTTAGAAGCATTATCGGTGGGCCACTGCAGAGTTTGAAATGCTGGCCCCTGCTCTAGCTGTTCTGGCGGCGACGGGCCAAAAAAGTGGCTAAGCTGCCCCGTCGGCTGGTACCAGCGAGCATAGAAAACTTCTGTATCGGCGGGCGGGGGCGTGTTGCCCAGCAGTGGAGCTTTATCTAGGTTGATTGGCTCAAAGTCTGCTGCCGTTTCTTCGTATTCAATGCTGGCGGCAATGACGCGGGCTTTTTTGTAGAGCAGTCGGTCAACAGCCTCCAGTTGATAGGCCACCCGCTGATAGTAAACAACTCCCGAAAACATGAGCAAAATGCTGCCCATCGACAGGGTGAACCACCAGGTTAGGTTGCGGCGACTGTGAGTGAACATCTCAATCAGCTTAAGAATTGGGACAAATACGGTAGCCCATGCCGTAGATGGTTTCAATCCAGTCGGCGGCCTGTAGGGGGCTGAGCCGATGGCGCAGGCGACGCACCAGGGTGGTAATGGCGTTGCTTTCGGGCTCATCGCCCCAGGCCCAGAGCGCCTGTTCTATCTGGTCGCGCGACAGCACTTGGTGGGGGTGACGCAGCAGATATTCCATTAGCTGAAATTCGCGGCTTGACAACTCAATAGAAGCGCCGCCTCGTTCTACCGTCAGCTTGGTTAAATGCAGTGTGAGATCGGCTAGGGTCAAGGTTGCTTTTTTGCACGCCAATGGTCGTCGTCCCAAGGCCCGCACCCGCGCCAGTAATTCGATTAAATCGGTGGGTTTGACCAAATAATCGTCGGCCCCGGCGTCTAAACTCGCTACTTTATCACCGGTCGAGTCTCTGGCGGTCAGCATCAGCACGGGGGCTGTTTTCCCCAAGGCCCGGTACTGACAGCACAGGCTGAGGCCGCTGACGTGGGGCAGCATCCAGTCTAAAATCAGCAGGTCGTAGTCACGCTGAGCGAGCATCCGCTGCGCTGTGTCCCCATCCTGCAGCCCGTCCACAATATGCCCAGCCTGGGAGAGTGCGGTCTGTAACGGTTCTAACTGCTCTGGATCATCCTCAACTAGCAGTATTCGCATGGATCTAACCCACCCAGCTCTGTCGTTTTGAAGCGTAGGCGATCGCTGGGGGCCGCACCTCTGGCCTGGGTTAGATCTTACTGGCCCTTAAATGGCGTCTTGGGCTAGCGAGGTTTAGACGATAACAATCCCAGCATTGGGCCAAGCGCTAGGCCCACCACAAACCCACCAGCATGAGCCCACGCCAGTTTCTACTTTGCCATTTGCCCCAGCCCAATTCTGGAGTTGCCTTACGCAGGCGAATGGCTCGCTCCATCCGGTTCAAAAGCGAGTCAGACTCGCAGCGCTGCTTGAGCCAAGACTCTGGATTCGGCCTTGACGTGTCTATTTTCAGGGCAATGCCAGACCCGTTAATTGTCAGAATGATGAATCTCCAAACTCGGAATGCGCTCCAGGCCCAAAACATGGTGTAGGTAGGTTTTGAGGGGTTCGAGGGCAAGGGACTGGCTGCGATAGCCGATATGCCCATCCGGGCGGATCAGGTACAGGCATGGCTGTTGCGCTCCATAGCGGCGATGGGCGTCTCCCTCTACATCGAGCAGGATGGGGGGCTGATGTGGCGGGTCTGCTCTAGCGATAGCTGGCTGAATCACCTGCCCGGTCACTAATCCGGGATGTTGGGCTGCCGCATCCTGGGCCAGCTGGACTAACCGGGTCATGTCCTGGGGGGCAGCCGTTTCAGCCGCAAAGAGAAGTAGGGTAAATTGCCAGGGAGACAACACCTGCACCAGGCAAATGGGGTGATTGTCCTGTTGCAACACCACATCGGGAGCGCGATCGCCCACTTTGAGCTGGGTGAATGTGCCAACACCTTCCTGCACGATGGGGCTGTCGCGGTAGTTGACGGTGAGTTCAGATAAGGTGCTGACCAGGCGGTGCCGCACCCAGTTAGAGCGAAATGCCAGCCCCATTGCGACTCGGCGAATGGGTTGCAGAATGGGGTTTTGCGTCATCAAAAATCGGGTTCCCCAAGCGGTGGTAGTCAACAGGGCGCGGGAAACGGGGAGCCGTTCTGCCCCGTAGGAATCGAGCAGTGCTGCCTGGGCCTGGTTTCGCACCACCAGGGCCAGCTTCCAGCCCAGGTTATAGGCATCTTGCAATCCCGTATTCATTCCCTGTCCCCCCAGAGGACTGTGGGAAGAGAGGGCATCTCCAGCCAGCAGCACCCGCCCCCGGCGCACCGAGTCGACTATGCGCTGCCGAATGCTGAAGCGGCTGCTCCAGATCGGCTGGCTGAGGCGGACAGGGCGGTGCGATCGCCCCCCTACAGCCTGCTCCACCCAGCTCAGATCGGGCTCGGCGCGAGATTCTGCCTCCGGTGGCACCGTCACAATCAGCCGCCAGTAATTATCCTGGGGCAGGGGTATCACTCCGGCTACGCCATCGCTGCCGTAAAACACCCGGAAGCAATCAGGGGAGAGATCCCAATCCAGCTGCACATCAGCCAGGTCAAAGGTGGCATTCAGAGAGGTGCTGGGTCGGGTCAGCCCGGTGACATCTCGCACGGTACTGCCAGCTCCATCGCAACCGATCAGCCAGGCTGCTTCGCAGGTTTCTACCTGCCCGCTGGCATCGCGCAGGGTAGCGGTAACGCCCGTTTCACTTTGGGTCAGGTCGGTAAAGGTCAGCGATCGCTCAACCTGCACCCCTAAAGGCCCCAGGGTAGACTCCAGCAGGGTTTCCGTCTCCGACTGGGGCAGAGACAGCACAAAGGGATAGGCAGAATCAATGCCCTGAAAGGAGACCTGCGCCAGGGACTTGCCCTGGGCATAGAGCTGAATATCTGAAAGGGGACAACCTTTTGCGATCGCGGCCTCAGCAATCCCCAGTTGTTCAAAAATTTCTAGCGTGCGGGCAAAGACGCTTAACGCCTTACTGGCCTGAGAAGGGTGGGGGCTTTTGTCGATCAGCCGCAGGGAAACGCCGTAGCGAGCCAGCACCGAGGCCAGCAGTAGCCCGCTGGGTCCAGCCCCCACAATCAGCACATCAACCGGCATGGTTAACCCTCGCAAAGCTACTCGTCGCTATTTGTGGGGTTCGGTGTGCCTGTAACCCAGCACGTCTTTCCCCGGCTAGATTGCGGGTATGCTGTCTGCCGCTACTGTGGGGTGAGAGTGGAGAAACGCCCATGTCGGTACGTGTGTCGGTACAGCCTTTGCAAATCCTGGGGGTCAGGTTCTGGCTTCTGCTGCCTACGGTCGGGCTGGGCTTTTGGCTAATAGGGTCGTTGCTGACCCAGCGGGCGCTTCAACAAACCGTAGACAGTATTCAGCAGCTTCAGGCGACTCTGCCCGCAGACATTCAGGAACAAGACATTCGGCTGATTAAAGCCAGAGTGGACCGCACCCAGGGTAAAACTCAAGTAAAGGTCAAACCGGTTGACCTGGCGGTTCGTGGGCAGGAGATCGAACTGTCTACAACTCGCTTAGATCAAGTCGAAACCTTGATTGCCCAGGAGCTGGGTATTTCACCAGCGACAGTGCAGCGACTGACCCACTACACCATTCATGAACCCGTAAAAGCCCAACTTGAGTCATCAGTTGATTAAAGGGACGGATGGGGCGGCACTGCAGAGGGGTAAACCTCCTCAGCCAAAATCACCGGGCGGTTTTCATAGCGAGCGATGAATTCCTGAATTTGAGCGTCATTCCACCCTAGATTTGCCGCTTGCAGCGTCGCTGCATCAATAGGCTGAGGTTGACCCGTCACCACAATATTTTCGCCGTCCTCCAGGCTCTCCACATCGACCAGTTGATCGGTGCTAATTACCAACACACCGACATCGTCGATCCAACCTTCTTCGAATAGAGCGAAGGCGTTTTGGGTGTTCTCTAGAGGGCGCAGGTCGCCTTCAATCGCTACGATTTCATCAAAGTAATTTTCTGGAATCTCTACAAAATCCTGGGGACGGGGAGCCAGGGCAAAATTTTCGGCAATAATCACGGGCTGCTGGTCATATTCCCCATAGAGATTGGCGTCTAGGGTAACGCCGTACTGCTGCTCGATAGCGGCAGCAGTAAAGGTTTCAAGTGTCCCCGTGACCTGAATCGGCATGTCCTGATCGGGAGGGGTAAAAACCGTGCCTGTGGGGTTGACGATTAAGATCGATTCGCCGCCAGCCGCCGCCATGACAAACCCATTGTCGTCAAGGATTTCGGCTACGCCGCTGCGAATTGTGACCAGTTCTCCAATGGCAGGGTCATCTTCCGAAATTTCTGTAACGTCTTCCGTCGTGATATTTTCTTGCTCTGCCGGTCGGTTGGCCTGGTTTGTGCCTTCACAGCCAACAGCGAATAGGAGAACAGTTCCCAGGGCGATCGCGCCCAAATGTGCTTTTCTAATACCTGCAAAAAGAAATATCTTCTGCTGACTTTCCATTGTATTCTCCAATCGTTTTTGAAATACCTGACTTTGACTAGGTTGACCAGTAAAACTTTCTTTAACGAGTTTTTATGGTTTTACGCTCGACAATCTGTCATGCATTTATTTTTTGTTGATCACACTGCAGTCGAGCACACCGCAAGTGATTAAATTCTAAAAACTACGCTTGGGTGTGACCTCTCTCAAACGGTAGTGATTGGAGTTCACTATTGTTATTTTTTAAGCAAGCTAATTTTTGTTAATAAATCAGCAAATTTCGATCGAATTCATGATTTATTCCCATCTCTTGAATGGGTTCAATCTGGCGATTTTGAATCCAGGCGAAAAGGGCGGCACCCGCAACGAAAATTACGCTAATGGTTGTGACTAGTTGCAACATAATGCTGTAACGCATGGCTAAGCTCTCCTCAAACCAGGTTGTAATGTTCCATATGAACGTGGTCTACCGGCACGTTGAGATCGTGAAGGGCTCGCTCTACCTGATCCATCATTTTGGGGACGGCACAGATGAAGTAATGACGGCTCCCCCGATGGATCGGAATGTAGCGCTCCAGCAGGTCTTGATCGACGTATCCCGTCTCTCCCTGCCAATCGTCTGGAGCTTTCCGCAGCACATGCACAATAGTTAGGTCCAGTTTGTCTTTGAGGACTTCCAGGTCTTCCCGGTAGGTAATGTCTTCCCAGGAGCGACTGGCGTAGATCAGCAGAAAAGGGCGGTCGTCTTTGCGATCGGCGGCGGTGCGCACCATGCTCATAATCGGCGTAATGCCGATGCCTCCGGCAATCATGACGAATCCCGCAGAATCCCAATAGCGATCAATCGTGAAGACCCCATAGGGGCCATCCAGATAGGCGACCGTACCCGGTTCCACATCTTTGATCCGGCTGGTAAAATCGCCGACGGACTTAATGCCAAACTCCAGACAGTCCAACTTCTCGGTGCTAGAGGCTATCGAAAAGGGATGTTCCCGCATGCGGAAGGGAGAAATTCTCAGGGTGAGCCAGGCAAACTGCCCCGACTGAAAGGTCAACCCCTCATGCCCCCTAGGTCTTAGCACCAGAGTCCACACATTGCCTCGTTCCGGCACCACCTCTTCCACCAGGTAGGGATGCTGGGTCATCTGCCAGGGTTTGACCAGGCGCACAAAAACCAGCAGCCACAGGGCCACCAGCCCAAACAGAGCCCACAGTACGCTCTTCCAGAACAGGCTCAGGTAGTTGCCGACCCCAAAGGCATGGACCAATCCCAAACCTACGGCAGTCACTGCAAAAATGCCGTGCCAGATCCGCCAGGGTTCGTAGGGAATATGTAGCTTCTCCCGCCAAATGGCAGTCACAATCAGCAGCGTTAGAGCGAGGGTAGCCACTACCGCCGCTCTTGCCCGCCAGGGCGCTTCAAAAAAGTTCAGCAGTTGCAGAGTCTCCGGATCATTCACAAACAGAATGACGGGATGCACCAAAATCAGCAGAAACGCCACGATAGAGGTGTAGCGATGGAACTGCAAAATGATGTCGATGCCGTAGGCAGCCTCAATGGTGCGAATACGGGCAGTCAGGGCAAACTGCAGCACCATCATAGCCAGGCCGATGAAGCCTAGGGCAACGGAGAACTCTAGCCAAAACCCTCGCCCCGGCGACGCCGGATACAGCAGCAAAATCAGCAGCGGGGACAGAATGATGAGCAGGTAAACGCCAATCCAGGCGGTAGCGATCGCGATCGGGTTCTGCATTAACAGATTTCTCATCCATTCCCTCTAATTCACTCACCCTTAGCCTTGCGGTCAAACATGACCAGAAAGTGACAGCTCTAAGCTAGTTACTGCATCTTGCAATTATTCGCTTAACCAGCGCTTAGAGTAGTAGATTTTGGCGCGTTGCTTAGGCATTATTGAAACTCTCGAAAAGCGATCGCCTCCGCAACTAGGGCAATTTTTTGGCCCATACTTCCATTAAGTACTCCGTTGCGATCGCCCCCTCAAGCGGCTTGGATTTTCTCCCCAGCCTGTTCTAACAGGTTAGCTAGCGAGAATTTCTAAATGCATAGCGCGAGCCCCTGCGCCGAGACGGCCCCAGCACAATGGGAATGCCCCATATACTGAAGGTAGACCCCACAGCTTGATCGGTCTGACTGGCGATGTCTGGGGCTTGAAGCGATCGCAATCCGTGCAAATCCAAAAAGCTAAAGCCAACTTTAGAGAAAAAGGGCAGGATGCAAAACAGCAGCGTGTCGGTCGTTTGGTTAATTAGCCCCACTCCAGAAGGGCCAATAATCCACACCGTAGGGTAGCCAATCCACAGCACCGTAAAATATATCAGCAGTTTGTCATATAAGTCAGACAACCCCTGCCCCTGCGATCGGGTTTTGGCACGCAGTGGATTCCAAATCCCCCACAGCACCACGAGAAAAGCGGCTACCCCGCAGAAGTACCACAGGTAGCGCACCTCAGTCCGCTCAGACAAGTCGGCAATCAGGCCGGTTCCAATCACCACCACCTGGGTGCCCATCAAGGTCCCAATCAGGGGCCAATCCTTCTTATGCATAAACTGCATTGCTGTCCAGGCAAGCGCCAGCAGCAGCAAAGGAGTCGTTACAATCCAGTCCAAATAACGGGCATAGTGAGCCAATTGTCCTGCCGCTTCGACTTTACCCTGGTCCAGGGCCATAGCCATATAAGCCAGCCCCGACCAGATCGGGATAAAGATGGCCACTAAATATTCGTACTGCGGCACTCCCTTGGGGTTACGGCTGAGCGACCAAAAATGTAGCGCTCCGATCGCCATACCAGCCACGTACAGCCAGTGCAAGATAGCCTGCCAATTCATAAAACCCTCCTAGAAAGGAACCTGTTCCTTCAAAATCAGAGGCAAATATGACAGGAAAGTGACATCCATCGGAACGTAGCCATTTTGCCCCGCTATATACGCTGTCGGCTCCCCCACAAGCGCACAGCTTGAAGGTTCGATCCAAAATCCAACTGAGGAATTCTCAGTTGAAATAGGTGTCTTGCAGAGGATTGCCCTACACTAATCCGATCACTTGAAAATATTCAAACAAAACTTGGCATGAGCCGACGCACATAAAAATATGAAAACTATAGGATTTAATATTCTTTGAATTTTCGCTAACGCCAGGAATAAGCACGTTAAAAAATATGACTTTACAACTTATGAGTTGACGTTTTTTAGATGATATTGCAATTATTATGAGGCTTGCAATTCGCTCAAAATGTAGCGTTCGTGAGCTGGCATTGAGTCGTTCTAAGCTTAAGAAAGCCAGGATTAATGCCCATTTGGGCGGGTATGGCAGTGGACCGCTAACTGAGCAGTGCCTGCCCTATTGGTAGCTCTGAGGCTCAATCAACCTACTGGCTTGTTTAAAACGTTTGGTGATTTTATGGCTTTATCTCGCTCCGCTGCGGTCATCACGGCAGCCTCTACAGTCCTCATGGGGGCTACGGCCTGCGTTACCCCGTCTACAGGTCCTGGGGTGCCGCCTCTAACCGGTAGCGTTTGGGAGCTCCAGCAAATTCAGATGAACGACGGCACCCTATTAACCGCCGACCCGCCGCAAAACTACACCGCTGAGTTTACCGATGACGGGCAGGTATTTGTGCGAGCTGACTGTAACCGGGCCATTGGTGAGTTTACCGCCGCCGCCGATGGGCGAGTTTCGGTAGATTTAGGCCCGACTACGTTAGTCGCCTGTCCTGAGAGCAGCATTAGCCCTCAATTTTTGCAGGCGATGGATAATGCCAACTTCTATTTTTTTCAGAACGAGGATTTGTTTATTGATCTGACCTTTGATAGCGGTACCATGCAGTTTTCGAGCACCCCGACTCCGGCTTTAGTTGGTACCTTATGGAGGCTCCAGCAAATTCAAATGAGTGACGACACGTTGCTAGTGCCCGATCAGCCTGAGCACTATACTGCCGAATTTTTAGAAGACGGCACCTTGCTGGTTCGGGCCGATTGTAACCGGGGGCGAGGCCAGTTTTCGACAACAGACGATCGCAGCCTTGAGGTTTCCCCCATTGCTACAACATTAGCGGCCTGCCCTGAAGGCTCCATTGGCAATGAATTTGTTCAGGCCCTCGGCAACTCAGGCACCTACTTCTTCCAAGACGGTGACTTGTTTATCGATCTAGCTTTCGATAGCGGCACCATTCAGCTTTCCGCTAATTAAGTTTGGCCTAAACCACCCAGTCGGCAGAAAGTCTTGAAGCCTTTCTGCCGCTTGCTCTAGTACCCGACGGCTGAAGTATGACCACCATTCCGAATTTTGGCTCACTAGCCCCCCTGCTCCCTAGCCCCCGGAGAACAGA
The DNA here is from genome assembly GCF_015207265.1 of Nodosilinea sp. LEGE 07298. Taxonomy (GTDB): domain Bacteria; phylum Cyanobacteriota; class Cyanobacteriia; order Phormidesmidales; family Phormidesmidaceae; genus Nodosilinea. The sequence goes on along the minus strand of NZ_JADEXE010000067.1, from coordinate 5,825 downwards.
GGCCTACGCATCGTTTACGATTCGACAACTACAGCGGGTAGTTCTAGACAGTACCCGGCACCATAGACAGTTTTAATAAATTTTGGATGCCGGGGATCGGGCTCTAGCTTGGTGCGCAGGTGCCGCACGTGCACACGAATCGTTTCAATGTCGTCGTTGGGCTCGTAGCCCCAAACCTCCTGCAAAATCTGGCTAGGAGACACGGTCTGCCCATGGCGCTGAAGCAAACAGTGCAATAGCTCAAATTCCAGATGGGTAAGTCTTACGGTGCCATCAAACCAGATTGCTTCGTAGCGCTCTGGAATCAGGGTGAGGGGACCGTAGTTGAGAATTTCGCTGTGCTTGGCCGCCTGGGGAATGCGATCGGTACGGCGCAGCAGGGCGCGCACTCGAGCCAACATTTCGTCTAGCTCGAAAGGCTTGGTCAAGTAGTCATCGGCTCCGGCATTAAAGCCGTCGACCTTATCCTGGGTTTGTCCCAGGGCTGTCAGCATTAACACGGGTATATCAGCGGTGCGGCGATCGCGGCGAATGCGCTGACACACCGTTAACCCGTCGACCTTGGGCAGCATTAGGTCGAGCATAATCAGATCTGGCAGCAGCTGCACCGCCAGAGCCTGACCTTTAATACCATCTCCGGCTTGGTTGACGTCGTAGCCTGCCATTTCCAAATTGACGGAAACAAGCTCCGCGATCGCCGGATCATCATCAATGACGAGAATACGAGGCATTACCAACTAAACTTGACGACCCGAAAAAACACCAGCCCAGACAGAAACAAATTGCAAAGCTTTGAGTAGCCTAGCATTCAAACGTAAAGAGCCGTGTCGGAATAATACAATTCCTCGATAAATTATAAGCAGAAGCTTTAGATTTCCTCAGTAAATAGGCCGCAGCCTGCGGAGCTTAAGCTTTTCTTTAGATTTAAAGGCTAGCGAAAGCCTGCCGTAGCTATAGCCAGAGCAAGCTGTACTGCGCAGGGCTCGGGCTCAGAGGTCTATCCGTAGGGGATCTACGGATCCTGAACGGGGCTCGGCACAGCAATCCGAATCAGTCGATAAAAATAAGATGCGTACTTAACTCAGAGCAGACAAAACTCCTGTTCTGCAAACGCTCGCAGACCATGCAAAGCGGCTACACAGCTTCACGTATTACACACTTGGCAACATTAAAACTCCCCAGGTAGGATTCGAACCTACGACCAATCGGTTAACAGCCGACCGCTCTACCACTGAGCTACTGAGGATTACGCGCAGAACTTATACTAACGATAAGTGGGTAATCTTGACAACCCTTTCAACAAAAAAATTGCTAAGACATTGGCCCTAACCCCGGCGCTCGGTTTCAAGGGAGCCGTAAGCGGCATCCTTAATTGATTTTCCTTCTGCGATTGCGGAGCACACATGATATAGTCTAAGACTGTGTCGAAATTGTGGTAACCATGCCCAAGCTTAAGTCTCGCAAAGCTGCCGCTAAGCGCTTTCGTCGCAGTGGCAGCGGCAAAATCATGCGTCGTAAGGCGTTTAAGAATCACCTGTTGCAGCACAAAAATGCTGAACGTCGCTCTCGGCTGTCTAAAGCTGTTGTGGTGTCAGAAGAAGATGCTCCCAACGTGGAGCTAATGTTGCCCTACCTCTAGGTTGGGGCGACTCAGACAGTTGATAGTTACTTTGAAATTTCACTAGTTCCAAGGGTTAAACAGTCATGGCACGTGTCAAGCGCGGCAACGTAGCACGCAAGCGCCGCAACAAAGTTCTCAAGTTGGCTAAAGGGTTTAGAGGATCGCACTCTAAGCTATTTCGCACCGCCAATCAGCAGGTGATGAAGGCGCTGCGGTATGCCTATCGCGATCGCCGCAACCGCAAGCGCGATTTTCGTCGCCTTTGGATCACTCGTATTAATGCGGCTTCTCGGATGCACGGGTTGAGCTACAGCCAACTCACTGGTCAGCTTAAGAAGGCCAATATCGATCTAAACCGCAAAATGCTGGCCCAAATGGCTGTGCTAGACCCTGATGGGTTTGCCAAAGTAGTTGAAGTTGCCAACCAGGCATAGCGGTTGGCCCTAGACGTTATGCCAAGTCCAGTTTGGAATCTAGAGTTTTTCTGTCAAGCAAAACTCCACTTTTGGACCTGGATTTGATTTAGTAGGGGCGGTCGTAGCGTAGACACGGCAGCACCATGGCGTGGAACTGGTTTGGGTTTGGTTTGGCACTGGGAGCACAGTTGGCTGTGCTCCCAGTTTTTGCTGCGGAGCTTGACACAATTCGTGCCCGTGGGCATTTAGTGGTGGGCGTACGAGAGGGCTGGCGACCATTGAGTTTTCGCGATCGCGACGGTAATTTGGTCGGCCTCGAAATCGACATTGCGCGGGGTTTAGCCACGGCAATTTTTGCCGACCCGGCTGCCGTTGAGTTTACGGTGGTGCCCAACCGCGATCGCCTGTCGGCGGTCCTCGAAGATCGGGTCGATGTCGCGATCGCCGGGGTGACCCTAACCCCAGGGCGACAGCGCCTAGTCAGCTTTAGCCCGCCCTACTACCTAGATGGAGTCGGGGTGCTGGTACGCGATCCCCAGTACCAGCGTCTGGAAGACCTGCAGCGGCGACGGGTGGGAGTCTTACAGGGGTCTAGTACCGTAGCGGTCGTACGCTACCTGCTGCCCCAGACGCCCCTGCTGCCCCTATACAGTTATCAGGAAGCCCTCAGCCGTCTCGGCAGCGGCCAGATAGATGGCTTCGCCGGAGATGTAACGGTGCTGACGGGCTGGCAGCAAGACTACGAGGGGTATTACCTGGTGCCCAGCCTGCTCTCGGCAGAGCCGCTGGCGATCGCGTTGCCTAAAGGCACTCAGTACACCGATCTGCGCACTCTAATTAGTGAAACCGTAGTTCAGTGGCATCAAAATGGCTGGCTAGAAGATCGAGCAACTTTCTGGGGGTTGCCCTAGCCATGGCAAGATAGGTTTGGACCTCAAGAGCGAAACGAAGACCAGATGGAAAACAGCAACCTGCTCCTAATATACCTAGGTATTCTGCTGGCCTTGCTGAGCGTTGCCGCCTTTTTTGTGGTGCGCCAGGTGATCAAGACCCGCCGCATTGAGAGCACCCTGGGGCGGCTGCAGTCGCGCCTGACCAAAGAAAAGGGCACTGCCCAGGAATACTACGAGCTGGGCAGCCTGCTGCTCGACAAAAAGCTCTACACCCAGGCGGCCCTGTACCTGCAGCAGGCCATTAAACAGCTGGGCGATGACGAAGCCGAAAATGCCGCCGTAGTTTACAACGCCCTGGGCTACTCCTACTTTGCCCAAGAGCAGTACGACCTGGCGATTCGCAACTATAAAGAAGCGCTGAAAATATCGCCTGAGTACGTCACGGCCCTCAACAACCTGGGCCACAGCTATGAGCGTAAGCAGCTCACGACCCAGGCTCTGGAGATGTACGAAACCGCAATGGCCTTAGAGCCTAAAAACACAACCTCCCGTCGTCGAGCCGACTCTCTCAAAAAGCGCCTGGCCCCCTCTGAAAAGTAGCGGGAAGCGTTGGTGAGCACCTATCGAACTGTTGTTCATGAGCTGAATAATGTGGCTGAGCCAGATAATCTGATTATTCTGGCTGTGACAACACCATGGTCCTACAGGCTGCATCAGTAGCTATGAGCTTTTGACATAGAATGGCTACTCGTGGGGTATACAGAGATTAATGGTTACTACAGTAGTGGTGATTAGCTACACTCGTGAATTTACCGCTTTCTGACCGTTATTGTTGTTCGTGGAGTGGTTTATGCGTCTCGACGACTCTAGTGATTCTGTAAAGCAGTTTTTTTCAACCCTAGTGGCGATCGCGGCCCTAGCAGCGGTTGTCTTCATTGGCTGGAAGGCCTTTGATACCTGGCGGTCTGATCCGTCAGTGGAGGGCATTCAGCAAATTTTGCAGCAGCAAAAGTAGCCCCTAGGAGCCCCCTACTGGCCCTCTCACCTGGCTATGCCCGATAGCTCCCTGGCCTGATAGGATGTGGGAGTTCTGTCTTGTGCCGTTTTTATGCCGGAGTTGACCGGGCTGCCAGCCCTGCCCAGCCCTGCCGATGCTGCTGTCTACCGCATTCTCGATGCCAACCTGGATCGAGCCCGCGAGGGATTGCGAATTATTGAAGAATGGTGCCGCTTTGGGCTGAATAACTCAGGCCAAACCGAGCGGCTCAAGCATCTGCGGCAAACCCTGGCCCAGTGGCATACCCCTGAGCTGCGCCTGTGTCGCGATACCCCCGGTGACCCCGGCACGGCCCTTACCCACCCTCAGGAAGCTGAACGCACCAGTGTAACGGCAGTGCTGCAGGCTAACTTTTGCCGAGTGCAGGAGGCTCTGCGGGCGCTAGAGGAATATGGCAAGCTCTACCACAGCGACCTGGCAGCGGGCAGCAAAGCCATGCGCTACCAGGTCTATGCGCTGGAAAGCGAAATTCTTGGCGGGCACCGGCTGCAGCGACTGCGCCAGGGGTTAACCTACCTGGTGACATCCCCCAGCGATCGCCTGCTGCCTATCGTCGAAGCGGCGTTGCAGGGGGGAATTGCCCTGGTGCAGTACCGCGACAAGCACACTGACGACCACCTGCGACTAGAGCTGGCCCAGCAGCTCAAAGACCTGTGCCACCGCTACGGAGCATTGTTTTTGATCAACGATCGCGTTGATCTGGCTCTGGCCGTCGAGGCCGACGGCGTGCACCTGGGGCAAACCGACTTACCCATTGCTACCGCCCGCCAAATCCTGGGCAGCCAGCGCATTATTGGCCGCTCAACCACGAACCCCGACGAAATGCAGCGCGCAATCGCTGAAGGGGCTGACTACATTGGCGTTGGCCCAGTATACGCTACCCCAACAAAACCGGGCAAAGCTGCTGCTGGCCTAGAGTACGTGCGCTATGCCGCCGAGCATGCCACGGTGCCCTGGTATGCGATCGGCGGCATCAACACCGAAAACTTGAGCGAAGTGTTGCAGGTTGGGGCTGAGCGAGTGGCCATAGTGCGGGCCATTATTGAGGCCGAAAACCCTACTCTAATTGCCCAATACTTTGCGGCCCAAACTAACCACCGCCACACCTTTCACACTGTCGCGGCCCCAATCGGTTAATGATTTCCTCTCATCCTTATTTCGCGTTATGGTCGACCCTACTACCGATTCCTTTCATATCCTCGTGAATGGAGCATCGCAACCCTGTACCGCTGACACTCTATTGCCTGCTTTTCTCCAGTCTCTGGGCCTGAACCCGCGCCTGGTGGCGGTGGAGTACAATGGCGAAATTCTTCACCGGCAGCTGTGGGAGACCACTCGCCTGCGCCCCAATGACAAACTAGAGATTGTTACCATCGTGGGCGGCGGTTAGGGCGTGTCATCAATTCTGGCTCAAAGGCCTGAAAAATCATCTTTGCCACGCCTGAGCTAATCAATAGGCTAGGGGTTGAACCCCTCTTATTCGTGGCTGACAATTGATGACGGCCCCTAGCGGCTTTTGGTACGGGTTTCCGCCATCAATTTAGGTCTTTTGGCAGCAGCAGCTACAGCACTTCGCGTTAAATTAAAGACATAAAGCACTCCACGTTAGCATTCCGGTTGTACTCGATGGTTAAACAACTCTTTCAACGCCTAAAGCCGATTCTCAAGCCCCTGATGGCCGCTGTTTTGGCCCTGGTTTTGGTGTTTGGCACTGCCGATGGTGCCTGGGCGGCGGCGGGTGGACGCATTGGCGGCGGTAGCTTTCGGGCTCCAGCGCCTCGGATGAGCCCTACCCCTCGCACCTATGCTCCTGGTGGCGGTGGCTACTACCCTGGTGG
>NZ_JADEXE010000484.1 GCF_015207265.1 Nodosilinea sp. LEGE 07298 | reverse complement strand
AGCGTCTCCCGTAGGGAGAAAGGGGGTGGGTGAGTTTTGGGTTCAAGGTTCGAGGTGTAAGGTCTAAGGCAGAACCTGACACCTTACACCCGACACCTGATACCTTAAACCTGACACCTTAAACCCATACTCCCATGGCTTCCCCCGATATTCTGGCGCTCGATTTTGACGGTGTGGTCTGCGACGGGCTGCGGGAGTATTTTCAAACTGCATGGCGGGCCTATACCGATGTGTTTGAGCCGAGTGCGGGAGCGCCGCCGGAGGGGTTGGCGGAGCGATTTTACCCGCTGCGCCCGGTGGTAGAAACGGGCTGGGAGATGCCGCTGGTGCTCTACGGGCTGATGAATGAGGTCGCTGACCAGGAGATTTTGGAGCGCTGGTCTGAGCTTGTGCCGCAGCTGCTAGAGCAGGGCAAGGTGGAACCTGCCACTTTGGGGCAGGCGGTTGATAGCGTGCGCGATCGCTGGATTCATACCAATATCGACGACTGGCTTAGCTACCAGCGGTTCTACCCCGGTGTGATCGATCGTCTGCGGCAGGCGATCGCAGACGGTGTTGAGCTGGTAATCATTTCTACCAAAGAAGGGCGATTTATTCAGCAATTACTCGCCCAGGGGGGTATGGCTCTGCCGAGCGATGGGCCATTGGGGCCAGATCCGGGCGATCGCATTTTGGGCAAAGAGGTCAAACGACCCAAGTACGAAACCTTGCGGCTGCTGAAGTCGTCTAAGCCAGAACAAACCATCTGGTTTGTAGAAGACCGGCTCAAGGCTTTGCAGGCAGTTCAGCGCCAGCCAGACCTTGGCGATGTTGGGCTATTTTTGGCCGACTGGGGCTATAACACGGCGGCCGATCGGGCGATGGCGACCCAGGGCATTCACAGACTCACCCTGCCTCAGTTTTGCGATTCCTTTGCAAATTGGGTAGTGTGACCCCTCAAAGATGTAACATACGCTTCACCGTAGATTTACGTAATCTTGATCGCATTTGCCATTGCTTAAATTGTTCGTGATGCTACCAAGCAAAAATTTCCGGATTTGTGCGCCAGCGTCAGAATCAGGAATAGATGCTGGTGTCCATTGCTAAAGCTTCGGTAAATGATGGCCCAGACTTGAAGCCATGCTGTTCGTCCCTGTGTTGCCATGACTGACCTATTTGTTCCCCCGTCTAAAACTCCCGCTGCACCAGGGCGTGTGATCTATGATGATCCAGCTCCCGGCGATGACCCAGCTCCCGGCGATCTAGATTCCAGTGATTTAGATGTCAATAATGTTGAGGGTACGCCTCCAGCAGAAACCTCTGTCGTTTCGGAACCCGTCGGGTCAGTGGAGTTGGTCAGCGCTGAGGCCGAAGATATCGCCGATAGTGCTACGGGTCTTAGTTCAGGCGCACTGCCCCTGCCCGTAGGGGCCGCGATCGCGACCGTAGACACTGTCTTTTTCTACGGTCGCTCAGCTAGCAGCCCAGGGCTGTATCAGTTCAATCTGGCTGAGGGTAGCTTGACCACCGTAAGCGACCCGATAAATCTCTTTTCGACGGCGCTCGATGGGCTGTTTACGGCAGCACCAGGTGGCTTAGGTGGGTCAGGCACAGCCAGCACTGAGTCATTCTCGCGCACCTTTCACCTGGTCGAAGGCACCAGCGGCAAAAACTTTTTGATTGGCACCGCTGCCGACAATGCCCTATTTGGGTTTGGCAGCGACGACCTGATTTTGACTAGCCGAGGCCAAAACCTGGCCTTTGGTGGCGAGGGCAACGATACTCTGGTGGGCGGGGCTGGTGATAATGGGCTGTTTGGTGGTGCTGGCAATGATGCGATCGAGGGCGGGGTCGGTGACGACCTGCTGGTGGGTGGCACTGGCAACGACATTCTCTACGGTGGCGGCGGGGCCAACACGCTAGTTGGCGGGTCTGGGGCCGATGTCTTTCGGCTCAATAGCCCAGGGGCCTACCCGCTGGTCGGCGGTAGTAGTGCGACAGCCGATAACATCCTCGATTTCAATGCCGCCGAGGGCGATCGGCTCGATTTTAGTATGATTGCCGCCCAGCCTCTGTTTGCCGATGGCGACCTGCTGCCCTTCTTGAGTTTTGTGCAGGTGGGGGCCGATACCCACGTGCAAGTCAACACGCCCCTAGGCCAAACCTCTACTGAAGCTATTTTGATAGGGGTAGACGCCGATTCGATTACCCCCGCCAGTATGACCTTTACACCGCCCAGTGGGGTACCCCTGCTCAAGTAAATCACCTGAAAACGAGCCCACTTTCCGGTAGCATCAGGGCTGAAGCAATGCAGGCAAGCCTATGACTGAGGCCCAGCTACATCAGTTGGCCACCGCCCTGGCCGGAGAGTTTGATAACCGACCCCAATCTCTGGCTGATCCGGCCTGGTACCTACACCTGAGGCTGTGGCAACGGCCTTTGCCTCAGCATTTCTTTGGCGAAGGCTACGGCCTTTTTATTGAGCAAATTAGCGTCACCTCCGGCAAGCCACCCTACCGGCAGCGCATTCTGCACCTGACGACAAAAAAGAACGGCCTTTGGGGGCAGTACTACGCTCTGTCAGACCCGAGCGCCTACCTGGGCGGTGCTACCGAACCTGAGCGCCTGGCCAGTCTTAGCCGTCAAGACTTGATCGACATCCCCACCTGTGGGGTAACCATTGAGTGCCAGCCCGATGGTCAAACCTACAGCGCTCGGCTGCCCGGCGATAGCCTGTGCACGTTTACTGCCAATGGCGTTACCTCCTACGTGCGGCTGGCGTTTGACATTGGCCCCGAGTCGTCTGCCCCCGGCAGCCCGCTGGTGTTTCAAATGAACGATTGCGGCATCGACCCTGAGACCGGAAAAACTACCTGGGGGCCAAAGATGGGGCCGTTTTGCCTGGTGAAACAAAGCGCCTTTGCCCTACCGGGATAAGGCGCTTGTAAAGGGGTCTTTTCCCCTACTTGCAGCAGGGCTATCGGTGTTACCCTGGAGCGATGCCTGAGGCGCTGTGGCCCTATCCACGGGGCGATCGCGAAGGATTCTGATCAGCTATGACTTAAGCGAGTTGGCCAGCGCTATACTTACCGACCCTACCCC
>NZ_JADEXE010000483.1 GCF_015207265.1 Nodosilinea sp. LEGE 07298 | reverse complement strand
CTCCCCCACTCCCCATGAACCCTACAGCCACCATCCAGACCTTCACCTGGGACGACTCCCTCAGCACTGGCGTACCCATGATCGACGCCCACCACAAAGAGCTGATTGCCGCTGTGAATGATTTAGGCTTGGCGATCGCTCACCACAAAGGCGCTACCGCGATTAAAAAGCTCTTCTCCTTTCTCAAGTTCTACGCCGAGTGGCACTTCGAGCACGAAGAAGCCTGTGCCGCCAAGCACAAGTGTCCGATCGCTGAGGTCAATCAGCAGGCCCACGCCACCTTTATCGAAACCTTTGGCCACCTGCACGATCGCTACAAAGCCAGCGACGCCAGCGAGGCCGTAGCCGAAGAAATTTATCAGCAGCTGGTCGACTGGTTGACCAGCCACATTCTCAAAATCGACACCAACATTGGTCGCTGTATTCGCAGCGCAACTCAGGCGGGATAAGCCCATCGCGAGCGATCAGGGGCAGGGCGGATTGCCCTGGCTACCGGCGGTGGCCCCAGCGTTGTTGACCTGGGTAAAGGTGCCGTTGTTTAGCGCGTTGAGCTGGGGTAAGTCGACCACTTGCAGCGTGCTGCCCCCATTGGCAAACAAATTAGCGTCAAAGTTTGTCGTATCAATGCTTTGGTTATTGCTGACTTGGGCACAGAGGGGCTGGGCCGACTCGTTGCCCAGCTCTAGCGCCTGGTTGCCAGACCCCTGAATTTGGTTGCCCACCACGGTGAGGGTAGAAAGCTGGCCGGTGCCATCGGCAAAACCAAAGATACCGGTATTGCCAACCCCTTGGGTTTGGTTATTGACCAGATCGGCCCGGTTTACGGTACCGCCGTTGGTGGCAAAGACGCGCAGACCGTCTTGGGCCACCTGGCTGACCTGATTACTATCAAGGGTGACGCTAGCCAGTTGCCCACCGGTTTCGGCAAAGGCAACGATACCGTCTTGACCAATGCTGTCAAGGGTATTGGCGCTAATTTGGGTGGCCTCGATTTTCCCCTGGTTGGCCGCGAAGACCTGAATGCCGCTGCCGGTAGTTTGACTAATTTGGTTGGCCGCAATCTGGAGAGATTGAATTTGCCCTTCACTATCGGTCAGTACCTGAATGCCTTCGCGGCCAATTGCCTGAAGCTGGTTGCCGGTAATGTTGGCCTGGCTAATTTGGCTTTGACCCTCGGCCAGCACCAAAACGCCGCCACCACCCATCGACTGAAGCTGATTGCCGCTAACGCGAACGGTACCCAGCTGGCTTTGCCCGTTGGCGATCGCCTGAATGCCCGTAGCCCCTACCCCAGTTAGCTGGTTATTCTCTATATTCGCGGTCTCTATGCGGCTGCCCTGGTCGGCCAGAATGAGAATGACGTTGGCTGCGATCGCACTCCCAGTCGCCGCCGCCTCACCCACCGTCGTATTCGTGACTGCCAGAGTTTGGATTTGGCTGCCGTTATTGGCCAGCAGCAGCAGACCATTTTGATTAGCCCGTTGAATGTCGCCGCCATCCAGGGTAACCGTCGCGATCTGGCTGCTGTTGTCGGCCAGCACCAGCACCCCATTTTCGCCTGCGCTGGCGACCTGGGGGGCGCTTAGCACGGCGGTGGCGATCTGGGAGCCGCGATCGGCGATTAGCACCAGGCCGTTGGCACCAGCGCTACCTACCGTTAGGTCAGTTACGGTTGCCGCCGCCAAGCTAGAGCCGTTTTGGCCCAAAATTAGCAGCCCGTTAGCCCCAGCCGATCGAATCGTGACGGCGTCTATAGTGGTATCGGCCAGGGTGCTGTTGGCGTCGGCTAGCACCAGCACCCCGTTGCTTTCCACCTGGCCCAGGTCGATTTGGCGTAGGGTTAGCGGGCCGAGGCGGCTGTCGCCCTGGGCCAATATGGCTAACCCGTTTTCTGCGGTCGCCCCCACCTGAATGTGCGCCAGGTCAACTGGGCCAATGTGGCTGCTGTTGCCGACTAGTACCAGCACCCCATTGGCCTGACTTTGCTCTACGTCTACCCCGACAACGGTCGCGGCGGCGATGGTGCTACCGTCATCAGCCAGGAGCAGCACGCCGTTGGTGCCGGTAGTGCCGAGACTGAGCTGGTTGAGCGCAACGTGGTCAATTCGGCCACCAGAATCGGCTATTACCAGTACGCCATTTTCGCCAGAGGCCGTAATCTGAGTTTGAGCGATCGCTACCGTACCGACGCGGCTGTTGGTTTCGCTCAGCACGGTGAGGCCATTTTCGCCAGCGCTGCGAATGCGGTTCTGGCTCAGCTGTAGGGTGTTGATCTGGCTGCCGTCAGCGGCTCGCACCAGTAGACCATCGCCCAGGGCACTGTGAATATCGTTGTTGCTGAGGTCAGCGGTGTCTATGGTTTGCCCAGAGAGATTGAGCAAGATGCCGTTTTGGCTGGCCGACTGGATTTGGTTGCGGCGAATCGCTACATTCCCACTGACCTGGTTTAGCAAAATGCCGTTGCGAGCTGCGAGAATTTGGTTGTCTAAAATCGTCACAGACCTGACCTCATTGGCCTGGATGCCATCCTGATCGGGGTCTGGGGCTATAGCAAACCCTGACAGCAGGCTGTCATCGCCCATGACTACGGTACCGGGCACGGAGGGCAGCAGGCCACTGCCAGAACCCGGCAGCGCCAGAATGCCCAACTGGGTACGCAGGGGCTGCACTGGCCCGGTAGACAAGACCTGCACCCCGGTGGGAATGGTAAAACCGCTGGCCAAATGACCTGGCTGAACGTAGACGCGATCGCCTATGCTGGCCGCGCCTAATGCCGGATCGATCGCGCCATAGGGGGCGGCGGCGGTACCATCGCCAGCATTGGCACCGGGCTGCACGTGGTAAAACCGATAGATCTGGTTGGAGTCGGGGTCGATCGCTGCCTGAGTTTGAGCGTCGGTGCCTACGGTAATGCCCATGGTGCGCTGAATCGGCTGGTTCAGCCCTAACCCTGCCGCCGCCGATCTAGGTGCAGAACCGCCCCAGCTAAAGCCCGTTTGCAGCAGCACATTGGCCCCAAAGCGATCGTCGTACTGTAGGCCCAGCCGCAGATTTAACCCCGGGGTAGGGCTGGCGGCAACCCAGGCC
>NZ_JADEXE010000482.1 GCF_015207265.1 Nodosilinea sp. LEGE 07298 | reverse complement strand
TAGCAGGCACGTTCAGCCCTTGAGCATTCAAGCGCAGCATATGCGCACGGTCACGGGTCCGATAAGGAACTGTCTGAGCTTGCCGCAGTTCACTTAAGGTACGGTCTTCCTCCTCGGTCAAAATGATACGCAATGGGGCGGGCATAAGGGGGCTTTCTAGTTAACCCTCCCATCTTACGTTTAATTCAAACTCCCTACTTAATTTGCGTCCACATGTGCAGGGTGGCATAGGTATCCTGCCATGCGTCTAAGGGTAAACTCGGCCAAATATCCGTTGGAGCAGGTTGATTCGACATCATGGTTTCCTCGCGAGTAGAAAAAGGGGGCGTGATCAATAGGTCTTCTGTTGTTCGTCGGCAAAACACCACAGCCATTGTTCTCCCAATTCGGCTGAACTGATCACTGCGTGTCCGCTCTCTTCATAGTGACGGCGGGCGTGTTGATTTTTAGACGAGTCGCAGCACAGCATTTTGCCGCAGGTTTGACAAATTCTCAAGTGAACCCAGCGACCGTTAACCCGAAGGCATTCCTCACAGCGAAATACCGGGTAGTTGGCCTTTGAAATCATAGTCTCGAGCGTCAGTTCGTTCAGGTGTTGACAAGCCATGGAATGCTCCTGTGAATGTGCAAGAGTCGAATGAGGTGAGAAATGATGGCGGTTACCTGATGAGTGTCTTCATTGGTACCTACGACCAGTGGATCTAGCATCACCCATGACCTCAAAAACCTTTAGCTACCCAAAAAGTGATGATAGTTAATGCGCGATCGCTGCTTTTAAGGCAGATTGCGCGCTAGCGATCGCCAACTCACGGGCTTCATCCCCCATATTTAGGCTATCGGCATAGATAAACTCGATATCCGTTATCCCAATAAACCCAAAAATGAGTTTTAGATAGGGTGTTTGTAAATCATAGGCATGGGTTGGGCTACCTTCGGGGTAGGCTCCTCCCTGCGCCATAATGATCGTCATTTCCTTGTTGTGAACCAGTCCCTTGTAACCTGTTTCATCAACGGAGAATGTACGTCCTGCTCGCACAATCTGGTCAAGATAAGCTTTGAAGTTGGCAGGAATGCTGAAGTTATACATAGGGATACTGAGAACGTAGCGATCGGCTGCTAAGAACTCATCGATCAACTCATCGGAAATCTGAATTGCAGCGGCTAATTCAGGGGTATGTTGATCGGATGGAGTAAATGCAGCAGCGATCCAGTCTTCGCTCACAAAAGGAACAGGGTAGTGCCCAATATCACGGTAGGTGATGGTGTCGTTGGGATGAATGGTTTTCCACTGGTTAATGAACTCTTTAGAGAGCGTGCGGGAGATGGAGCGATCGCCACGCGGACTTGCATCTAAATGGAGAATGTGAGTCATAGGATTAAGCTCAGATTGTGAATGAAGAATGTAGCGGAGACGAATGAACAACCGACGGATTAGCGCTGACCCAACAGTGTGTACAGCTAAGCGTTACTTAAAGATCCGCGAGTTAAGCATAGAGTTAAGGCGTTCGCGTCGCGTGCCCAAAAAGCATTCGCTTCACTGTGCGATCGCTCCTAATGCTTTCAACGTCGCTGCTTGAGCGTGCGTTAATCCAGTTGCACCTTGAATATTCATGCCTTCAAGCATGGAACCGTGCAATTTACTTGCTCGATCCCTTTGCATGACTGTTTGCACAAATTTAATATAGGTGGCCGCCTTCAAGCTGTCGCCTATAGCAAGTTGAATTTTTCACAGTGCAAATTGATAGATTAACCATGCCATCGCGGGGTAGAAGGCTGGCTCTAACTTAGGTTAGACTCCGAATTTGATCGAAAGTACATTTGTACAACCGATCGACCATCAATGTCTGAATGCAAAATCCGGTAGCGATGTCCCACACCTTTGATGCGGGAGACGACCGTTTGCCCCCCGGACAAAGCGGCTGTCACTACGAGCTATTGCCGTGAACCGACGATGACAGACCCTGGCGGCCTCAACGCTTCTACAATACGGCTCTCGATAAGATCACCCATGGCTTTTGCTCCGACTGGGGTGCGGAGTTGTTCGCCCAGGTGCGGTCGTTAGTTTGCAAGCGATATACTTTGGGAAACGGATGACAGTTCTTTATCGAGGGAGCACTCAATGATTACCCTGCCTGGAATTGCTATCCACAGCAAAATCTATGAGAGCTTAGCTTCTTTGGTATACCGGGGCGTCAGAGAGCAAGATAACTGTGCCGTGATTGCCAAAGTTCTCAAGCAGGATTATCCCTCTCCTCAGGAATTAACTCGCTATCGGCAGGAGTATGAACTTACTCGTTTTCTCAACATTGAAGGTGTAATCAAGGCATACAGCCAGCAAGACTACCAGCGCACGCTCGTTCTTCTTTTAGAAGACTTTGGTGGAGAGTCTTTAGAATGCTGGATGCGGCAACAATTAGACTTCTGTCCCATGCCGCTGTCGGTTTTTTTGAATATGGCGATCGCCATTACTGATACTCTAGGCAAAATCCATGCGGCTCATGTCATCCATAAAGATATAAATCCTGGCAACATTGTCTTTAATCCGAAGACTGGCGTTGTCAAAATCATTGATTTTGGCATTGCCACTCGCTTCAGTCGCACCAATCCCACATTCAAAAGTCTCCATCTTCTAGAAGGAACCCCCGCCTATTTGTCGCCAGAGCAAACCGGACGAATGAACCGGATGCTCGACTATCGCACCGACTTTTATTCGCTGGGCGCAACTTTCTACGAACTGTTGACGGGACAATTACCGTTTCCCACTAAAGACCTCCTAGAGCTAGTCCACTGCCACATTGCCAGGCCGCCGACTCCCCCGCACGAATTGAACACAACGATTCCCCAACTTGTTTCAGATCTTATTTTGAAACTAATGGCAAAGAATGCGGAGGATCGCTATCAAAGTGCTTGGGGCATCAAAGCAGATTTAGAACGCTGTGCCCAGCAACTGGCAGAAGTGGGTTTAATTGAACTTATGCCATTGGGTCTGCAAGATATTTCCGAGCAGTTCCGCATTCCTCAAAAACTATATGGGCGAGAAGCGAAGATTGCAGCATTATTGGCGGCGTTCGACAGAGTGGCAGGGAATGAGGGGGTAGGGG
>NZ_JADEXE010000481.1 GCF_015207265.1 Nodosilinea sp. LEGE 07298 | reverse complement strand
CCCAACTACCCCTCCCTCCATGAACCTCTCCGGCTGGTCAATTCGTCGCCCGATTCCCGTCATAGTTCTCTTCCTGGTGCTTACCCTGGGGGGGCTGGTCTCCTTTGGACAGCTGGGCATCGACGAGAACCCCAATATTGAATTTCCAGCAATTACCGTCACCGTCACCCAGACCGGGGCGGGGCCAGAGGAGCTGGAGAACCAGGTCACGCGCAAAATTGAGGATGCCGTTGCCGGGCTGGGGGACATCGACGAAATCCGCTCTACAGTGCGGGATGGCTCGTCAAATACGGTGATTTCCTTCGTCCTCGGCACCGATGTCGACCGGGCCACCAACGACGTGCGCGATGCGGTGACGCGAATTCGGCAGGATCTGCCCGGCAGCATTCAAGAACCCGTGATTCGGCGGCTGGAGTTTGGCGGCGGCGTAGTGATGACCTACGCGGTGGACTCGGACCAGCGATCGGTCGAAGAACTCAGTGACCTAGTTGATCGCACCATTAGCCAAGAGATTCTCACCGTAGAAGGGGTGGCGCGGGTGGACCGCGTCGGCGGCGTTGACCCTGAAATTCGCGTCGACCTCGACCCGGAGCAGCTCGACGCCTTAGGCATTACCGCCACCCAGGTGAACGACCAGATTCGTGCCCTCAACATCAACCTGCCCAGCGGGCGAGCCACCCTGGGCGACCAGGAGCAAAGCTTTCGCACCCTGGGCAGCGCCTCCACGGTGGAGGCATTTCAGGCGGCCCGCATTGCCCTACCCAACGGCACTACAGTGCCCCTGACCAGCCTGGGCACAGTCGAGAGCGGCTTTGGGGAAGCGCGGCAGTCGGCTAACCTGGGCAACCAGCCGGTGGTGGCCTTTCAGATTTACCGCAGCACCGGCAGCATTTTGGTATCGGTGGAGGAAGGCGTGCAGGCAGCAGTGGCGCAGCTAAATGAAACCTTGCCCGAAGACGTCAATATTGAGCTGATCTTTACCCGTGCTACCGAAATTCGGGACTCGTACCAGGCGTCGATTGACGCACTGATTTTGGGCTGCGTGCTGGCGGTGGTGGTGGTGGGCGTATTTTTGCGCGACTGGCGGGCGACGCTGGTGACCGCCACGGCCCTGCCCCTGTCGATCATTCCAACCTTTTTGGTGCTGGGCTGGTTTGACTACACCCTCAACAGCATGACCCTGCTGGCGCTCACCCTGGCGGTGGGCAATTTGGTCGACGATGCGATCGTTGAAATTGAGAACGTGGAGCGCCATATTGATATGGGCAAGCGCCCGTTTCAGGCGGCGCTCGACTCGACTGCTGAGGTGGGTCTGGCGGTGGTAACCACCACGGCGACCATCGTGGCGGTGTTTTTGCCGGTGGCCTTTATGGGGGGCGTGCCGGGGCAGTTCTTTCAGCCCTTTGGGGTGACGGTGGTAACGGCAACGGTGTTTTCGACCATTGTGGCCCGACTGGTGACGCCGATGATGGCGGCCTACCTGCTCAAGGGCAAGCCCCAGGCGATGGCGGCGGCAGGCTCGTTTGAGTCCTTTAACGGCGGCGATGCTAACGGCAGCAACGGCCATAGCAGCAACGGCCATGGCCGCCAGCGCCAGACACCGCACCGTGGCCCCTACCGCCGCCTGCTGGGTTGGGCGCTGCGCCACCGAGGAGTGACCATTGCCCTGGCGCTGGTTTTCTTCGTCGGTAGCCTGCAACTGGTGCCCTATATTCCCACCAACCTGTTCGACAGCAGCGACTCGGGCTTGTCTACTATTTCGGTAGAGCTGCCGCCAGGGGCCACCCTGGCCGATACCCAGCGGGTGACCACTCAGCTGAGCGAGGGCCTGCTGGCTGACCCGGCGGTGTCGACGGTGCTCACCACCGAAGGCGGCGAGAATGGCGTCAACCAGGCCACGGTCTATGCTCGTCTGGTGGCCAAAAGCGATCGCGACCGATCTCAGGCTCAGTTTGAGCAGCAGGCCCGCGATATTTTTCAGCGGGTGCCCGGTGCCCGGATTACCTTTCAAAGCAGCGGCGCTTCGGGAGAGGGCAAAGACCTCAGCGTGGTGCTCAAAAGCGATGACCCGCTCGCCCTGAGGGAAGTATCAGACTCGCTGACTCGCGAGATGCGCGGGGTGACGGGGCTGGTGGATGTTAGCTCTAGCGCCAGCCTGGTGCGGCCCGAGGTGCAGATTGTGCCCGACATGGACCGGGCCGCGGATCTGGGGGTGACGGTGCAGGCGATCGCAGCCACCACTTCCCTAGCCACCCTAGGCGACACCGACGCCAACCTGGCTGACTTTAACCTGGGCGATCGCCAAATCCCCATTCGCGTACAGATCGACCCCGCCTTTCGCGACGACCCAGAACTGTTGCAAACCCTGCGGGTGCCCAGTCAAGACGGTGGGCTGGTGCCCCTCGCAGCGGTGGCCGATGTGCGCTTTGGCAGCGGCCCAGCTCAGATCAACCGCTTTGATCGGTCGCGCCAGGTCACCATCGGCGGCAACCTCCAGGGCATAACCCTGGGTCAGGGGCTGGAGGTGGTAGACGAACTGCCCACTATGCAAAACCTGCCCGCCAGCGTTACCCAGCAGCCTGCGGGCGATGCCGAGATCATGCGCGATATTTTTAGCCGCTTTGCCCTGGCCCTGGCCACAGCGGTGCTGATGATCTTTGCCGTGCTGGTGCTGCTGTACAACAGCTTTATCTACCCGACGGCGGTAATGGCGGCGCTGCCCCTGTCGGTGGGCGGCGCGCTGCTGGCCCTGCTGATTACCCAAAAGCCCCTGGGCCTGTTTGCCCTGATCGGCATTGTGCTGCTGATGGGCCTGGTGACCAAAAACGCCATTCTGCTGGTGGACTACGCTCTGATCGCCCTAAAGGAGGGCAAGACCCGCAAAGTAGCAGTCATGGAAGCTGGGGTAACTCGCCTGCGCCCCATTCTGATGACCTCGATCTCGACGATGGCGGGGATGGTGCCCATTGCCCTGGAACTGGGGGCTGGGGGCGAAACCCGCAGCCCAATGGCGATCGCGGTGATTGGCGGGTTTACGACCTCTACCCTGCTGACTCTAGTGGTGGTGCCGGTACTGTTTACCTATATTGAGCAGGTGAATGGTGCGATCGCCAAGCTGTTTGACCGCTTCCGGGG
>NZ_JADEXE010000066.1 GCF_015207265.1 Nodosilinea sp. LEGE 07298 | reverse complement strand
ATACCTTCAGTGTCTTTTCTTATTAGCTTAAATTGGATCCGGTCTCAGTGATGACTCAAGGGGCAGGGAGAACACCTCTCCCGCCTATCTAGCTGTCGTCACCCGCCACGTTCAGTGTCGTCTAATAGCCCCGATTGATTGAGCGCCGTTAAGGCCGTCTGAGCGTGCTCAAGTCGGGTTTGGAAGGCCTGTTGCGCGGATTGCGCATAGGCCAGGGAGTACACCACCAACTGCCGCTCCGACCACGTCCACGTTTGTCCGTTCCACTCCCCCGTGCGGGTCTGGGTCTGCTCATAGCCTCGGGCAATCAGCGCGGTGTGACCGTCGGCATAGTCGTAGTGAATCTCCTGCAACTCGACCGCCCCTTGCTCCACGGGGTCTAGGTAGACCTGCATCGCCTCCGCCTTGAGCTGAGTCCCCCCGAGCGGACAGAGGTAGTAGTCGCCCGTGGCCTGGAGAAAGCAACGGGTCGCTAGACTGGCCATCTTGCTGTCTCCCACGTAGAGTAACCCAGACTGGCTGAGGGTCTGACGCACCTGTTGAATCGCCGGAATATAGAGAGGGTCGTCGGCTTTCTGCCCTGAGACAATCTCAGTCGCTATCGGCAGTCCGAGCGGGTCTAACGTCGCCAGCATCAGCTTCAGTTGAGGCAGGTCGGGGCGATGGTCTTTGCTATGGCCATACTGATATAGCCCGGCCTCATTGACGTTCCAATCGGCGCTGACGCTGGTGCTATCCAGCCGCAGCCGCTCGGGGTGCAGGTCATACACCTGAATCTGACGCTGATTCAAAGCCGGTTCGAACAATGCCCATTGGGCATCATCACTGAGATATCGCAACACGCTTTCTAAGCGGTCGTCGCTCAGGTCAAGGGCGCGAACCGGGTGCTGCAAAGCCTCTTGCAAGGTTTCTTGATGTCGTCCCACCCAAGCCTGCACGGGGTTTAGACGGTGATCCGCTTGCGATAATATGTGGCTCAGCCAGACTACTGTCACTTGGCCTAAACTGAGCCCTTGCCAGTTCCCATGGGTCGGAAAGTAGTCGTCAAGTAGGGGTTGCACCTCCATCCGCTGTAATTGCGCCAGCAGCAGTGGAATATCGTCAACCCGTTCTGGGATAACGGTTAGGGGGGTATTCATGGCCCAAATCTAACCCAATTGGCTGACCTCATTTAAAAATGAGCGAACCGGGAGATTTAACGTTCAGAATCAATATCCCTCTTCCCACTATCGACTTGGGCTCATCGATCGCGCTGCCGACATCAAGGCTAAGCCGACGATACCCAGCAGCGTAAACGCCCCCATCCAGGCCCAATTGTCAAAGCTGACCCAGTTGATTTTGCGCGCGGCGATGTCCACAATGACAACACCTGCTAGGACCAAACTGCTCAAAGTTACCTGAATGAGCCCCAACATCCAGAGTGGCATCGGGGTTGCTTGCCGGGTAAGCAAGGCGGACCCGGCTGCCCCCGCCAGAAAAATGGCACTGTAGAGCTGACAGTGGAAAATATCTAGCGGCCATGGCCAGAACCCTCCAAACTGGGTCGGCAATAGCAAAAGTCCGAAGCCATAAATGCCCATAAATGCCGCCTGCAGCTGCAGATACAGATGCCAGTGGTGGGGCAAATGGCCGCCAGCTGTGAATATTTGTCGCCTATAGTGCCAAAGGTAATAACTTGACCCTAAGCAATCGGCGGCGTAGAGGCCAAACCAAATGGCGGTTGCCCGTCGAGCTGGATCAAACTGCTCGATTTGCAGACAAGATACGATGAAAACGACGGTCGTAAATATCCACATCATCGGCAGCACTATGAGGCGGACGGAGAGCACTCGGCGCGTCATCAACAAAATCGAGAGCCCAACCAATGACGTGAGATAGATAGCCCCTAAAAATCGGGTATTGAACGGGGTTAAAGACCAGACCCAGCGGGAGCGAGCAAACTCAGGAAAGAAAAACAAACTGCCGCCCACCAACACCAATAGAAGGCTAGAAATCAGCGCCATGATGAATAGGGGAATTGGCATCGAGGCCGTGTTATTCGGGGTGGCGTTCTGGGCGGGCATTTGTAATCTTGGCCTCATTTAAAGCACCGGAATGGATTGGGATTCAAATTTTGAATAAACCTTTTGCAAGCTAGCGCAAGTGCCCTTTACTATCGCCTGACCGTTCTACAGCGCCCAACTGTTTGAGGATTGCGAGCTGAGCCGGTGTTAACCCCACGACCCCCGTGATATCCATGTTTTCATAGGGTTCCTGAGTCTTCAGGGTTTGCAAACACTTCCCCGTTGCGACTGACCACAGCTTGATGGTTTTATCGTCACTGCCGCTAGCGAGGGATTGACCATCAGGACTAAACGCCACTGACCAAACACTGTTGCGGTGACCTTTTAGCGTGTTCACGCAGTGTCCGGTTTGGGCGTCCCAAAGTTTGACCGTGTGGTCAGCACTGCCAGTCGCAATCTGTTGCCCATCAGGACTTACGTCTACAGACATGACCCAGTTGCGATGACCCTGCAGGATTTGTCGGCATTCTCCAGTATTGATGTCCCAGAGGCGTGCCGTTTGATCAATGCTGCTACTCACCAGGTAGTCGCCTTGGGGGGCAAACGCGATCGCCCAGACGCCACTCAGATGCCCCGATAACGTTTGTAGACACTCCCCCGTGGTGATGTCCCAAAGCTTGAGGGTGCGATCGTAGGAACCACTGGCAAGGAGCGGCTGTTGCGGATGGAAAGCCACCGCACAAACCCAGTGCTGATGCCCAGTCAGGATTTGACAGCAGTGCCCCGTTGGCACCTCCCACAGGCGAATGCTGTGATCGGCACTGCCGCTAGCCAAGTACATGTCCTCAGGATCAAACGCCACTGACCAAACCGCCTGGGTATGCCCCGATAGGGTTTGGTCAGGGTTTCCAGAAGGCTGCTCCCAAAGGCGCACGTTGCCATCTTCATTGCCACTGGCGATCAAATTGCCCTGGGGACTAAACGTCACCGACCAAATCGCTTTCTCAGCGCCTAATAGAGTCTGGAGGCAATCGCCCGATGCCACATCCCACACCTGGACGCGGCGATCGCCATGGCCACTCACTAAGGTATCGCCTTCGGGACTAAAGGCCACATCCCACACCCAGTTGCTGCTCCCGTGGAGCGTCTTCAGACACCGACCGTTGGGCAGTTGCCAGAGTCGCATCGTGCGATCTTCACTGCCGCTGGCCAGGTAGTTACCCTGGGGGCTAAAGGCCACCGACCATACCCAGTTTTGGTGTCCTGACAAGACTCGTAAACACCGACCGGCCTTGGCATCCCAAAGCCGCACCGTCTGGTCGGCACTGCTACTGGCAAGCGTGTCCCCCTGGGGGTTGAAGGCGACTGACCACACCCAATTGCGGTGGCCCAGCAATGTATGCAGACATTTACCCGTTTGCACTTCCCAGAGTTTGAGGGTGCAATCAGCACTGCCACTGGCGAGCACGTTGCCTTGGGGGCTAAAGGCCACCGACCAGACACCGTGCTCATGGTCTGAAAAGGTCTGTAAACACTCACCCGATGCGATGTCCCACAGCTTCACGGTGCGATCAACGCTGCCGCTGGCCAGCACGTCTCCCTGCGGACTAAAGGCCACTGACCATACCCCACGAGCATGTCCCTCAAAGGTTTGCAGACATTTACCCGTGGCCACCTCCCAAAGTTTGAGCGTGTGGTCGGCACTGCCGCTTGCGAGGTACTGACCATCGGCGCTGAAGGCCACTGACATGACCCAGTTGGTGTGCCCCTCTAGGGTTTGCAGGCATGTCCCCGTACTCGCCTCCCAGAGTTTGAGGGTGCAATCGGCGCTGCTGCTGACGAGTTGCTGCCCATCAGCATCGAAGGCGAGCGCACAAATCCAATTTTGATGCCCTCGAAACGTTAATAAGTGGCTGCCAATTTCTCCAGAGTCTAAGTCAATTTGCCAGAGCCAAATTTCACCGTTGGTATCGCCCGTTGCCAAAGATTGCCCATCGGGATTAAAGGCCAACGTGCGAATACTGCCAAAGGGCTGGTTGAACAATGCGTTGGAGAGGTCTGAGTGAGCAAAGCGGGTATTGTGCAGCGTCAGCCCCTGACAGTTGGCTTGCCAAAGAATCAACTCAGAAAAGTCATAGGTCTGCAAATCAACTTGCAGATGACGCAGCAGGTTGAAGAGATTGCCGCCCGCATACCCCGTTTCTGGGGCAGACTTGCCCTTCAGCTTAGCCAGCAGGGCGCTTAGATGGGCTGACAAGTCGGCTACGACAGGCCAGTCAGCTCGCAACCGTTCAGCAATGGGCTGCAAAATTAGCTGGGTTTGGGCTTCGTAAATATAATCTTTGGCATTGGCCTGCACGAGGGCATGGCTGCGGAGGAAATTCAGGTCCTGATGGCTGATTTCACGGCACACCTGCTCAATCAGTTTGCCAATCAGATATTCCATAATCACGGGCTGCTGAGTGATGCGGGCCGACTCTTTTTCTAACAGCGATCGCTGAGCTAAGGCATCAACAGCTTGCAAAATGTCGCCTAACCCAGTCGGGTCTACCAAGTCAGCGCTGAGCGCCTGCCAGGAGATGGGTTCGCGATTGATCGCCAGCCAGTACATAATGGAGCGCTCTAAAGCAGTGAGGCGCTCCAGCTGTTGGGCCAAGAGCTGGCGAATATCGTCAAATAGAAAGGGGGTTTGCTGTCGCAGGGCCAAAAACTGGGCAATACTGCCTTCAAAATAGTCGGTGACGATCGGCGCAATGACTTTAAGGGCCAGCGGATTGCCGCTGTAGGCGTTGACCAGGGTCAACCATTCGGCCTCTGACGCAGTAAACAGTCCCTTGGTTTGTAGCAGTTCTCGACTAGCCGCAACGGGCAGTCCCGTGAGGTGCAGGCAGCGCACGGGCAAATCGTCTCCCGCCAGGGCCGCTAATTTCCGAGGTAGCTCGCGGGAGGTTAGCAATAGGCAGCTCTGGTGACTGGTTTCTCCCAAAGTTTGAAAGAGTTGATGGTAAGCGGCATCGCCTGGAGCGGCGCGATGGCCCAAGGCCGGTCTTTGACCATCGCCCGCTGACAAAATTGATTCCACATTATCGAGAATGATGAGACACCGCCGCTGCCGCAGCTCGTGAATGAGTTGCCGCAGCTGATGATCAAAATCGTCTGGCAGCGAATCGGGAGGGCGATCGCGGCCCGGCTGGTGGGAAAAAAACTGCAGCAGATCGTTCAATGTGTCGTGAATCGCCGGGGCATTGCGCAGACTGCGCCAAATCAGATAGTCAAACTCGCCCTGAATTTGGTCAGCCAGTTTCACCGATAGGGTGGTTTTGCCCATGCCGCCCATACCGAGCAGGGTCACCAATCGGCAGTGGTCAACGCTGACCCAGCGCTGCAAGGTTGATAGCTCCGTCACTCGACCGTAAAAAACAGCGGCATCCGGGGCCTCTCCCCAGTCTTGATGGGCTGAGGGAGCAGACACGTCCGCCTGCGGCGGGGGCGGCGTCGCGACGGTGGTCTGAGAGTCTCCCAAATCGGCAATGGCTTGCCAATCGAGATTCAGGACGTGGCAAAGCTCCGAAAAGGTGGCGAAATCGACGGGCTTACCCGCCAGAAACTTTTTAACCGTGGCAAGAGAAAACCCGGCTGACTCAGCCAGCGCTTGTTGAGTCGGAAAGCCATTGCGCGCGATCGATAGCCGTAATCTTTTGAGGTCATCTTGGCGGGCTTTGAGTGAGCGTGGCATGGTCGTTCATCTCGGCGAACTCAGCAGTAGTACCTACACGGAATTGTCCACCACACTATACCGTGTCAATTTCAAAACCCAAGTGTTGCCTCAGACCAATAGCCAGCATCTGGTGATGGTAGGGGTATCGGGAGCGATCGCGGCATTGCCACCCCGGTGCTCATGCTCACCGCCCGCGATAGGCACTGGTTCGCTAACAGGAGATGGATGGCTGAAAGCCTTACTGGACAAGTGTTTTCCTGACTTCAGGTTGAATCGCCTCAAACCATTGCTGCACAAGGACTTTGGAAGTTTATCACCGATTAAGAGACCAGTGCCCTATCCGACAACAGCTACGAATGCTGACTGAAATTTGAGATCTTCTGTCTTGGAATTGTCAAATTCGATGCTGTTACCCAGGTCTTGACTGATTGCTGCTGAAAATACAGGCAGCCAAGTTAGATATTAAGAAATATTTTATACTCTAAAAATTTAAGTATGACAGCTAATAACGGAGGTTAGCCCCCTCGTTATTAGCTGTCAAGAAAGGTTTGGATGAGGTCCAGCAGCAACTCATAGTCAAAGTCGTTGACTTTGTAATGTAACGTTTGGGCAACAGTCGCCTGCTCAGGAGGTAAATCGTTGATCAAGGCCAGCATTTGAGCCTGGTTGAGCTGAATCAGGGCCGTGTGAAATTGGGTCAACCAAGCAGGGGGAAGGCTCTTCAGGACCTCAGCAGTCAGGTGGATAAGGCCTGGCAAGGCGGTTGCCTCTGTCTGGAGTGCCTCGTCTTTGTATAGATACTCAACCTCCAAATGCCGAGCAATGGTGCGGGTGATATCGGTTTCTTTAAGGGGTTTACGGATCAGGTCATCGAAACCAAGCTGGTCAAAGTTGGCCTGGTCATCTTCAAAGACCCCAGCAGTAAGGCTGATGATTTTGGTAGAGGTAAACGTGACCTGTTGCCTTAGCAGAAGCTGCTCCCGATCGCGAATCTCTCGGGTGGCTTCGTAGCCATTCATAATGGGCATGCGAATATCCATAAAAATCAGGTGGGGCTGCCAGGTTTGCCAGTTGTCTACTGCTTCTTGCCCATTGACAGCGGTTTTTACCAGAAAACCAATGTCGGTTAGCAGACTTTGTAACAGAATCTGATTGGCCCAGTTATCTTCAACCACTAAGATGCGGTAGATGGGTTGACCTGGGGCGATCGCAACGACCTGCCGGGACACTTCAGCGGGCTTGATGGCGGTGGCATCAATGATTTGGACCGGGATTTCAAAGGCAAAGGTCGATCCGACATCGGGCTGGCTGTGCACGATTAGATCACCTCCCATGATCTGCACAAACTGGTAACTAATGGGCAGCCCCAGCCCGGTACCCTCCTGAGACAGACGACCGCTGGCCGTCTGCACAAACGGCTGAAACAGCAGGTTCATCTCTTCTGGGGCAATACCGGCACCGCTGTCTTCGATTGCAAAGCGCAAAACCATGGGGGAAAAGGCCCCCTCCTCTGGCAATTTAACGGTCACTGGTTCTAGCCCTGACTGGTGGCCGGGTTCTACCCGCAGAACGACACAACCGGCTTGGGTGAATTTGATAGCATTGCTCAGCAGATTCAGCAGCACCTGACGCAGCTTGTGGCTGTCGGTACAGATATGTTGGGGCAGATCAGGGTGGCTGGTGAGGGTAAAACTCAAGCCTTTCGATTCGGCCTTCAGCCGCAGCATATCCACCAAATTGTTTAGCAACTGGGGCAGGTTAAAGTTTTCTGGATTGAGGGTGGCCTGCCCGGCTTCGATCTTTGACATTTGAAGGATGTCGTTAATTAACGAGAGCAGATGTTCGCCACTGCGGTTGATAATTTTGAGTTCTTCTACATGGTGGTACGACAGGTTAGGATCGCGCCCCATGAGTTGGCTGAAGCCCAGAATCGCATTCAGGGGGGTGCGCAGTTCGTGGCTCATATTAGCCAGGAAAATGCTCTTGGCCTGGTTGGCGTTTTCTGCGGCATCGCGGGCTTCGACCAGTTCGACAGTGCGTTCGGCTACCCGGTTTTCCAGCTCGGCGTTGATTTCCCTCAGGGCTTGTTCTGCCCGTTTGATGTCGCTGATATCGGTGTGGGTACCGAGCATCCGCAGGGGTTGCCCGTCATCATCCCAGGCGACAATCTTGCCTACGGACAAAATCCACTTATAGGTACCGTCTTGCATGCGCTGACGAAGTTCCACCTTATAGTCGGAGATTTCGCCGCTAACATAGGCTTCATAGACATTGCCGACTCGCTCGCGGTCGTCAGGGTGTAGCCGCTGTATCCATTTGGCGTTAGTTTCCTGGAAGTTAGCCGGGTTATAGCCCAGCATGGTGACGTAGGTAGGGCTGACAATGGCATTGCCCGTGGTCACATCGAGATCAAACATCCCCTGGTTGGAGGCGATCAGGGCCAGTCGCAGGCGCTCTTCGCTGTCGTGGAGAGCGGCTTCAGCTTGCTTGCGCTGGGTAATGTCGTCATAACATCCCAGGATGCCGATGATCTCTCCCTGGCTATTGGTCAGAGGAATTTTGCTGGTGCGGATCCAGATTTGCTTACCCTGATAGTTTATGATTGGCTTTTCGTAATTAAGGCGGGGAGTTTGGGTTGCAATTACCTGCCGGTCGTCTTCGCCATAGAGATCGGCCCATTTGGCCCAGGGAAGTTCTGAGTCGGTTTTGCCAATAATGTCTGCCTGGGTGAGCTGGTAGTCGTGGGCAAAAGCCGGGTTGCATCCCAGAAACCTGGATTCATGGTTTTTCCAAAACACCCGCTGGGGAATGGCGTTGAGCACCAGTTGCAGCATGTTGCGAGATTCTTGCAGTTCTTGCTCGGCCTGTTTGCGATCGCGAATATCTCGCACCCCGGCTAGCAATACTGTGCGGTCCCACAGGTTGACCTGGCGCAGGGTGACTTCGGTTTCAAAGCGGGTGTTGTCGTCGAACCGGCGATTTTGCCATTCAAAGCACAGGGTTTCTCCGGCCTGAGCGCGACTCAGATAATCGAAGGTGACCCCATGGGGTGCCTCAGGGCTGGATAGATCAACAATGCCTGCCCCCACTAACTGGTCTCGGGTTGCCCCTGATATTTCCAGAGCCCGATCATTCACATCGAGAATGGTGCCGTCCAGGTCATAGACAAAAATGGCATCGTAGACGTTGTTGAAGATAGTGCGCAGGTCTCGCTCTGAACGGGCTAAGGCCTGGGTACGCTGCTGCACCCGGTCTTCTAGCGCTTCGTTCAGGTGTTGCAGAGCAAGTTCGGCCTGTTTGCGATCGCTGATGTCTCGACAAATGCATAGGTGTACCTGGGTGCCATTCCAGTCCACCCGGCTGGTGCTGATTTCGACATCATAGATGGAGCCATCCTTGCGTCGATGACAGGTTTCAAAGGTATTGAGACAAAAATCTGCCTCCGCAATTTTTTGCTCCATCGCTGCGGCTGACCAGTTGGGATCGAAATCGGGTAGAGACAGCGTCATCGCTTCTTCTACGGAATAGCCCAGCATGGCCGCAAAACTGGGGTTGACTTCCATCATCTGCCCGGCCATATTCAGCAATACAATTCCATCCACTGACGTATCAAACAGGGTTTTGCGGCGATGGGCTTCCTCGACAAGGGCAATCTCGGCTTGCTTGCGATCGCTGATATCCCAGTTCACCCCAATCATGCGTTGAGCCTTACCTTCAGCATCTCGCAGGGTAATGGCATGGGCTTCGACAAACCGAATTTGGCCATCGGGCCACATAATCCGAAATTCAAGATGGTACTCTTCTTCCCCAGCCAGGGCAGCTCGAATCGCACCGCCAACCCGCTGATGGTCGTCGGCGTAAATGCTGTGTTGAAAGGTGTCGTAGGTGATCGCCGCATCGGATGGCGTCATCCCGTAGAGTTCGTACATGCGCTCGTCCCAGATCAGCCGGTTTTCAGCCACTTGCCAGTCCCAAATGCCAAGCTGGGCAGCATTGGTGGCAAGGGAGAGCCGCTGGGAAATTTCTTGGATATGGGCTTCGGCCTGTTTTTGCTCAGTGATGTCGGTCACGGTGCCAATATAGCCCGCAAAGCCTGTTTCATCGTCGATTAGCGGAGTCGCCTGGGTATAAATCCAGCGCACCTCCCCTGTGGGCTGCTGGAAACGACATTCATAGGTAAACGCAACTTGCTGCTGAGTCGCGGCATACCAGGCGGCGGCAGCCTGCTCTCGATCCTCCGGGTGTATTGCTCTGGCCCAGTGAGGGCCTGATACCTCTGTTGGGGGTAGGCCCGCCAACTGACACCACATGGGGTTGACATACAGGGCGTTGCCCTGCAGATCGGTTTGATAAACTCCGACTGGGGAGTGTTCCGTCAGGGCGGCGTAGAGTCTTTCACTCTCCTGTAAGGCGATTTCAGCCTGTTTGCGTTCGGCTTCGCCGCGTTTACGATCGCTAATATCCTGGCTTAGCCCCGTTACCACCCAGCAATCGGCCATTTCGTCATAGCGAGACACGTAGGTGGCCGCAATCCACCGCAGGGAACCGTCTTTGTGGTGGTAACGAAACTCAATGGTTTTAGTGTTGCCCTGAAAAATGTCCTCAAGCAGAGGATAGACAACAGTATCTAGATCCTCTGGGTATACATGGGCGATCCACAGGCTCTTGTCGGCGAGAATTTCGTCGGGAGTGTAGCCAAAGAGGGTGTTGCTACCGGGTGACTGGTAGTCGTATTCCCAATTGCCGTCGGCAAAAACCCGAAACCTCACAATGGATGACCAGTAAGCGCTACTCAACATGTCGGTCAGGGTCGCTTCCGACTCCCGGAGGGCCAGCTCTAACTTCTTGCGATCGGTAATATCCATATCAACCCCCGCCATGCGAATCGCGTTGCCTGCCGCATTCCGCAGTACGTTGCCTTTGCTCGCTGCCCAATGAATACTGCCGTCTGGTTTGATAAAGCGAAATTCCAAGTCGTATTCAACACTCTGTTCAATGCTGCGGGTAATGGCATTGATGATCCATTGCCGATCATCTGGATAGATCATGGTCATCAGGGTTTCAATGCTGCCGTTAAACGACCCCGGTGCAAGCCCCATCATCCGTTCCAGGCTCTCCGACCAGACGATCTGATCGGTGACCATGTCCCAATCCCAGTTGCCCATGTGGGCAGCATCCAAAGCAAACCGCAGGCGTTCTTCACTGATCTGCAGGGCTCGTTCAGCCTGTTTACGGGTAGAGATATTGCGAATGGTAGCAATGACCTGCTGGTTCTGAAAGGGCACCAACCGGGCTTCATAGTCTTGCTCTTGACCGGCAACTGGTAATTGATATTCCAGAGCCACCAGCGTTTGCTGGCGCAGGGTTTGCTGAGCCGCCGCCTGAAACCGGGAACCAATGTCCTCGGGCAAAATTTCCGCCATCCTGCGCCCCAAAAATTCCTCTGGAGGAGCGTAGAGATCAGGGCTATGGGCACTGGCTTTGTAATCGAGAATGACCCCTTCCCGGTCGATGCGAAAGAGCAGGTCGGGGGAGGCTGCAAAAATTGCCTCCAGCTCCGCATTGGCCTGTTGCAGGGCAAGCTGGCTCTGTTTTAGGGGGGTAATATCCTGGGCGTTGCCTAAAACTTGCGTTACCTGGCCTGTTTCATCGCGTCGGAAGGCGCGATCGCGGCTCAAGAACCAGCGCCATTCACCGTCTTTGTGCTGCATCCGGTATTCAAATTCGGCCAGGTCGCCTTCGGCCAAGGTGATCAGGCTGGCAAAATATTCCCTGGCCCGATCCTGGTCGTCAGGATGCATCAAGGCTATGGCAGCCTCCTCGTTTCGGGCCATAGCCTCTTCACGGGTGTATCCCAAAAAGGTGTAGACCTCGCGGTTGACAAAGACGTTGCGCTGTTGGGCAATGTCATAGATGTAAATGACGTTGGGCGAACTATCGGTAATCTGTTGAACAAATTCCTGGCTGGCCCGTAGCTCGGCTTCGGCCTGCTGCCTCTGGGCCTCTAGACGAGCTTTTTCGGTCACATCCCGCACCATGATCAAAACTTCATGGTTGTCGACCGGAATAACCCTTACCTCTTCCGTGGCGTTCTCATCCCCATTGAATATTGTCTGTTCATAGAGTTGAACTTCCCCCGTTGCCAGAGCCCGACGAATATGGCCCATCCGTCGCTCAGCAAGGTCGTGGGGCAAGCCCTGCTCATAAATGCCACAACCAATCAAGTCTTCGGTAGCACCTACAACCTTCAGGTTACTAGCGGCGAAAAAGTCGAGGTAAACCCCATCGCTAGTCATGTGGATTAACAGATCAGGCTGCGCCTCGACCAAGGCTCGATGCTTCTGCTCGCTGCGGCGCAGAGCTTCTTCGGCCTGTTTGAAATTGGTAACGTCTTGAGACACGCCAAAAGTTTTGACCACCTGGCCCTGCTCGTCCCATATGGCCTGCCCCTTACAGAGGGTGAAGCGCACGGTGCCATCCGGGCGCACAATCCGGTGATGTAGGGCGTAGGGCGTGCCCTCGGTCATCAGGGTTTGGATTGCCCGTTCTACCTCCGGCCAGTCTTCAGGATGGACGCAGGCCGCAAATTCTTCAAAGGGAGGGCCTTGAATAGTTTCATCAAGTCCATACTGGCGCAGCAGTTCTTTCGACCAGAGGCTTCTTCCAGTGTATGGGTCGTATTCCCAGTGACCCAGGTGGGCGAGTTCCTGAGATTCAAGCAGTCTGGCTTTGCTCTGCGAAAGGTCGGCCTCGGCCTGTTTGCGATCAGTCACGTCAATGGCGATCCCTACCGTTCCCACGATCTCGCCACCCTCGCCAAAAACGGGGGTTTTAATGGTATCAATCCACAAACGCCTGCCGTCTTCAGCAACTAGGGGTTCTTCCACCCGCTGCTGCTGCTTCAACGCAATCACCGCAGCGTCGTCATCACGATACGCCTGGGCCAGTTCTGGCGGCCAGATGTCGTAATCGGTTTTGCCTACCAGCTCCTCAGGGGCAAAACCGCACGATTCGCCAAACGCCGCGTTGGTGGCAATGAAACGCCCCTCCCGGTCTTTTAGCCAGGCCATGTAGGGCAAATTATCCAGAAAGGTGCGCAGCAAGTTGCGCTGCTGGCGAAGATCGGCCTCCACCTGCTGGTGTTGGGCCGCTAGCTGGATGCGATCGCCAATGTCTTCAACAATGGCCAGGTTACTGACCGGGCAACCAGCCCCAGCTTGAATTATCGAGAGGGTAACTCTGGCCCAAACCGTATCGCCATGCTTAGTGGCATATCGCTTTTCGAAGGTCGTTGCTTCGATTTCCCCAGCAGATAACTGGCGCTCCAGGTCCAACTGAAGCTCCAGATCATCAGGGTGGGTTACATCTTGGTAAGTCCGCTGTAGCAGTTCTGCTTCGCTGTAGCCCAACCAATCACAGAACCGCTGATTAACCCTCGTATATCGCCCCGATGCATCAACCTGGTTGATGCCCACCCCAGCCTGCTTAAACAATTCCTCTAGGTGACGGCAATGGTCTAATTGGTGCTGGAGTTGGTGTTGCCGCCAGAGGTTGCGAATTGTTAAGGCAAGGCGGTCTCCCCGGAGTTGAGACTGAAACAAATAATCCTGGATAACCGGATCATTCAGTTCTGGCAGCGAGACTGAGTCTCCATCCTCCAACAGCCAGACGACCGCTGGCGCTGTCAATTTCAAAAGATTTTGCAGGCTTTGCTCCTGGGTCTCATAACTCTGCCTGTCCAGCAAAATGACCTCTGGCCATTCCTCCAGTGGACCGGGCAGGCTGTTCGAGGGGGGCTCTGAAATGGCTATCTCTCCGTCCCCTAGCACCACCTGCCCAGCCCAGTGCGGCTCTGCCAGTAACAAACTCTGGCAGTGGGTTCGCGCATCGGGAGAGGCATGTAAAACCCAAACAATAGGCCCACGGGTTGTCATCACAGGGAACTCCTCAAACGCGACCATAGCCAATGCCTCAGAATGTCAACTAATGCGTTGGCTATGGGCTCAAGTTTCCCTGCAAACGTACCAATGAAATCACCTACAGCTCAAAATTGGCCTGTAGGACTGAACACGTATCGCAACACCATAGAACTGACCTGAGACACTGCTCATATTGCAAATCAGCTTTGTTAAAAATACTCGTTTATAAGTGTGACAACGAAGTGACGGTCCCAGCTTTCACAGCATTTCTACACATTGTTAGAGACAGCTAGAGCATTTCTACACAATTTGTATCACCTCCCGGAGATTTGGCCCGGTATGAGGCGCGATCGGTAGCGTCTATCAGTTCTTGCTCCCAGGTGTGTCCCAGTCTTGTAAGTCCAGATTTGAGACAGTCTTTCAAGTCCATTGAATTACATGATCAGTAGCAGTCAAAAGTTGAACAACCGGAATGCACCAGAACGATTTAGTGGGGTCGGTTAAATATAACAATTATTAGCGTCCGGTGATTGTGAACGTTCTGCCGCTGGTGTTTCAGGTGGTGGTAGTGGTTTAGAACGTATCTGACAGGGTTTGGCATCAAGCTGATTTGCCTCTCAACCGATCGCATTCGTCCAGTAGCAGATTGAGTTCCGCCGCCCCTTTCCAAGGATTGCGACCTTTGAAAGGGGCAGCGATGATTGCTTCGTAAGGATTTTTTCCAGTTTGCTTGACAGCTGCGATCGCAGCTTTGTTGGAGAGCCCTCGCCCAGCTACAAGCCAAGCCGCTAAAACGTGCCCCGTGCGTCCAACTCCGCCAGAGCAATGAACAACGACCTTTTCATTATTCTGATTGACGGTCGCTAAGAACGGTAAAATTTGGCAAATGAGAATTTCGAGGGTGGCAAAATGGAAATCCTTGATCGGTGTCCAACATACGTGGTCAAGTCCAAAGGTCTGTCGGTAAATATTAAGTAAATTGGAATAGCGCGTTAGTTGAGATTCAGGAAGCAAACAGCAGACGCGCTGGATGTCTTTATTCTGCATAAATTCAATCCACTCGTTCACTTGCTCGTTGCTATATCCCGGTCGAGCAGAGCCAAACACGATGGGTTCGCTCTCTGAAGCTGGAGCAAATTTATACATAGTGAGCGCATCGAATTGTTCAACGATCAATCTTAACTCTTAAGTTTTCATGTCGATCCAGTTCATCAAAACAAGGGTCGAGTAAACTACGAAAACTGTGTTGTTTGCGCGGCAGAACAATTCGGTTGCAGCGGACGAGCAAAGCCTCTTCGTCTATCTTTCAAGTTGATCAGCTAGTTGTTCTGGCCACCCCACCCTTACACCAACAGGTGGCCCTGCTTCCCGCCAGCTGGCTAAAGTCGAGCTTAGGCTTGGGCCGCTTGCAGGCTCAAAAATTGCCACAAAAGCTGGCTCTCTTGGCCGGGGAACTGCATTAAACTCCAGCGTACGTCGTTGGGAGCTTGCATAAAGAGTCTTACCATGGCCGCCACCAGTTGAGAGGTAGAGAGTTCATCGGCTAAAAAACCCGACCATTGGTCTTGGGGGATGCTAAAAAAGGCATCGAAGAAATGCTTGAGCTGCTGCTCGTCGAAGCGCATCAGCTTTTCTAAGCCAAAACGGTAGAGGTAGTATTTCCGCAGTCGATCAGCTGGCCACAATCCCTGCCAACCGGCGCAGGCGATTTGCTGGGTCGAACGTTGCGGATCGGCTAGGGCTGAGGCTAAAGCATCGGCCAAACTGGGAGCGCGGCGCAGTAAAGCGCCCATCATATAACCCGAAGCCGGATTTACCATACTGGCGGCTCCGCCAAAGGCTACCACCGGCTGCTGTAAGTCCGGCAGGGGCAGGGTCATGGGGAACAAGCAGCGTTCTACCTCGTGGACTTCCGTAACTTCGATACCGTGAAACTTGAGACGCTGGTGCAGGCGGCGCTCCAACACATCTAGGCCCATGGCCGGAGCCAGAGCTAAGGAAGTTTCTTCTATGAGGTAAACACCCTGGCCGAGGTCCATAGCGTAGAGAAACGTGGGCGGGGTTTGGGCTTCTTCCAAGTCGGAAAGGTGATCGCTTCGAAAGTCTTGATGGACGAATCGCTCGGGCTGCACCGGCGGGGCTGAGAAACGTCCCACAATGCCGTAGGCGGCTTGATAGGCCACTGGCCCTCGGTTCTGGCGCTTAACGAAGACCGGATTGTGACCGCTGGCATCCACCACCACCCGCGCTTTTAATGCCACACCAACATCAGTAGTGACGATCGAACCCAAGTCTTGATGAGTAATACCTTGGGCTTGGGCCATCTGCCAGCTCACTCCACCCGCCGCGCAGCGATCTAGCAGGTAACGCTGGAACTTAATTTTGTCGATCAGGCCGTAGGCGCGATCGTGCTTTACTTCCCCTTCAGCATAGTAAGAAACAGTGTTTTCCCAGCGATGACTTAGGAAACCGCTCAATCCCAGAGCCGTTAGCTCGTCTTCCCAGATGCCGTAGGTGTTGGGCCAAGGTTTATCCACGGGCGTAGCGGTCAAACCGCCCACCTTGAGCCCCCGTTCTGCGAGGCTAGCCGCGATGAGGGTGCCCGCTGGCCCCGACCCAATGACTAAAACATCAAAATCGCACATGGTAAGACTTCAGGGAGATTTTACAAATTGTAGCTGCTTAACTCCACTCACCCTTTCCCCCCCCGTGACGAGGTTTCAAGCCTTTCACCCACTTCTGTCAGGCACTTAGGGGCTGTTATGCTCGCGAACAGTCCGGTTTTCGCCTCAAGTCACTCATCACACCCTTACCTCCCTTTCAGCACCGTTGACAGTATGCCGCCTTAATTTTTGATGTGACACTTCAAAGGGCGGAATGTGGATCCGCCATAAGCCATCAGACCAGCGCTATAGTCCCAGCAGGAGCAGTAATGCTCAGTGGCAGGTCGTTGTAGGGCGATCGCCAGCACAGTGGCTTTGCTGACCCCGCACTGAATGATCACCCGGCAACTTCTCCTTATTTATCGTCTAACCGAACGTTATTTGGTTCAGGTCTTTATGGGTTATGGCTTCCCATCCTCTTTTTTCCATCGTCAGGGTTATGGCTTCAACGTGGCGGCAGTCGCTGTGTTAACGGCCCTGGGCACCGCCGCTGCGGTGCATCTACCAGCAGAGTCCGGGATGTCCAACCCAACTCTGAATAGTCAGCCTGGCGGGCAGGCTGCCGATGTCTCGCCGTTTTGTCAGACGCTGGTCGCCCAGTTCAGCCCCTTTGGGAATTCCGATCAGGCGATTCTCAGCGCAGCCCTTAGCGCAGCCCTTGACCAGGGGGGAGACTTGAACCAGCCCTGCCTGCTATACGGTGAACAGTGGTTGCCGCTGAACTACCTACTCTCTACCGATGAAGCCCTGGCCCTGCGGTTGATCGAGCAGGGCGTCGATGTCAACGCCCAAGATGGTGAGGGTAATACACCCCTCCACTACGTTGGCGCATCCCCTACCTTGGCCCAAGCTCTGCTGTTGCAGGGGGCAAACGTTAACGCCCGCAACCAGAATGGGATTACCCCATTGCACAACGTATTTGGCGAAAAAAATGTGGCCGTGATGGCCCTGCTGATTGAGGCCGGGGCCGAGGTCAACGCCCAAGACAATGGACAACTGACGCCACTCCACCTGGTCTCCAACGCAGGGTCGCCAGAGATTGCTGACCTACTGATTCGCCACGGAGCCGACGTCAACGCCCGCAGCAACCAAAACTTTACGCCTTTGCACTACGCCGCCTGGTCAAACTCAGGGGTGGCAGAACGATTGCTGCAAGCAGGCGCTGATCTGACCCTACAAAACGATGCTGGCGCGGTCATTCATACCCCCTCTTTAAATCCAGCGGTGCTGCAGCTGCTACTTGACTATGGGGCAGACGTTAGCATGGCCAATGCGGCGGGGCAAACGCCCCTGCATGTGCATCGGTTTAACCCGGAGCTAATCGGCCAACTGCTGGCCGCCGGAGCCGATGTGAACCGACAGGATAGCCAAGGTAGAACGGCTCTGTTTGATGTCAACCTGGAGGTGGCACAGCAACTCCTGGCCGCCGGGGCCAATCTGATGGTTCAAGACCATCAGGGTAGAACGGCCCTGCACCAAGCCGTGCTGGAAGAAAAGAGTTTCTTTGGCCCGGAGTTAGTGGCGCTGTTTTTAAGTCAGGCTCAACCTCGATCTGGCCTGGTTCAGGTTAGAGATCACCAGGGTGAAACGGCCCTTGACCTAGCCCAACGTCTGGGCAAGACCGAGATGGTCAATCTGTTGCAAACCGATAGGTAGGTACTAACAAAACGCCCCCGGCGATCGCGCCGGGGGAAGAGCAGCACAGGGCTAAGAAAATGAGCCTTCAGTTGAGAAGAACCTTGTCATCGTGGTGTTGCAGAGCCAGTTGGGCAACCCACTCACTAGGGGTAGCCAAGCC
Source organism: Nodosilinea sp. LEGE 07298 (assembly GCF_015207265.1). GTDB lineage: Bacteria > Cyanobacteriota > Cyanobacteriia > Phormidesmidales > Phormidesmidaceae > Nodosilinea. Next base: position 7,687 of record NZ_JADEXE010000066.1, on the reverse strand, counting down.
TGGGACGGTTGCGACACCACATGGGGTAATAGCGTAGCTACCCCGCCGCTGGAGCTGCTGCGCCATTTGACGTCCGCTCACGACTGGTAATGCCCAGCGAGTCAGAGGCAAGGACACCATGGCGGGAAATGACGCGAAATAGCGTAACTAGTCGCCTAGCGCTATTAGCCCGCATCCATCTGGAGCGTAGGTTTCAATCTCGAAAGAGCCTGGGTGATTCCTCCAAATGTTGGCTAGCAGAATGCCGTTGATGATGACAGCGATGGTGGTAACTCGACGTAATATGATTTATTTCAACTTGAATAAAGCAATCCAGCAAAGGTGATTTGAGAAAAATATTTTATATTTTCACCTTATATATTAAATATCTCAACCAAATTTTATATGGAATATATTGATAAAAATTATGCCTCCAATAGAAGCTGAATTCTTGTTCTAACTGTATACTGCCTTAGTTATTCTATTAGGAACAAACATCGTGAAATTATCTGGCTGGATGGTTCTGCCATTGGTGCTTGGCCTCTCTACTATGACCGTTGCCTGTAACCCCGGCGGCGATAGAGAGGCCGACGAGCAGCTAGAAACAGAGCCAACTGAGGTTGAGCCTGTTGAAGGCGAAGAGGATGAGGATGAGGAAGGTGAAGATGACGACTAAAGGCTTTTACTTCTCTAAAGTTAGGTCAAAGCTGGAGCAATTTTGACTTGCTAATAAAGCCTCATAGTGCTGTCATTGTGCAGGTTGGGCACGCGCTATCTGCTGCATGATAGATGATGAGGCTTTATTAGCTGAAAACGACACTGTAACACTCAAGAATTTGCCTTTTCAATCTGGAGATACCTAACTGGGGTATGTAGACAATGACAGCTTAGTCAACTGGGCCAATCAGCAACACCTAGCGCATCCCCTAGTTTGCCTCGGGAATGGCCACGACGGCATCTGGAACTTGTTTTCCCAGATCGCTCACCCGAGTGAGCGAGTTGAGATTTTAGACTGGTATCACCTCATGGAAAATTTGGGCAACGTGGGCGGGTCTCAACAGCGCATAGATATAGGAGAACCTTAATGTCGTTTGAGACCGTTTTAGTAGCTGGTGCCAGTCGCGGCATTGGGTTGGCTGTAGCCGAGCATTTGCAAGCCCGGTGCGATCGCCTCCTTACCGTATCCCGCACTCCGGCCCCTATCGGTGAGTGGATTCAGGCTGACTTGTCTGAGCTAGCCGGGATCACAACCGTGGCCGAGGCCATTGGTGATGCCTCCCTTGATGCGCTGCTCTACATGGGCGGCACCTGGGAAACCCACGCTTTTACCTCCCAGTACCGCTTTGAAGACTGCTCCGATGACGATATTACCCGCGTGATTGCGGTGAATTTGGTGGCCCCAATCCGGCTGGTGAAAGCGCTGCTGCCTGCCCTGCGGCGATCGCAAAATCCCAAAATCATCCTCATGGGCGCGCTTTCGGGCCGGGATAACTTTTCGGGCCGCGAAGTGGCCAACAGCGCTTCTAAGTTTGGCCTGCGGGGCGTGGTCCATGCCCTACGCGAAGAGTTGAGACCCCAGCAAATCGGCGTCACCGTCATCAACCCTGGCAACGTGGGTACCCCCGAGGTGCTGGCTGATTTGGCCGCAGATAACCTGACCGGCGGCGAAGCCATTCCCCTGAGCGATCTGCTGGCGATTATCGACTGCGTGCTCTCATTGTCACGTGCGACCTGCATCAAAGAGATTGACGTACCCGCTATGCTGGGAGAAGGCGCGTAGCACAACGGCCATGGGTAATTCGGCCAGCTATCTGACAAACCGTAACGCTGCCGAAGACACTCTCTGAGCCTATATCAGTCAATCCGTTGGCCATACTCCAGCTTAATCAGCCGATCGGCCAGGTAAAAATAGCGATCATCGTGGCTGATCACCAGGACGGCTTTGCCCTGCTGTTTCAGCTCCAACAAAATTTGCTTGTAGAAAATCTCGCGGAAATAGGGGTCTTGATCAGACGCCCATTCGTCAAACAGGTAAATGGGTCGATCTTCTAGATAGGCCGTGAGTAGGGAGAGTCGCTTGCGCTGGCCTTGCGATAGATCAAGGGTCGAAAGCACGCCCCGATTGACCTGAACCTTGTGATCTAGCTGAAGCTGTTGCAAATATCGCTGGGCCTGGGTGTCTAAATTTTGCAGCTGTAGGCCCAGCAGTCGCTCAAACAAATAGAAATCTGAAAACACCGCAGAAAAGAGCTGTCGATAGGCATCCAGACTACCGCCGTCCACAGCGTTGCCATCCCAGCGAATAGTGCCAGATTCTGGCTCATAGAGACCGGCAATCACCTTGGCCAGGGTCGATTTGCCGCTGCCGTTGCCGCCGACGATAAAGACAAGTTCACCGGGCTTAAACGACAGACTGATTGGTCCCAGGGTAAACTGCCCATCGCGATCGGTGTGGTAGGTGTGGGTGATTTGATCCAGCTCGATCTGCTGAGAAAGCGATCGCGGCGATCGCGCCATAGTGCCGGTTGTCTCAGCCTGACTTGAGAGAGACAAGCCCAGTTCGTCGATTTTTTTGAGGGCCACACTGCCTCGGCTTAAAACGGGCAGCACAGACATTATGCTTTCAATCGGTCGCGCCAGATAGGTGATAGTGAGCGCGTAAGCCGATAGCACCGGGGTGGTAATCTCAGTCAACTGCGGCAATCCAAAAACCAAAAATCCGAGAATGCCAAAAAATAACAGGCTGCTAAAGTTGAGGGCCAGGACAGCAACAGTTTCAGCCTGCACTTCGTAATCTCGAAATGTAGCCGCCGTCACCTTCAGTTCTTCATCCAGAAACGCAGATCGTCGGGATGAATTGAGCTTTAACTCTTTAACCCCGTCGGTGATTGAGCGAAAATGCTTAAACAGCAGATCCTTCTGATTTCGAGCCAGCTTCAACAACGCATACACGTAGTTGAGCATCACCTGAATGACGGCAATAGCGACCCCAACGACGACTAAAGTAATCAAAAAGACGCCGACTGACAGCCAGGCCAGATAGCCCAAGCACCCAATCACCAGCGCGGCGTTGACCAGCACCAGGGGAAGGTTGAAAACCGTGGCGGAAATGGCGTCGATATCATCGGTAAGGGATGCCAACAGTCGGCTTGCGCCCAGTTCTTCTAGCCGCCGCAATGGGCAAGCCAAAATCCAGTGGCTGAGCTGCAACCGCATTTTGTAGATCGCTTGCTGAGACAGCCGGGCCAACAAAATTTGTGAACCACTGCCCGCCAGTAGAGTGATGAGGGCTAAGCCCATAAACCTCATTAGCACACCGCTAGGCTGTTGCCCTGGGGTACTGATGGCCGCATTGATCGAGGCAATTAGCAATACGCTGCCTACGCCGCTCAAAGCTCCGGCCAAACTGGCGATCGCAACCGTCACCCAAGAAGAGCGTAATAGAAAAGTAATAAGCCTCATTTGCCTGGCTGATGAACGTAATTTTGGCTAACCTAGAACATAGGGTTTTGCAAGAGTTGCTCTGCTAATTGATTAAGCCGATCCTGCCATTCTTGCCCAAAATCAATAGAGAATGCTGCCATTCCTGCTGTGGGTTGAGCTATAGTCACGGCATCTTGGCAAGTCTGGCTATGCCAGATCTCTACAGGGCTTCTCAGAGGTTGAGGCGAGGCTACATCTAAACCGCTATGGCAAAGCTGCAACCAAGTGCCATCTTCTACAGAATTTAATGTCCAAGTAACAATGGAAGGTTGGTCCATCCATTGCTCACGCCAGGTATAGCTTAGCTGCTTAGGGGGATCAAGTGTTATTACTTCACAGTAGATTATGACTTCTTGCCCAAGCTCAGATTTAAGAAAAAACTGAAATTCATGCCCTAGGGCTGGCTCAAAATCATTCTCCATTAACCAATGCTTTAAGACAGATCGGCTTGTCAACCCAAACCAGACTTTATCAATTGAGTGAGGATAAAATCTCTCCAGATTTATTGATTGTTGCATGATGTTTCCTCCAGGTATTCACCCAAAGCTTCCAATTTGTCTTGCCAAAATATATCGTAGTGGCTAATCCAGGCCGAGACCTGTTTCAGCGGTTCTGGACTGAGTTTATAAAGGCGTTGACGCCCAACTCTGCGCTGAGTTACTAAACCTGCCTCAGAAAGAATATTGAGATGTTGGGAGATTGCAGGCATCGACATTTCAAAAGGTTCTGCTAAATCTTTGACAGGTTGTTCACCTTTCCTCAGGCAATCAAGTATTGATCGCCTTGTGGGATCGGCGATCGCCTGAAATATATCGGAGCTGGCAGTCGGGCGACTCACTTGAGAAGGTTCAGCAGAGACTTACCTGCTTAGTATAGTTAAGCATTCGCTTAAGTGTCAATAACTGGCGCTTGCCCCTGAATATTTGACCTCGGTTTATCCCATGGCAATAACTCTCGCACCATGCGCTATGCTGACCTACCGGTCAACTGTCCCTCGTCTGCTGACAAATCGAGGAATCGAGAAATAGGTCACCAAAACTGGCATCAGCAAAGCAGCCGTCGGCCATCATAGACTAGTCATATCCGTTGTTCTCTATTGTCCTCGTGGATGCCTAGTCCCGCCTCTAACTCAGAGTTCCTTCAGCAGTGGCACCATGCGCTAGCCCCCCACAACTTGGGCTACAAAGTCAAACTGGTGTCTCAACTGATGTATCGCCACTTTCTGGAGCGGTTAGAACCCTACGGGCTAACGCCCTTTCACTATCTGGTGCTGTGCTGTCTTTGGGAAGAAGATGGGCTATCTACCTCAGGCATTGCCGACAAGCTCAAGCAACTGGGGGCCACCCTGACAGGCGTAGTCGATCGCATGGAAGAGCGCAAACTTGTCTACCGTGAGCGCGACCCCAGCGATCGCCGGATTATCCGCATCTGGCTTACTGGCGAGGGCAAAGCGCTAATGACCGTCTTGCCCCCGATTGGCGCAGAGACGGTCGACCACGCCACCGCCGGGATTCCAGAGGCAGAGCAAGCTGCTGCCATCCAGGTTTTAGATCAAATTATCCACAATCTGCTCTAGGAGAGCATCGATATGGCTGTTGACCCCAGAAATTACTTAGGATATTAATAGTCAATACATTAAGTAATTGAGGCCCGGTTATTCCGGGCCTAAGTCAGCCTGCACAGGCTCCTACCTATCCAGCAAGGAGAAATCATGTCAAAACTCTCGATTCGGCAGAAAAACTGGCTGTTATCCGCGCATATTGGATTTGCTGCCCTTTGGACAGGGGCGGTCTTGAGCATGTTTCTGCTCTCGCTTCGAAATATGACGTCGAGTAGTGGGGACGCGCTTTATACGCTCAATGCCGCCATTAACTTACTAGATGACTACATCGTGATCCCTGCTGCCATTGGTTCAGTGCTAACCGCCACCGCCCTGTGCTGGACGACCAACTATGGCTTTACTAAGTTCTACTGGGTGATCACCAAGTGGGTCTTGACCACAGGGCTAGTGGTGTTTGGCACCTTCTGGCTCTTTCCCTGGGGCAATGAAGCCGAGCAGATATCCGATCAAGCTGGGCTACAGGCGTTGGATAGCGCGGTCTATGCCTTTGATGCCAAGGGAGTGCTGATCGGCACTCTAACCCAAGCTATTTTCTTAATCACCATCATTGGCATTTCGACCCTTAAGCCCTGGGGAAGACGCGCGACTGTAAAACAGGCTCAAAATAATTAAACCAAGGCTGAAGCCAGCGTGGGTTAGTTATTGGGAATGAAGGTGCTCAGCAGCTCGCTTTGGCTTAGCAGCAACGGCGCGGTCAGCACCCTCCACCAGCCCAGCCAGGGTTGAAAAGGAGCGATCGCACCGTTGCATTGTTGTCATGGACTCTTGAGGCTGAACAGGCTTGCCAGGAATTAATTTATCCCATTCTTGCTTAAAACAGCATTGGTAAAGATTTAACGCCATGCACTTCAATGGATGGAATAAACTCCAGTTCTCGATTGGGAACGAGGCGGAGATTGGGTAGCCGCTCTAGTACTGCGCCTAGAACAATTTTGGCCTCTAATTTGGCTAACGGCGCACCTAAGCAAAAATGAATGCCATTGCCAAAGGCCAGGTGAGGATTGGGATCGCGATCAATTACAAACGCATCGGCGTGCTCAAACTGGGCCTCGTCTCGATTGGCTGCGCCCATCCAAACGGTGACCATTTTCCCGGCTGGAATAGTCTGCCCATGAAGCTGAGTTTCGACCTGAGTGAACCGGGCCATAGCCTGCACGGGTGATCGATAGCGCAAGACTTCTTCGATCACCAGCGGCAGCAGTTGAGGATCTTGTTTGAGCTGTGCAAATGCCTCTGGATAGTCGTTGAAGCAGAGCACAGCATTGCCCAAGAGATTGGTCGTGGTCTCGTTACCACCCACAAGCAGCACAATACAAAAATCCACAAGCTCTTGCGCTGAAAGGGTCTCACTCGCTTCGTGGGCGGCAATCAAATCGCTGATTAGATCTTGGCCTGGGTGTTTGCGTCGTTCGGCTAGCAGGTGCCGAAAGTAGTCGGCCATAGCGGTTAATGCGGCCTGATCATAGACCACAATGCCGTCTGACCAGCGTTTAAAATCGCCGCGATCGCCCACCGGCACGCCCAAAATTTCAGCAATGACAATCACCGGCAGCGGAATCGCTAAATCGTGCATAAAATCCATTTCACCATGGGGCTGAACCGCGTCAATCAACTCGTGGGTAATCTGCGCAATGCGGGGGGCTAGCGCCTCTACTCGTCTAGCAGTAAAGACTTGGCCCGCCAGCGATCGCAGCGTGCGATGCTTTGGTGGGTCAGTAAAATTAAGGCTCTCAGTGAAGTCAGTTTGCTCAGGCGGCTGAGGAATTTTAGACGAAAATGTTTTCCAGTCAGAAAATACTTGCTTGACATCATCGTAGCGAAACACCATCCAGCTTTGGGGCACTGGGTCGTAGAAGACCGGAGTATCGCGGCGCATCTCGGCATACCACGCAAAGGGATTGCGGAAAAGTTCAGAATCTTGCATGATTATCTCCTAAATATCTAAAAATTTGCAGCAAAAACTAGCCCAGTCAGAGCGGCGGTTGCGATCAGAGATATTGAGCCAACCCCTAGGGGCGATAAGCAAAACTAAGCGGCAGAAAACCAGTCCATACTGGTGGTTATGGCAGCAGCTGTTGCGACGCCATACAGCGTAATACCAAGTAGCGAAAAGACTAAAAGTTGTCGAGGTAAAATACCAGTAAATGGGCCAACAATGGCCACTGTCCAATTTCCTAAAAGGGGCGTCATGAGAATGAGAAACCAGGCACCATAGCGGATTAAAACCTCTCTGACACGCTGCCCACCGCGTTTCTCTAAGCGCAAGAGCGAAGCGCGCAGCTGAGGAATCTGCATGAGGCGATCATAGCCCCACAGCAAGAGTGGAATGGGCGCAAAATTGCCTAGTACTCCCCAAAATACCGCTGAAACCGCGTCTAATCCCAGAGCCATACCCGATGCAACGGCAGCGTAAACTTCGGCATAGGGGAAGAACCCTACTGACCACGTCGTCAGCGCTTTAGTAACGTACTCTGTGGGTAATTGCTCAACTAGGTTGACGGGTAGCGGCGAATAAGAGAGGGTGGTAAACTTTTGCCATGCAAGACCTGCCGCCGTTAGAAGGCCTCAGTTCTGGGGAGAAAGACGCTCTGATACGAGAGCTGT
>NZ_JADEXE010000480.1 GCF_015207265.1 Nodosilinea sp. LEGE 07298 | reverse complement strand
TCAACAAATTGCTCGAATAGCGCGTTTATCATGGGACGCTAACTCATTGACTCTAAGCGGCCAGGGGTAACGTCTTTAGCTTATCCAATTGACCGCACTAGTACGAATGATCACCTTAACAGGGGTAGGTAATATCCTTGGCTTTTCGTTGCCTGCATCCCTTGTCTCGCAGGCCTTTCAGAAAGCGTCCTACTTTAGAAATCCAGTGCCATTGCCTCACCCACAAGCATCCTAGGCGCTCACTACAAACATCTTTAGCTCAAGGCATAGCCCTGCTCACAACCGCAAAAGTTTTAGTTGGAATTGCTGGCCGGTTCAGGTTGATCTAGCGCCTGACGGGCCATGGTTTCCCATCGATCATTGGCGGGCTGGGTGGCGGTTTGTAGGCAGCGAGCCCAGGCGGCCTGGGCGGAGGGAATGGCCGGGTCGCCTGGGTAGGTAGGGGAGTTGGGCAGCATTGCCTGCTGTTCGCGAACCTGTGCCAGCAAACAATAGGCGTCGGGCGGTGGGGACTCCAAGGATTGACCGATCGCGATCGCCTGGCGCAGCGCCGCCTCGGCCTCGGGCAATCGATCTTGGGCGAGCCGCACCTGCCCTAAATTTTTGTGGAGAGCGTACTCTAACTCTGGCCCTTTTTGCTCTAAATCAGGGGCGCTCAGGGCCTGCCGTAGTAGAGGGGCAGCGTTGTCGGTTTCGCCCTGTTGTAGGTAGAGCTGAGCGAGGTTGTTGTAAGCGGGCAAATAGCCGCCCTGCAAGGCTTTGAGGTATTCGGTGCGGGCCTGGTCGTACTGCTGATAGGCTTCGTACATCATCCCCAGGTTGAACTGGGCCTCAGGGTAGTCAGGCTTGAGACTGAGGGCCTGCTGAAAGTTGTTTTGGGCACCGGCCCAGTCGCCTGTGTCAAGCTGCTCTTCGCCCTGCTGGTTGTAGGCGGCGGCAATGCGGGGCAGCCCCAGGGAGTGAAACAGAAACAACCCCAGAGCCAGGGCAAAGGCCAGGACAAACTTGATTCTGGCCCAGTTGGTTTGAGCGGAAGTACGGCTGGCCAGGATGCGCTCTAAGGCATGCTGGCCTACATTAGTGAGGGCACCACCGCTGGCAAACAGGGTGAGAATAACCGGTGCGATCGCCCCCAATGAACTCCAGATCCCCGGCGCATCTGTAGTGAAACGGCTGGCAATATCCTGCGCCAGGGCCAAACTAATGGTCAGCATGGCGATGGTGAGGCCGCCCCACAGCCAGGCCAGACCATCTTTGGGGATTTCGGGATCTGGCGGGTACCACCACCAGTGATGCTCGGGGGGGTGAACGCTTTTGCGCCAGCTGGCTAGATCGGGGAGGGCGCGAAGGCGATCGCTCTGACGGCCCAGATCAGCATCGGCGTTGGCGAGATCAAGCCAGAACTGGGGCGGCAGAATCTGAGTCTCTGGCATCTCACCCAGCTGATCGATCAGGTACTGGATGCGATCGCGGCTGTGCAACGCAGCCAACACCGTTTCCGCTGGCCAGACATCAACATCCTTCGCCAGGGTACTAACCCACTGGCGATAGTCGTTGACGGCGGTTTCTAAGGGCTGAACCGGTTTCATAGGGCAACAAGGCCAGGCAAGTTGCGGTCAATGGGGAAGTTTGGGATGGCGGCAATTGACCGCAGGCCCTAGCCAAAACAAGGGTATGACCCTGAAATCTTAGCGGAAGCCTGATAACCTAGCGCATGGCGACGGTTGCTCCCCTGTATGGAGCCAGGCCCAGTCTCATCGATACAGACTAAAACAGTTTCAAAAAACGGCGATCGCGCCTTTAAGTTTTCTTCGTGGTGGGTAATACCCATCCTACGGCGGCGAAAGTCGCTGAATTAAAGCTGGTATAGCCATAGTCACGTTGGTTAGGACATCCAGAAACCCTATGAACGTTCAAACGTTTGAACGCTCATAGGAGACCTGTCTTAACCAGACTGGCCCCAGCTATATCTTCTTTCTCAGGAATTTCCTGGTTCTGCTGAAGTCAACTTTTCTTGGGCTGCGATCGCTTGGCCCGTGACGGTTTGGGCAACTTCATGCCGGGATGGTGCAGAGCCAGAGCCTGATGCAGGCAGTCTAGGGTTAGCGTTGGGGGATCGGTTTGCTGGGCCAGGGCGACGGCGGTCTGGGCGAGGGTATTAATTTCGCCACCGCTTAGCTCCAGCTCCTGGGCCACGTGGGGCCAGCGCAGATTGCGATCTTTTTTTGTGCCCTGGGGAATGGCCCGCTTCCACAGCAGCTCGCGGGCGGCGGCATCGGGCAGGGGAAATTCAACGACCCCGGTTATGGCCTGCCGCCAGGAGGGTTTGATGCTTTGCAAGTAGGGGCTGGCTAGCAGGGTTAGCCCTGGCTGACGGCGGCGCTGAATCACCCACGACTGCACCAGGGCAGCTTCGGCGGTGGGGGTGCGGCCCAACCACTGGGGCGCGTTTTTGAGCAGCAGCACGCAGGGGGGCAGGTTGGCCAGATCGTCGAGTTCAGGAATGGTGCCGTCGTCGTCGGGGACGATGGTGGCCAGATCGACGATCACCAACAGCAGCTCTAGCTCTGCCGCCAGCACCTTGGCGGCCAGGGTTTTGCCGGTACCGCTGGGGCCAGCTAGCAGCACCATGGTGCCATCGGTGGCGCGGGCGGCGGCGGCGACGGTTTTGAGCTGCGCCAGCTGGGGATCGGGCAGCACCAGGCTGTTCCAGCTCTCCGCCGGAATTTCAGACGACTCGCTGGCTTCGGCCACTGGGGCGATGGCCCAGGTATCGATGCTGGTGGGGTCGGGGGCTTCGGCGAGCAGGTAGGTGGCGAGGTCTTCGGTAAGGCGCAGGTGACGACTGAGCAGGGTGGTGTCGTCAGCGTTCAGCCATTCCACCAGGCCGAGGCTAGCCAGGCGGCTGTTGGGGGCAATCAGGGGGCGCGATCGCCGCCACTCTAGGTCATTGCGGCACAGCAATCGCAGGCATAGATCGACGGTGGGCAAGTCCCAGTCGGCCTCATCGTGCTGGTAGTGCAGGTAGCTGTAGAGCCGCCCAAACCGCTGGTTGACCTCGGGGGCCAGGGCCAGCAGCAGCACGTTTTTTTCGAACAGGGTGAGCTGGAGGCGATCGCGCAATTGCGGCAGGGCCAGCACCACCCCCTGGCGCTGGCTAGCGA
>NZ_JADEXE010000479.1 GCF_015207265.1 Nodosilinea sp. LEGE 07298 | reverse complement strand
ATCAACACGCGTTTGAAGTTGATTAAGCGCTCTGGCTACGGATTCACTAATTTTGAGCGATTCCGCCTCCGATGCCTAATCTGCTGGCATTTTTCTCCAACCGCTGCATAGTGATCCCAGGAGAGCCCCCTGTATTCCATTCAAGACCTGGTGAACCGGGGCAAGATGCACGCCTTCTCATCAAACCCCGTGCTCTACAAAGACATGTCGCGGCGGGTCATTCAGACCCTCCAGCACTTTAGCCCCGAGGTTGAGCAATACTCTATCGACGAAGCCTTCCTGGGCCTGCACGGGTTTACCAAAGCTGACCTGGGCGACTACGGCCAGAAGATTCGCACCACGGTCAAGCAGTGGACAGGCATTCCGGTATCGGTAGGCATTGCCAAAACCAAGACCCTGGCCAAGCTAGCCGCCCAGGTCGCCAAGCGCTACCCAAACCTGAATGGAGTGCTCGACTTTGAAGCTCTAGCCGACTCAGACGCTGTACTGGCCAGCCTTGACGTGGGTGAGGTATGGGGAATTGGCAGAAACCTCAAGGCCAAGCTCAACAGTATGGGCATCAAAACCGTGCTTCAGCTCAAGCAAGCCGACGAGCGAGTGATCAAAAAGAAATTTGGCGTATTGGGCCTGAGAACCCTTTTGGAGCTGCGCGGCACCCCCTGTTTCCCGATGGAGCCCGTAGCCGCCCCGGTCACCATGCGGATTGTCTCTCGCTCCTTCGGCCACCTGGTCACTGAACTATCTGACATCAAAGAGGCGGTAGCCACCTACACCACCCGCTGTGCCGAAAAGCTCAGGGCCGATGGCCTACTGGCGGGTCACTTCACCGTCTCCATGCGTACCAGCTACTACCGCCCCGAGAACCAGTATGGTGCGGCCCGCTCTGTAGCCCTCGACCAGCCCACCAACGATACCGCTGTGCTCATCCACGAAGCCATGAGGCTAGCTGAAGCGGCATTTACGCCGGGGTATGAGTACCTAAAGGCCAAAGTCATCGCCACTGAGCTAACCCCTGTGGGCGAGGTGCAGGGCAGCTTGTTTGCGGCCCCGGTGGACAATGAGAAGCGCGATCGCCTCATGCAGACAATGGACAGTCTTAACCGTAAGCTCTGCCCCGATGCCGTCAAGTTTGGCGCGATGGGACTGAAGCCCACCTGGGCCATGCGGTCAGAGTATTTCTCCCAGCGTTATACGACCCACTGGGGGGAGATACCCTCTGTGAAGGTTTGGGAAACCAAATGCAGCCCATCAACAAGACTGTCTTACGAAACCGTCCTATAGGACAGCTAGAAAACCGGGAAACCTAAAGTGGAACTACGCTCTAGACGTTTCTCTCTGATCTGTAATGCGGTTTTTATTCCTGAAGCTGCCTGCCCTAGCGACTAGAACACTGTTCTATCTGGCAGTTTTCCTCTCCCCAGTGCTAGGCATCTGGCTAGCGTCCTCGCTGGTGGCCTACGTCAACGGCCCCAAGCTGCTGACCGTGTTCTCAGGCATCTTGCTATTTCCCTTAGTGCCCATCCTTTGGGACATGAGAGGCCGCAAAAAGCGAAAGGAACGGGGCATCCTCACCTGGGGCGATCGCATTGTCTTGAGGACGCTGGTGCTCAACCTGGCCTTCCTTTTCCTATTGCTGGCCTTGCGACCCCAGGCATCATTCCTGGCTCTATCTACCCGTGGCGATTGGTTTCTCGACGGCATGTATGGCCCAGAAGCAGAGCTGGCCCGCAAAGGACTGTTCACCGCCGCCAGAGGCCTGGAAGGGCTATATCTGAAGTTCCACGACAACCCCTTCGACCAGTACGCTGACACAACTCAGGTAAGGCCACAGCCAGCGCCCCAACCCAGACCGACAGGACAGGCTGGGCAGGGTAAAGGCTGGCCCTGGACAGATGTTGGCCTTCATCCTGCTGTGGTCAATATGCCCGCCAGTGCCGAAACCAGCATTGAGTCGGTGGCCCAGTACATTGCCAGCCAGGAGAAAGACCCCCTGCTCCGGGTCAAGGCGCTGCATGATTATGTGGCCGACCGCATTGCCTACGATGCCCCCAACTACTTTGCTGGGATCTATCCGCCCCAAGATGCTGAAACCGTTTTCCAGCGCCGGGTAGCCGTCTGTGCGGGCTACGCCAAGCTGCTCGAAGCCTTGGGACAGGCCATTGGAGAAGAGATTGTCTACCTCACGGGTGATGCCCGTACATCAACTAGCGACCTCGAAGGCCAGCTCCACGCTTGGAATGCTGCGAAGGTGAATGGCCAGTGGTACCTAATCGACCCCACCTGGGACAGTGGCTCTGTGGATCGAGCATCGGGCTTCAAAAAGGGCTATAAGACTGACTATCTGTTCCCGCCCCCAGAGGTGATGGGTATCAGCCACTTTCCCAAAGAGGAAAGCTGGCAGCTACGATCCCAGCCCATCAGCCGTGGTGAATTCCTCCGTCAGCCCATGATGAAAGCCCAGTTCTTTGCCGAAGGAATGAAACTGGTTGCCCCCATGCGATCGCAGACGGACACCAACCAAACGGCGGTAATCCAGCTCCAGAATCCCAACCAGCGCTGGATTCTCTCTAGCTATGCGCTCAAAGGAGCTGCCCAAGCTGAACACTGCACCGATGGCGCTACCCAAGGGCCGCAAATTACTTGCCCCCTGCCCACCGCTGGCACCTACGAGGTCAGCCTGTTCAGCGGCGATGAGCAGTATGGAGACTTTGGCTACGTGGGCCAGGTGGAGTTCAATCGACGCTAAACCACTGATTTTATTGACTTTCAAATAAACTCGAAGAAAGGATTATGCCGCTTTTCACTTTTAAAGACAAACAAATCGCCGCCGTTAATAGCACTCAATTTGGAACAGAAGGTATTCAGGAACGTACTGATTTACAAGTTGCACTTAGAGACAACATCGGTGTTATTTCGCCAGATACGATGGTGCTTTCTGAAGAATTCTCAGGCTGGACTGAGGGAGCACGGCGAATTGACCTACTAGGCATCGACAAGCAGGCCAACCTGGTAGTGATTGAACTCAAGCGCGATGAAACTTATCAAATGTCAAGTACATAGAGGTGACGCGACAGCTAGATTGGCGGATTGCAGGGTCTGAGAGAAGGTCAGCACCCCCGTTCATGAGCGCTGTAGCAGTGGTCGCCTTTCGAAGAACGACTGCACG
>NZ_JADEXE010000065.1 GCF_015207265.1 Nodosilinea sp. LEGE 07298 | reverse complement strand
CCCTAGTGGCGTTGATCAAGGCCCTGGCCGACTACGAAAAATTGGCCCACGAAGTCACCGGCAGCCCCGACGAGTTGGCTGCCGCCCTGTTTGGCCCCCGTCCCTATGCCGAAGCGGTGCTGGCCTGGGTCGATGACCAGCCGGTGGGCATGGCCCTGTTTTTCCACAACTTCTCCACCTTTTTAATGAAGCCGGGAATTTATCTAGAAGACCTGTTTGTGCAGCCCGACTACCGGGGTCAGGGCATTGGCAAAGCCCTGCTGATCTACCTCGGCCAGCTCGCCCTGGAGCGAGGCTGTGGCCGCCTTGAATGGAGCGTGCTCGACTGGAATGCCCCCGCGATCGCGTTTTACCAGAGCATGGGGGCTGAAATTAAGCCCGAGTGGCAGACCTGCCGGGTGACGGGAGAGGCGTTGGAAGCGTTTTCCTCATTTCACAGGTATGATTCTGCCCAGAGCGTCTAAGAATTCGGTTCAATATGGCACAGATTTTCATCTCGGCGGGGCACGGGGGCTTTGAGAATGGAATAGTGGATCCTGGTGCTGTGCTGCCCGGCACGACCGAGGCGGCGGAGATGATTCAGATTCGCGACCTGGTGGTGGCTGAGCTTAGGTCGCGCGGGTTTGCCGTACTGGCTGTGCCCGATGACCTCAGCGCCACCCAAACCCTGGCCTGGATTAACGCTCGCTGCCGTCCTGAAGATGTGGCGTTAGAAATTCATGCCGGAGCCTTTACCGACCCAGCGGTGCGGGGGGCGGCGGTGTTTTACATTGCCAAAAACGAAGTGCGTCGCACCCACGCCGAGCTAATGCTGCTAGCCCTGATTCGGCGGGTGCCTTCGCTGCCCAGCCGGGGCGTTAAGCCCGATACCGAGTCGCCAACGGGGATACTGCCCTTCTGTCGCAACCTGGGCTGCCCCTCGCTGCTAATGGAGGTGGGCTACCTGAGCAACCCGCAAGATTTGGCCATTATTCAGCGGCAGCGGCGCGACGTGGCCCTGGGCATTGCCGACGGATTGGCCTCCTGGAGCCGGGCGGTGGGTAGCGATATCCCGACTACGCCGGGGGGAAACCTGCCTGAGTTTAGAATTAACCTCAACGGCGGCATTTATCCAGAAACCGGCGTCATTGTAAACAATAATGCCTACATTCCCATCGACATCGCCGATTTGCTGGGAGTAGATGCCACCACCTCCCCCAACATCACCCGAATTCGCTACGCCAATGTGGTCTACATCAAGGCGGTAGACCTGCAAAACTACAACATATCGGTGGGGTGGGATGCCGCCACGCGCACGCTGCGGCTGCGATCGCGCACAGGCGTTCAGTTTTGCCCCGGCGCGATCGATCGGATCATGGGCATCGGCAGCACCTCAGAAACTCAGCTGAAATTGTTTCTCCAAAACGTCAACCCCGCTGCTGCCAATACCTACAGCGACCTACCAAAGATCTACCGCGAAGAGGCGGCGATCGAAGGGGTTAACCACGACATTGCCTTTTGCCAAATGCTGGTCGAAACTAACTCCCTCAACTTTGGCGGCAGCCTCAATCCGGCCCGAAACAATTTTGGCGGCATTGGGTCGCCTACCGGTGGCCTAGAGGGAGCGTCGTTTCCGAGTGCGCGGGTGGGAGTGCGAGCCCAAATTCAGCACCTCAAGGCCTACGCCAGCCTCGACCCGCTGGTGCAGCGCCAGGTCGACCCACGCTTTCAGTTTGTGGTGCGAGGCATAGCGCCTCTGGTGAGTCAGCTCAGCGGGCGCTGGAGCGCCGACCTCGAATATGGGGCCAAAATTATGGCCTTTCTGCGGCGGCTCTACGACTCTATTTTGCCGCCCTAGCCATGCCGTGGGACCACTTTGATAGCTGTCCGCAGGTCGGCAACCTGCGAGCGGCAGCGCAGTCATAGGTCAATATTGGATCCTATCGATCCGAGAGTGGACATCGGTGATACCGTAAAAGGCGCTATCCGATGCCCGCAAGTCGTTCACCTAAGTTCCTCATCCACCGATGACTCTACTTCGCCAACCTCTTGTCTTTGGGCTGCTGGTCAGCCGCGCCCTTGTGTTTCTCAAGCACGGCCTCAGCCTCTCGGTCGTGTGGTGGCTGCTAGCGTTGCCAGCCCTGGCAGTCGAAATGCGGGTCGCTGTGGGCGATCGCCTTAATCAGGCCGTCGTTGGCAGCTCTACCCCAGCGGTGATTAAAAATGGCGCAGGTCAGGGGGTGGGCCAAATTCCCCAGGGGCGATCGATCACCATTACGCCCTCGGGGGGCGGACTACAGCTGGCCGACTGGCAGGGGCAGGCCTTTTGGGTAGAGCCTACCGGCGGCGGCTACATTTTTATTAATGACAAGTGGTACCGGGGTCGGGTGCTGGTGGTGCCCACCGACGGCAAAGTAACGGCAGTAAACTGGGTGGATATCGAAGCCTACCTCTACGGCGTCGTCGGCAGTGAAATGCCCGCTAGTTGGCCCCAGGAGGCGCTTAAGTCTCAGGCAGTAGCCGCTCGCTCTTATGCAATGTATCGGCGCGATCGCACCCAGAACGATCTATTTGATGTGGGAGGCACCACCGCGCACCAGGTCTACAAGGGGCTAGCCGCTGAAACCCCCTCCGTACAGGCGGCCGTAAATGCCACCCAGGGCCAGGTGCTCACCTACGGGGGCCGCGTCATTGAGGCTGTCTTCCACTCCGCCTCGGGGGGGCACACCGAAAATTCTGAAGATATTTGGCAGCGGGCCAGTCCCTACCTGCGCGGCGTGGCCGACTTCGACCAAGATGCCCCCGTATTTCGATGGTCTGAGACCTTTTCGGCTCAGCAAATCGAGCAGCGGATTACCGGCATTGGTCGCCTGCAGTCGGTCGCTACCGAACGCGCTACGCCCCGTGGTCGCATTGTTTCAGTTCGACTCCAGGGCAGCCAGGGCAGCCGCACCCTCACCGGTACTGAACTGCGCCAGGCTCTGGGCCTACGCAGCACGCTGTGCTCGATTAGCGTGGCGGGCAATACCATTCGCGTTGACGGGCGCGGCTACGGCCACGGCCTGGGCATGAGCCAATGGGGCGCACGCGGGCTCGCGACCCGAGGCCACAATTACCAGCAGATTTTGGCCCACTACTACCAGGGCACGGCTCTGTCTAACATACGGGTGGCCCAGCTAGAGAAGCAGGATATCCCAGTGCTGCCGTCCCCCCAGGTGCTTAAGCCCGCTCTGGAGTAGCAAGGTGGGGCAGGAGGTTGCGATCGCGCTGCCTAGTATGCTAACTTCTATGTCTGCCCGGACGTATAGCTCAGTTGGTTAGAGCACCACGTTGACATCGTGGGGGTCACTGGTTCGAGTCCAGTTACGTCCATCCCCTGAAAAGCCTACGTTTTAAGGCATCTTATAGAAAGAGATATTGGTTTCGGTGCAACTCAGCACGACCTTAACGGTTGAAGTGTCGCTGCTGGTGTAATCGGGGAGCGGGGCGTCCATAGCGAAGCTGGCCCTGAAAGATCAGATCTACCCCTCGTTCCAAACGCTCCACAACCAACAGATTGTCGAGGGTGATGCCTTCTACAAAGCCGCCAGGATTGCTGCAGGATTGCGGATCGAGAGGCCATCTACTTTCCCGATGCCTTTTCTAAGAACAGATTGTATAGCTGTAGCCAATCGGATTAGGACGTCTGTCAGACGAGCGTTCAAACGTTTGAACGTTTTCAGGATTGATTGATGTCCTAACCGAGGTGACTCTGGCTATACCGCCAACCCGCCAACGCATCGTCAATAGGATGTAAGCAATTATGAGCCCCCGCAATTAAGCGCTCCACCCTAGTGTTTGAGATATATGCTGAGAAAGCGTGAGGGGATTAAAGGGCTTGTTAATAACGCCTGCAAACCCCATTTGGCGAAGCCTTTCAGCTGAGAGCCAGTTGGCTCTTGATGAAATTAGCAAAATCGGAACAAAATATTTAGTCGAGTAAAACTTTAGCTCTTCAATGAAGAGTAGCGCATCTATTTCTGGGGTAGAGGTGTCTATTAAAATAACATCAGGGCGCTGCTGCTCACATAGATTGATCCCTTCTTTTATGGAACTCGCGAGCACTATTATCCAGCCGCCAAGATCACGTAGACAGGCCTCTAAAACTTCTCTAATGCAAGCCTCGTGCTCAATCACTAGAACCAATCTGGCTACCATTGCTGCCTCAGTTTATGAAATCAATAGGAAAATTGAAGGGCTTTCTACAGGATGTCTCAGAGCCCAGGCCGTAGTAGCAAGAGAAGCTAAATCTCCGTGGATGCGGTAATTTTCTCTCACGTTTTACCTCTCATTACATCCCAGCGGTACCGTAAAGAAAAACGTGCTGCCCTGGCCCAAACAACTCTCTACCCAAATGCTGCCGCCGTGCTGCTCTACAATGTTTTTGCAGATTGATAACCCTAGCCCGGTGCCGCCCCGCCGCCGTGAGTCAGAGGCATCGACCTGCTGAAACTGCTCGAAGATGGTCTCTAGCTTGTCGGCGGGAATACCGCGACCGTGATCTTGAACGGTGAACAGCACCGAGAGATCAGATGATTCAGCATTTGACCTCTCGGTGCTGGCGTTCATGCAAATCGTTCCACCCTGCGACGAAAACTTGACCGCATTGCTCAACAGATTGGTAAGCACCTGAATAATGCCATCGGGGGCAGCCCACAGGGTGGCGGTGAGGGGGGTGAGGGCGAGGGTAATGCCCGACTGATCGGCCAGGGGCTGCACGGCGTCGATCGCCTGATAGAGCAGGGTTGCCACCTGGCAATGTTCTTTCTCAAGCTGTACTTTGCCCGACTCAAGGCGCTCAAAGCTGAGAATGTTATCGACCAATCGCACCAATCGATCGCTGTTTCTGATGGCTACCTGCAGCATATTTCTAGCTTTTTCGGGCCGGGCATCGTAGATCCCAGAATCTAAGAGCACCAGAGAACCGTTAATGGAGGTGATTGGCGTACGCAGTTCGTGGCTGACAATTGAGACAAACTCATCTTTCATGCACTCGACTTTAAGCTGTTCGCGGATGTCTTGAACATGCTCAATACAATAGAGAGGCGTACCATCGATATCGTGTACAAAGGAGGTATTTATCAGTACAGGAATCGCAGCACCCTGTTTAGAAATGTAGCGTTTCTTAATTTCTAAATTTGACAGTTCACCCTCTAGTATTTGAGGCCAGCCCTGCCAGTTTTGGTTTAGATCGCCAGGGTGGGTAATGTCTTGGAAGCATAATTCCAGCAGCTCTTTCTGGCTATAACCCAGCAGGTTGCAGAGGTATTGGTTGACTTTTAAAAACTCCCCTATGGGTGAAATGAGGGCAATGCCAATGGGGGCATCGTCAAAGGCGCTGCGAAACAACTCCTCGCTATTGCGAAGCGCAGTTTCGGCCTGCTTAAGGCTGGTGATATCTACCATAACTCCATCCCAGACCGTGCTGCCATCCTCCATACGGCGGGGCACAGCTACTGTCGTCAGCCACTGCATCTTCTCGGCCACGTTGCGCACTCGGATCTGCGTTTCCAACAGCGATAGGGCTTTGAGAGATTGCTGCATCAACTGATCGCACATCAATCGGTCTTCTTCAATTAAGGAGTCCCACAGCAGGCTAGGATTTTGGATCACGGCCTCTGGCGTGAGGCCAGTAATCCGCTCGATTCCTGCACTGATGTAGCTGTAGTAAAAGCCGCGATCGGGGCTGTGCACGAGCTGATAGATAAAGCCCCTGGGAAGGTTATCGCCAATAGCTCGCAGTTTAGCTTCTTGATCGCGCAAGGTAGCTTCAACCTGCTTGCGATGGGTAATATCGTCGGCTAGCCCTACCACTCGCAACGGATTGCCGTTTTCATCCTTGACAATTAACGATTCTGACTCAACCCAGCGAACGTCGCCATTGGCGGTCAAAATGCGATATTCTATGCGCTTTTGCTGCCCCGTCAGCAACTGGTTAAACGTCTCCGAAACGTAGTCCAGATCGTCAGGATAAATTCGTTTTAGCCAGGATTTAGGATCTTGATAGAGGCTTTCGCAGGAGTAGCCCCACAGTCTTTCGTAGGCCAGACTGATGTAGAGATACTCTCCGCTGCGTAATGAGACAACGTAGGACACCTGGTTGAGGGTTTGAGCCATCTCCTGAAATCGGGTTTCACTCTCCTGCAGGGCCAGCTCAGCCTGTTTACGATCGCTGATATCCAGCGCGGTGCCAAATAATTTGACAATCTGCTGAGAGTCATTGGCTTTTGCTTGCCCCCTGCTGAGCAGGTAGCGCGTGGTGCCATCGGGGCGACAGATGCGATGTTCAACTTCGTAGGGGGAACCGTCTGCGATCGCCTGATCGATCGCAACGGCTAGTCTTTCCCGATCGCCATCGGGGATAGCGGCCATGACCTGATCGAAGGACAGTTGAGGGTGGGCCGAATTAAGCCCAAAGATCCGGAATAGTTCTTCCGACCAGGTAATGCTTTGCGTCACCAAGTCTAATTCCCAGCTGCCGAGCTGGGCAATTTGCTGAGTCTGGAGCAGGTTGGCTTCACTCTGGCGCAGGGCATCTTCAGTCTGCTGGTGGATCTGCTTGAGGTGAGCGAAGCGTTGGTCAATTAGGGCTGTGGCTACCCTAGCCAGCGCGATCGCACTGCCCAGCAGCAGCACACCGGTCGCTAGCGAACCCGGTGAAGATCCCAAGTGTTGCGTTAAAGCAAGTACCCCGAGAGCCAGAGGCACCACCGGCAAAAGGACTACCCCGCCCAGGGGTAGATTCACTAATGTGCTTCTGAAAGACCCCAGCGGGCTAGATGCCATGAATATGATTTAGGTGAAAGAATACCTGCGGTGCAGAGCGGGCAGGTGAAATCCCGCACTCCATGGGTTTTTCTTATTTTGTCGTAAGTGAGTTGGTCAATTCAAATGTAGGATGGGTTAGCGATAGCGTAACCCATGCGGGCGTTGGGTTTCGTGCCTCAACCCAACCTACATCGACTTATATTTAATCACGCTTGCCTACTTAGCTCTGTTTTTCAGGGAATGTCTTTGGTGTGCTGGTTCTGACCTGGAAACCCTCTAGGGGCAACTCAAATCGGCATTCATCTGGGAGCGAGCGCCTTCCAAAACGGTCACCTGCTCTGACACAGAGTCCATTGCCTGCTGTAGCGTAGCCGTCTCAGGAATGCTCTGAATGGCACCATCGAGATCCTGGTAGGCCGTTTCCAAATCAGCCACCTTGGCGGCCTGAACGTTTTGAGCTGTCAGCTTGACCTGGTCAAAGTTGGCTTTGACCTCACCACGGGCTGCTCTAAAGTCGCTAACTGTAGAGCTGGGGCTCATACTGGTCAGCGTGGCGACAGAAGTATTCAACCGAGCCAGATCGGTGCAGAGCTGAGCCCGCTGATCTGCCACCGACGGAGAAGTCTGGCTACCACAGGCGGCCAGCAGCATGACCGGTAAAGCAACAAAGGAGAGGTGAGCTATTTTCATGATCAACACCTATTAAGAATTCAAAAAGCTGATTAAAGAGATGCATTTTAATGCAATCGAACTTTAGAATAGAAAACTATGAAGGTGATATGAACTAAATGAGATGGTTCTGCGTTGGATCGGTTGTGACTTAGAGCGACAGGTCTCAGTTTTCATTCCTGCGGTCGATGCTGGCCTTGGTCGCAAGATCTACCATGACAAACGCAGTTCAGATCGAGCGTGAAGTCAGGTTTATTTTTATTTGGCTTGACGGCCGGTCTTCTCACCAAGGAGAAGTCATGAGTCAGAAGCAGCAAATGATGGGCATGAGTTGGGGGCACTTCGCAGCGACAATCGCGGCTTCAACCCTGATCATGTTCTTTCTCATGTATCAGCTGGTTTACACGATCGATCACGCTATATTCAGCGTGAACCGTCTGACCGCGTCTTTGGTGATGGGGTGCGTCATGACCGTTGTGATGCTCATTTCTATGTGGTCGATGTTCAAGGGCAGGCTCACTAAGGTTGCGGTGCTTGCGGTGGCTGCGCTCGCAGGAATCATTCTGCTCTCGGTGAATAGGAGTCAATCGGTTATCAGTGATGTTACGTTCATGCAATCGATGATTCCTCACCACTCCATCGCCATTAACAACTCACGTAAAGCGAGTATCAGCGATCCACGCGTTCGCCAGCTAGCGGATGAGATCATTGAATCTCAGGTCCGGGAGATCGAAGAGATGAAGCTGCTGATTGAGGATATCGAGCGCAATGGCGAGCAAGGTACAACTGCACTCCAGCCGCGCTCTACAGAAATCACACCGGAGATGGAAGCCGAAATTAGGAGTGTGGTTCAGTAACCCTGGGTGTGAACTGTACCCTACCTCACCAGAAAATGCGGTATCATGCAGCCAAGCTAGGGGTGTCCGATCGCATCGGACTGAGATCATACCCTCAGAACCTGACCTGGTTGATACCAGCGGAGGAAAGCGTTGCTTGCGGTAACCAGCCGAAACGACGAGTAGATTGGCGTTCTGGATCTATTTCCAGAGCATTAGGTGAAGATTCAGCCGACTGCTGGGCTTTGCCTGCGATCGCTCCACAAGTCTAGGCCTTACCCATCCAAACCCGCCCCGGTTCAGGCAAGACCTCTAGCGCCACACCAGAGGTAAACCATGAGAACTGAATGGATTGCTAAGCGCCAGGGCCACGCCAACGTTTCGCAAATGCACTACGCCCGTCAGGGTGTGATCACCGAAGAAATGGCCCACGTGGCCAAGCGGGAGAACCTGCCTAAGGATCTGATTCGCGATGAGGTGGCGCGGGGCCGCATGATTATCCCCGCCAACATTAATCACCCGAATCTAGAGCCGATGGCGATCGGCATCGCGTCGAAGTGCAAGGTGAATGCCAACATTGGCGCATCGCCCAACTCGTCGGACATCACCGAAGAAGTCGCCAAGCTGCACCTGGCGGTGAAGTACGGGGCCGACACCCTGATGGATCTATCAACGGGGGGCGGTGATCTCGACGCTATTCGCACCGCCATCATCAACGCCTCGACGATTCCCATCGGCACCGTGCCCGTTTACCAGGCGCTGGAGAGCGTCCACGGCAATATCGAAAACCTCACCGCCAATGACTTTCTGCACATCATCGAGAAGCACGCCCAGCAGGGGGTCGACTACCAGACTATCCACGCCGGGATTTTGATTGAGCATTTGCCTTTGGTGCGCGATCGCATTACCGGCATTGTCTCTCGCGGCGGCGGCATTCTGGCCCGCTGGATGCTGCACCACCACAAGCAAAACCCCCTCTACACCCACTTCAACGACATCATCGAAATCTTCAAGCGCTACGACGTCAGCTTTAGCCTGGGCGACTCCCTGCGCCCCGGCTGCCTGCACGACGCCACCGATGCTGCCCAGCTGGCCGAACTCAAAACCCTGGGCCAGCTCACCCGCCAGGCCTGGGAGCACGACGTGCAGGTCATGGTCGAAGGCCCCGGCCACGTGCCCATGGATCAAATCGACTACAACGTCAAAAAGCAAATGGAAGAATGCGCCGAAGCGCCCTTCTACGTGCTAGGGCCGCTGGTGACAGATATTGCCGCTGGCTACGACCACATCAGCTCGGCCATTGGCGCGGCGCTGGCGGGCTGGAGCGGGGCGGCCATGCTCTGCTACGTGACGCCAAAGGAGCATTTGGGTTTGCCCAATGCTGAAGACGTGCGGGCGGGGCTAATCGCCTACAAGATTGCGGCCCACGCCGCCGATATTGCTCGGCATCGGCCTGGGGCACGCGATCGCGATGATGCCATGTCTCACGCCCGCTACAACTTCGACTGGAACAAGCAGTTCGAGCTGTCGCTAGACCCCGAGCGCGCCAAAGAGTACCACGATGAAACCTTACCCGCCGACATCTACAAAACTGCCGAGTTTTGCTCGATGTGTGGCCCCAAGTTCTGCCCCATGCAGACCAAGGTGGATGCCGACGCCCTAACAGAGTTGGAGAAGTTCTTAGCCCACGAGGACGCTAAGAAAGAAATTGCTCAGCCTGTTTAAGCCATCTAGCCCAAATACCCGAACGTAGGGCTAAGGGCTTTCACCCTTAGCCCCATCCCATCTGGTGCGGCTCAGGTCTAGTGCGACTCAGGCCTAGTGCGACTCAGGCCCCGATCGCTTGCCCCAGTTTGACCAAAAGTGGTGGCCCCGATAGCTCTCAGGCAGCGGCAGGTTGTGACTATGGTGAAAGTCGTCTTGCACCTTGCGAGTCAGCCGCTTAGACACCTGGCGCACCACCTGGTTGAGCAGGCGATCGCCCGAAGACTTTAGCAGCGATCGCGGCACCGAATTTAGCATACGCGGCATGTGAATTTTAACCGCCAGGCTGAGATCCCAATCTACCTGGGTGAGCACTGTAGCGGGGGGCACGGCTTCAGGCGACTCTTGCAGCCGCATTACAGCATGAAAGTCGATGTCATAGCCCGGCGGTACGTAACCCGGCACAGACATAGTATCAATACGGTACACCTGGTGATCGAGGGGCGACAGGTAAAGCCCTACCTTAGGCTCTACTTCGTAGCCCAGCATCGAAAAGTGGCCCACCACCAGCGCGTAGCCGTGATCAGAAATGGACTCTACCTGCATGGGCTGAGCGCAGCGGGTAAACCAGCCCCGATGACTGTTTAGGTAGCGCCCTACCGTGTCAATATCGGCGGTCATGTCCATTTTGCCAGCGTAGTACCCCTCCAACAGCAGAACGCTCTCAGTCGAAGGTATGAGGGCTGGCTCACCTGCGATCGCCTCTAGGGGCAAGGTGTTGGCTGTCCCATTTTCTACTACCCCAGCGTCTTCGGTCGCTGAAATCAGCGGCAGGGCGTTGGCATTTTGAGTAGACGGCGTGGATTCCAGAGTCACTGTGCAACCACTTGCTTAAACAACATTGAGACAGGGTAATTGCGCCAAAGCTTTCACCCATCGTAAGGCTTTAGTATCTCAAGTGTGCCCTTCAGAACTGTTAAGACCATCACGATTTCATCTAACAAATCCTAGAACTGGCCCTAGGACTGGTTTCTTTTTCAGCGGCTATTCCGTAAAATCAGGCCAGTTACCAGTAGGGAGACGGCGCGGTGAAAGCATTTGTTGCAGGGGCCACCGGGGCAACTGGCTCCAGAATTGTGAAGCAGCTTGTCAATCGCGGCGTGCCGGTGGTTGCTTTTGTCCGCGACGCTGCGGTGGCCCGCCCCCAGTTGCCGATCGAAGTCACGCTGGTAGAAGGCGATGTGACCGACAAAGACAGCATTCGCAAAGCGATCGCCCTAGAGGGCCGATCTTCGACCAGCGGCGGCTGCACCGTTTTGATCTCCGCTACGGGTGCACGCCCTGGCTTTGACCCTACCGCCCCCTACCAGGTCGACTTTGAGGGCACCAAAAACCTGGTAGATGTGGCTAAAGAAACCGGCATCGAGCACTTTGTCATGGTGTCGTCGCTGTGCGTTTCCCGCTTTTTTCACCCCCTCAACCTGTTCTTTCTGATTCTCTACTGGAAACATCAGGCCGAGGCCTACCTACAGGCTAGCGGCCTCACCTACACCATCGTGCGCCCCGGCGGCCTCAAAGACGACGACTTCGATAGCCGATCGCTGATTATGGCCCCAGCCGATACCCTGTTTGAGGGCAGCGTGTCGCGCGAGAAGGTCGCCCAAACCTGCGTTGAGGCGCTGTACTTACCCCAGTCGCGCAACAAAATTGTGGAGATTGTGGCCCAGGAGAATGCCAACCCCCAGCCCTACGAGGCGCTGTTTGCCGGGGTGGCTTAGCTGTACCAGGCAATTATCTGTTGACGCTGTTCGCCTACGGTATCTACAATGTAATTACTTCGCATTGGGCCACCACCTATGGGTACTGCCATCCGAACGCGTATCGTCAAAATTGGCAACTCCCAGGGTATTCGCATTCCTAAGCTGCTGCTAGAGCAAAGTGGCCTGACCACCGATGTAGAAGTGGAAGTTGAGGGCGACCACCTAGTCATTCGTACCGCGCCCCAGCAGCGGATTGGGTGGGATGTAGCCTTTGCCGCCATGGCCGAGAATCATGACGATGGTTTGCTAGACGACACCAGCACCACCGCCTGGGACGATGCTGAATGGGAGTGGTAGCCGAACGCTTCGATGTTTTTTTAGTCAACCTCGACCCGACTGTGGGTAGCGAAATCAAGAAGAGCCGCCCCTGCGTCATTATTTCTCCTAACGAGATGAATCGCCACATTGCAACGGTGATCGTTGCGCCCATGACGACTAAAGGAAAGCAATACCCTACTCGGGTAGCTTGCCAGTTTGAGGGCAAGCGTGGGCAAATTGTACTCGACCAAATTCGCACCGTCGATAAAGCTCGGCTGGTGAAGCATTTGGGGCAGATTACCGCAGAGGAGCAGCGGCTAGTGCTGGCAACGCTGGCAGAAATGTTTGCGGAGTGAAGGAGCGATCGCCCAAGATGCCTTGTCTACTAACGGTGAAACACAGCGGCGGCAAATAACTTTAAACTCAACAGCAGCAGCTTTCGTCCGTCCACTGCGGTGAAGTATTAGCCTGCAATTTTCACCATGAAAGCAATCGAGCTTACTAAAATTTACTGATTCATCCCTTGTAATTTAAGCCTCATAAATTCTTGGGAAAATTGTCTTGCTTTATGGTATCCAGTTGAAACCTCTATGGTTTCGCCATTATATCTTGCGGCCTTAGTCCAGTTATAAGAGCCATGAATGACAACTCTAAAATCTATAATGCAAAATTTATGATGCATTCTATTCATTGATCGAGGCCCCAAAGGAGGCAATCTATAAACTTCAAATTGGCTGTATTCTAAGCCAGAATTATTATTAATTTCGTCCGCATTTATTATGATCTGAACATTCAACCCTTGAACTTTCTTGGCCAACAAACTTTCAAATAAAATAGGATCAGTAAACCATGCCACTGCTATCCAGATTGTAAAATCAGCCTTTTCAATTTCATTCAGAATCTGTTCACGAATTTTTTCAAAATAAGCTTTTCCGGCAGTGACATCATTTTCGCCTGAATCACCTTGAATTAGCTTATTTGCTATCTCTACGATCTCACTAGCTTGTACTTTGGTAGAATGATATCCGTCTGATAGAGTCTGTTGGTATTCTGCTAAAGCTATCAACACATTGCCCACCACATGATCAGATTCTTTGTCAAAAAAAGAGCGTAGACGATTTGCTTTAGAAGTTCCATAGTCGTCGTATTTTCCTTCTTCATAAATATCAATCTTGGTAATAGAGCCTATGAATTTCTGCAAACTGGCATTAGAGAAATCCAGGATGTAACCTTTGTTAGTAGCAGGCGGGGTCAAAAAATCTTCTATTCTTATTCCATCAACAAAGGAGATTACTGCCATTTTTTACTTGCCAATTTCTTTGAATTATATTAATAGTAGAAGCTGAGTATCATTAAAGAGATAATACCAAAACATTATGAAGCCGAGCATTTTAATGAGCTAAAACCATGAATTCGACCTAATTATTCCCCCATGGGTAATTAGGTCGAAAAAATTAGTAAAACGCTCCCTTGGCTAGAGGCTGCGATCACGCAACCCTCCCCACCACCCCATCTTTCGCTATACGCTTGACGGGGAGCAATCACACCAGTCTGCTTGAATAGCTCAGTCATAAACCCTTAGGCTCATACCCCAGAGTTCTCAAAGAACCCTGGGGTAAAGTCTTTAGCCCATCTGCTGTTCCATATCAGCGATCTCCAGGCGGGTTTTGATCACGGTGTCAGGGTTGAGGCTGATTGAATCAATCCCCTGCTCTACCAGGAAGCGGGCAAACTCGGGGTAGTCGCTTGGCCCCTGGCCGCAGATGCCGATTTTGCGGTTATTCTCCCGAGCGGTTTGAATCGCCATTTTCACCATCCGCTTAACTCCAGGGCTGCGCTCGTCGAACAGGTGGGCCACCAGGGCCGAGTCGCGATCGATCCCCAGGGTGAGCTGGGTGAGGTCATTCGAGCCAATCGAGAACCCATCAAACACCTGGCTAAACTCATCGGCCAAAATCACATTGTTGGGTAGCTCGCACATGACATAGACTTGCAGCCCGTTTTCGCCCCGCACCAGGCCGTGTTTGGCCATCTCTTCGAGCACTCGACGGCCTTCGTCGGGGGTACGGCAGAAGGGCACCATCAAAATTACGTTGGTGAGGCCCATGTCGTCGCGCACCAACTTGAGGGCCTGACACTCTAGGGCAAAGCCGTCGCGGTAGCGTTCGTCGTAGTAGCGAGAGGCCCCTCGCCAGCCGATCATGGGGTTTTCTTCGTCGGGCTCGAAGGTGCTGCCGCCCAGCAGGTGAGCATACTCGTTGCTCTTAAAATCTGAAAGCCGAACAACGACGGGTTTGGGATAAAAAGCGGCGGCCAGGGTGCCTACTCCGTGGGCGAGTTTTTCGATAAAGTACTGGGGCTTGTGCTCGTAGAGGGCCGTGAGCTTTTGAATTTGGCGCTTTTCGGCCCCGTCGGGCAGCTGGTCAAAGTTGAGCAAGGCTAGCGGGTGCACCTGAATATGGTTGGCAATGATGAACTCAAGCCGGGCCAGGCCAACACCGTCGCTGGGCAGGGCGGCGAGGGTAAAGGCCAGCTCGGGGTTGCCCACATTCATCATGATTTTGGTGCGGGTTTCGGGCAGGCTGTCGAGCTGAGTGGTTTCGACCCTAAAGGGCAGCTCGCCCTGATAGATCAAGCCCTCTTCGCCCCCGGCACAGGTAACGGTGACGGGTTCTCCAGTGGTGAGCAGCTGGGTGGCGTTGTCGCAACCGACGATCGCAGGAATGCCCAACTCCCGCGCAATGATGGCGGCATGACAGGTGCGCCCGCCCTGGTCAGTCACGATCGCGCTGGCCTGCTTCATAATCGGCTCCCAGTCGGGGTCGGTGCGGGCGGTAACGAGCACTTCCCCAGGCCGAAACTGGTCAATTTGGTGGACGTCGAGAATCACGCAGGCGCATCCCTGGCCGATTAGATCGCCCACGGCGCGTCCTTTCGCCACGGGTTCGACCCCGTCGGGTACCTCTAAAATGTACGATCGCAGCTCGGTCTGAGACTTTTGCGACTGCACCGTTTCGGGCCGAGCCTGGACGATAAACAGCTCGCCTGTGAGGCCGTCTTTGGCCCACTCAATATCCATTGGGCTGTAGGAGCCGCGCAGCTGGGTGTAGTGATCTTCAATGGTGCAGGCCCAGTGGGCGAGCTGCAAAATATCGTCGTCTTCGATCGCAAAGCGGGCTTGGTCACTCAGGGGCACGGGCTCGTTTTTGGTCAGCTCGGTTCCCGTAGTGTCGTAGACCATGCGCAGCGACTTGGTGCCCAAGCGCTTGCTGAGAATGGGCTTGTGGCCCGATTTGAGCGTTGGTTTGAAGACGACATACTCATCGGGGTTGACGCTGCCCTGCACCACGTTTTCGCCCAAGCCGTAGGCGGCGGTAATCAGCACGGCATTTTGAAAGCCGGTTTCGGTGTCGATCGAGAACATGACGCCGGAGGTAGCCAGGTCCGAGCGCACCATGCGCTGAATGCAGACCGAAAGGGCGACTTCGAAGTGGTCGAAGTTTTTGGTGGTGCGGTAGGAAATGGCGCGATCGGTAAACAGCGAGGCGTAGCATTTTTTGCAGGCAATCAGCACCGCCTGGTCGCCGTAGACGTTGAGGTAGGTTTCTTGCTGACCCGCAAAGCTGGCGTCGGGCAAATCTTCGGCAGTGGCGCTCGATCGCACGGCTACATCTACCTCGGTGTAGGCGTGGTCGGCCAGGCAAGATTCATCGTCAAAACAGAGGTTCTGGCCCGCTGTTTCGCACATGTGGTGGTAGGCATCGAGAATGGCGGCCTTGAGGTCGTCGGGAAAGGTAGCATTGAGAATCAGCGATCGCGCCTTTCTACCCCGCCGCCTCAGCTCGGTGACATCGCTGATGTCAAAGCCGCCCAGCACCTGGCGCAGCTGCGCATCGAGGCCAGTTTTTTCAATAAAGGAGCGGTAGGCATAGGAGGTGGTGGCAAACCCCGAGGGCACCCGCACGCCCTGGGGCGTGAGCTGCTGAATCATTTCGCCCAGGGAGGCGTTTTTGCCGCCCACAAGCGGCACATCCTCTAGCCGCAGCTGATCGAGCCAGAGCACCAGCTCCTGTTCTCGCTGTACCGAAGACTGCTGAACCATAGATGTAGCTACCATGTCGCCACCTCATACAAGTACTGATAAAGCGGGTCTGCCACTAACCGTAGACCCTGCTCAAAGAAACGTTTACTAGCTTGAGCAAGGGCTTGAAAAAGGGCCAGAGCCGGGTGGTTCTTTCGAAAAAGCCTTTCTTTAGAACACACCGCGATCGCCAACGCACCGCCTAACTCCATGCTAGAAATCTGAAGATCAGCCCACAAGCTTGTCTAACTTTTCGTGTCTTTAACGCAATGGATATATACAGTTGCCGCTTCTATACCCTGCGATCGCTTTCTTTGCGGATAGTCAGGGCGTAAGCTAGTAACAGGCTATTAAGAAACATTGCAGGAGCCGCCCCTTGACTAACATTCTCTCTCGCCCCCAGCAGCAGCAGGTTGCCTCACTGCCCCTGCGCACTCTTTGGGCCGACATGCTGACGGTGTTTTGGGGCGACTGGCTCGACTTGCGCGTACGCATTCCCCAAGTGGCGGCCTCGGGGCTGGTCTCGCCTCTAATCTACATTCTGGCTTTTGGTCTGGGCTTGGGCAGCGCCATTGACCAGGTGACGGCCCCCCCGGCGGGCGACAACTACCTGGAGTTTATTTTGCCGGGTATGGTGGCGCTGTCGTCGATGGTGATTAGCTTTGGCGGCACCACGTTCTCAATTTGCGGCGATCGCCTCTTCACCAAAACCTTTGAAGAAATGCTGCTCTACCCGGTGCACCCTTTGGCCCTGCACCTGGGCAAAATGCTGGCGGGCATCGTGCGGGGAATGATGACGGCGAGTTCGGTCATTTTGGTGGCCATTCTGTTTACGGGGCGGTTTTGGAGCTTTATTAACCCGCTATTTTTGCTGTTGGTTGTGCTCAACTGCGCCGTGTTTGCTGGCCTGGGTGTGATCGTTGGGCTCAATGTCAAGTCGCTAGAGAGCGTGGGCCTATTCAACAATTTTTTGATCGTGCCGATGTCATTTTTGGGCGGCACCTTCTTTGACCCCAGCACGCTGCCCGTAGCCCTCAAGGCGATTGTTTACCTACTGCCGCTGACCTACACTACTATTGGTTTGCGGGCGGCGGCTTACCAGCCTTTGGCCGAGTTCCCGTGGTTTACGATCCCCATTTTGGTGGTAGTGGCAGCGGTTTTGGCTGCGATCGGGGCGCGCCAGTTTTCAACTCAGCAAGATTAATGGTTACCGCCCCCTGAGCGGAGTCGAAGGGGGCGTAAGAGAAGGATGAAAGTGAGCTATGTACCGACTCTACGACTATCAACCCTCAGGCAATGGCTACAAGGCTAGACTGCTGCTCTCTCAGCTTTCTATCCCCTTTGAATACGTTGAGCTAGACATTCTCAAGGGCGAAACCCGTACCCCCGATTTTTTAACCAAAAACCCCAACGGACGGATTCCGCTCCTAGAGCTTGAAACCGGTCACTATCTGGCTGAATCTAACGCCATATTGTTTTATTTGGCCCAGGAAACGGCGTTCTGGCCAGAGACCAAACTGGCTCAGACCCAGGTGTTGAGCTGGCTGTTTTTCGAGCAGTACAGCCACGAACCCAATATCGCCTCACCTCGGTTTTGGCTCTGCCATTTGCCCAAACTCAATACCTATCAAGAAACCGCTTTGCCCTACAAACAAGAGCAGGGCTACCAAGCCCTAGCGGTAATGGATCAGCATTTGGCCGACCATCAATACTTTGTTGAAGAGCAGTACACGATCGCAGATATAGCTCTCTATGCCTACACCCACGTGGCCGATGAGGGCGGCTTTGATCTAGCGCGCTTTCCCCACATTCAGCGATGGCTGCAAGACGTAGCGAGTCAGCCCAACCACGTTCCGATTACGCAGACCCATTTCCCTGGGTAGGTAATTCCATAAGGGTTAACAGGACTGTCTCGTTCACGACGGTGCTCAGCCAAGTTCAACAATTCCCGCTGGGAGTCAAAATAGTCCGTTTAGGAATCCTTTTCGGGCCAGCTAGTCGGTAAGCTGTGGGCTGGAGTCTTGGCGAGGTGGGCTCGCTATGGGGGCAGCGACACAGGGGTATCAAACGATTTTGGCGACCTATCTGAAACCGCAGCGGGGGCGGTTTTGGGGGCTGGCGATCGCTCTGCTGGGGGGAATTGGCCTACAGCTGCTGAACCCTCAGATTTTGCGCTACTTCATCGATACGGCGATCGCAGGTGGGCAGCAGCAATCGCTGGTGCTGGCGGCGGGGGCGTTTATGGCGATCGCAATTTTGCAGCAGGGGTTGGCGATCGCCACCACCTACTTCAGCGAAACCATCGCCTGGAGCGCCACCAACGCTCTGCGGCTCGATCTGGCTCGCCACACCCTCCACCTCGACCTGGCCTTTCATAAAGCCCACACCCCCGGCGAACTGGTGGAGCGAGTCGATGGCGATGTCGATGCCCTGTCGCGTTTTTTCTCGCAGTTTGTGTTGCAGGTGGTGGGCAACGGTCTGCTGGTCCTGGGCGTTCTGATTATTCTTTGGTTTGAAGACTGGCGGGCCGGGCTGAGCCTGGGCCTGTTTGCTCTGGTAGCCTTTGGCGTGCTGGGCAGCCTGCAAACCCTGGCCATTGGCCCCTGGGGCACCTACCGCCAGATCAGCGCCGAGTTTTACGGGTTTGTGGCCGAGCACCTCAGCGGCCTCGAAGACATCCGCGCCAACGGGGCCGTCGGCTACGTAATGGACAGGTTTTACAAAATTCTGCGGCGGTGGCTGGAGGCCTTTCACCAGGCCCGCTTTACCAGCACCCTGCTGTGGGGCAGCACGGTGGGATTGTTTACGCTGGGCAATGCGATCGCCCTCGCGATCGGCGCTTACCTCTGGAGCCAAGCCGCCATTACCATCGGCACCGTCTACCTGCTGTTCTACTACGCCACCCTGCTGCAAGACCCAATCGAGCGCATCCGCGAAGAGCTAGAGCAGCTCCAGCAGGCCCAGGCCAGCATCCAGCGCATTCAGGATTTACTGGGAAATCAGCCCCAAGTTACCCCTGGGGGTCAGGCCGTTCTACCCTCCGGAGCGCTGTCGGTGGAGTTTGACGACGTGTGGTTTGGGTATGGGGAGGAGGGTACAAGGTTTAAGGTCAACGGTTCACGGGAAGAAGGGGTACAAGGTTTAGGGTTTACGGTGCGAGGGGAAGAGGATTCTGCCACCACCTTAAACCGTGAACCTCATACCTTAAACCACGAACCTCATACCCTCCAATCCCTCACCCTCCACCTCCCCGCCGGGCAAACTCTCGGCCTGCTGGGCCGCACGGGCAGCGGCAAGAGCACCCTGGCGCGGTTGCTGCTGCGGCTGTACGACATTCAGCGGGGGCAGATTCGTTTGGGAGGGGTAAATATTGCCCAGGTGTCGCTGCGGGAGCTGCCGCACCACGTGGGGTTCGTGACCCAGGATGTGCAGCTGTTTCAAACCAGCGTGCGAAACAATCTGACGTTTTTTAATGGGCACATTGGCGATCGCGCCATTCTGCAAACCCTGGAAGAACTGGGTCTGATGCCCTGGCTGGAAGCACTGCCCGCCGGACTCGATACAGAACTCGGGACCGATAGCGGCGGATTGTCGGCGGGGCAGGCGCAGCTGCTGGCCTTTGCGCGAGTATTCCTCAAAGATCCGGGGCTGGTGGTGCTGGATGAGGCGTCGTCGCGGCTCGACCCGCTGACGGAGCAGCTGATTGAGCGGGCGGTGGATCGGCTGCTGGAAAACCGGACGGGCATTATTATTGCTCACCGGCTGAAGACCGTGGAGCGAGCTGACCAGATTTTGATTTTGGAGCGGGGTCAGGCGGTGGAGTACGGCGATCGCGTGGCTCTAGCCCAAAATTCCCAGTCGCGGTTCGCCCGCCTTCTGCGGGCCGGAGTAGTAGCCGATCGAGTTTAAGACAAGGCAACTGAGGGAGCAGGTGGGGGCAGTACCCGACTATGCCCAAAAGCCGTCTAGAAACCAGCACTAATTCTGATACATTTGAGAACTACTCTCATTAAAATCTGCGGCAAGACATTCCCTTCCTGCCTCTGCGCTATGGCTATTACCCTCTCCAGTACCGACTACGACGAACTCTGGCAAGCTGCCAACCCCCACCAGGGAAGGCGCGATCGCGAAAATTTGACCGAAACGCGAGAGATCGTGCCGCCCCGGCTGGGGCAGGGCTATGTGCAGCAAATTCAGCTGCGGGGCATTTACCTGTCGCTGTTCGACTATCATCTCCATGAGGATGTGTGCCTGATCACAGCGGCAGCAGACGTATCAGACAGCTACGAGGTGGGCTTTAACCTCTCTGGCAACCGCAGCGGCAAACGCACGGGGGAAAACTTTTTGGAATGGGGCACGCGCCCCGTTGAACCACCCCGGCGGCAACTGGACTATGCCAATGACCCCATCCTCAAAGTCGATTTGCACCTTGATCCTAACTACGAGATTGGGCAACTGCTGGCCCAGGGCATCGCTAATCTGTCTCAATGGTGCGATCAGGCCGATGCAGGGAGTGCCCCCTGGCTAAGTGATATCAATGTGATTACCCCAGCCATGCGGCTCGTGCTAGAACAACTCTGGCGCTGCCCGTTTCAAGGCCAAATCCGGCGCATTTTTTTAGAGGCCAAATGCCTGGAGCTGATCGCCCTAAAGCTAGAGCAGTTAAGCACAGAATCGCCTCAGATCAGCGATCCTAGACCTCTCAGCGCCGACGATCGCGATCGCATCTACGCCGCCCAAAAAATCCTCATCGACCAGCTGGACGATCCACCTACCCTGCTGGAATTGGCCCGCCAGGTCAACCTCAACGACTACAAGCTCAAGGTGGGCTTTAAGCAGGTATTTGGCACCACCGTATTTGGCTACCTGCACCAGCACCGCATGGAGACCGCCCGACACCTGCTCCACAGCCGCCGCTTAAACGTGAAAGAAGTTGCCCAGGCTGTGGGCTACGCCAACCAAAGCCGGTTCGCCGCCGCCTTTCGCAAGCAGTTTGGCGTTAACCCAAAGGCGTATGGCGGGGGGAAGGACGGTTGGCGGTGAACGGTTGGCGGTAAACGGTTGGCGGTTTGCGGTAAACGGTTTACCTCGCACCGTATACCGTTCACCTTGCACCGTATACCGTTCCCGTTCCCCAAAACGATCCGCCTGAGGCCCAAAACGATCCGTTAGGGAGCGATCGCGCCTCCCCCTTTACCGATATCTTCTTGAGAATAGTTCCTAGCAAATGATTGACGGACTGGTCATTTGCTGCATTTTGGTACGAGGAGAGACGGGTAATGGGTTCACGACAGAAGCAGCGACAGGATCAGCGGGCGCTGGTGAGGTTGATGGCGGGTGGTGCGATCGCGCTGCCGTTTTGGGCTAATGGGGCGATCGCAGAGAGTCTGCTCCCCAGCGAATTGCCGCTAGCGGCAGGCTTGGAGATGGCCCAGCAAGGGGAAGCACCGATTCAAATTACGGGGGTGCGGCTTGAGTCTACAGACGCTGGGGTCGAGGTGGTGTTAGAGACGGCGGCGGGAGAGTTGGCTGCGCCGACCACCACTACCACCGGGAATGCACTGCTGGTTGAAATTCCCAATGCGGTGCTGCAACTGCCCGGTGGGGAGGCCTTTGAGCAATTTGGCCCGGCGACAGGTATTGCCCTGGTCAGCGTCACTGCCCTGCCCGATAACCGGGTGCAGGTGGCGATTACGGGCACCGATGGGCCGCCTACAGTGGCAACCCGCGCCACGGCAGCGGGGCTGGCTCTGACCCTACAGCCTGGCGTGGCAGGCTCGACGGCAGCGACTGACGAGGGGCTACAGATCGTCGTCAGCGCAACGCGAACAGAAGAAGATCTTCAGGATGTACCGCGATCGGTAACAGTGCTCACCCGCGAGGACATCGAGCAGCAGTCGGCCCTGACCTCTGACTTTCGCGATATTTTAGGCAACCTGGTGCCGGGGTTTGGCCCGCCGCCTAGCGTGGCCACGCCCCGGTCAATTGTGCAAAACCTGCGGGGGCGCAGCACCACCATTCTGTTTAATGGCATTCCCCTAACCGGCAACTATGGGCTCGATCGCGAGCTACGCGCCCTCGACCCCAGCACCGTAGAGCGGGTTGAGGTAGTGCGCGGCCCCACGGCGGTATACGGCAGCCAGGCCACCGGGGGGGTGATCAATATCATCACCCGCGCCCCGGCCAATACCCCAATGCAGGTCACGATCGCCCCCGAGATCGACGGCAGTTTTCGCAACCTGGGCGATAGTTTTGGCCATGGTTTGCAGCTGGGCGTATCGGGCGACGACGGCGAGGTGGACTATGTGTTTTCGCTGCGGCGGCAGCAGACCGGAGCAGCCTTTGATGCCGAGGGCGATCGCATTCCTGAAACCAGCGGCGGCGGGGTGATTGATGCCACCTCCTATGCCTTTTTAGGCTCCATGGGCTACCGCTTTGCCACCGATCAAGAACTGCGACTGACCCTCAGCTTCTACGATGCTCGACAGGACACGGCATTTTTGTCTGACCCAGCGGTGAATCAGGAACCGGGGGTGCAAAAGGCCCGTCCCTTGGCGGTCAACCTGGGGCGAGAGGGCACCGATTTGGCGGGCGATCGCAGCCTCACCGCCGGACTGAGCTACAGCCACGACAATCTCTGGGGCAGCCGCCTTCAGGGCAATTTGTATTACCGCGACTACACCTCCATCGTCGGTTTTAGCGACTTTCGGGGCGGCTTCTTTGACGTGATTGGCCGCCAGCGAGCCACGGGCGACAAGTGGGGTGCTCAAGTGCAGGTCGAAACGCCCCTCTGGAATGCCGGTGCCGCCAGCCTGCTGTGGGGATTGGACTATGTGAATGAGAGCAACGTCGCCCCCTTCGAGATCTTTGACCCAGTGGCCTTTGACACCCGCAATACCCTGCAAAAGATAGGCGATCGCACCTTTGTGCCCCCCTACGGCCTAGAGCAATTGGGCCTGTTTGCCCAGGTGCAGTGGGATGTCAGCGATCGCTGGCGGCTGAGCGGGGGCCTGCGCCACGAGCGCATTGGTTTGCAGGTCAACGACTACACCACCTTCTTTGGCGATGCCATTACCGGCGGCAACCAAAACTTTGACGCCACGGTGTTTAACCTGGGTACCAGTTACGATCTCACCCCCGAACTTACCGCCTTTGCCAGCTTTGCCCAGGGCTTTTCGGTCCCCACCTTTGGCGGAGTGCTGCGCAACCCGCCCGCCGGGTTTGTCAATGTGGGCGATAGCCTGCGCCTGACCGAACCCGTGACGGTAAACAACTATGAAATTGGCCTGCGGGGCAACTGGCCTGGGGTGCAGACTTCCCTAGCGGCCTTCTACAACACCTCTGCCCTGGGCGAAGACTACAGCTTTGTCGGCGGCGTTTCCCAACTGGTGCGAGCCCCAGAGCGCATTTATGGCGTAGAAGCCACGGTGGATTGGCAGCTAGCTGATACCTGGAGCCTGGGGGGCACCCTGGGCTGGACAGAGGGGGAAAACGACGAAAGTGATACCGGCGATTA
The DNA here is from genome assembly GCF_015207265.1 of Nodosilinea sp. LEGE 07298. Taxonomy (GTDB): domain Bacteria; phylum Cyanobacteriota; class Cyanobacteriia; order Phormidesmidales; family Phormidesmidaceae; genus Nodosilinea. The sequence continues at coordinate 2,421 of NZ_JADEXE010000065.1, read as the reverse complement.
TCTACCGATCTCGACTTTTCGCATTCAACCCCTGAAGCTCACCGCCTACCTGGAGAACGAAACCCTGCCCGGCTGGCGCAACCGGATTCAGGCGCTGTACTCGGGTAGCCGCGATCGCGCCTTTAGCCAGGGGGTAGATAGTGTCGGCATCACCGATTACTTTGTGGTCGATTTGGTTAGCCAGGTAGCGGTGGGGCCAGGCACCCTGCAAGTGGGGGTGCAAAACTTGTTTAACACCCAGTACTTTCCGGTGCAGTCTCAGTTTCTTGGCGGCTTTAACGAAACCTTTAACGCCGCCGGAGAGGGCCGCACTTTCCGCCTTGGCTACCGAGTTCAGTTTTAATACCGAATCCTATCAGGTTGAACCCGGTTTGTAGGGGCATTGCAGTGCAATGCCCCTACGAGATTCCTGTTTTGAACTGGGGATTTTCAATGCGAATTTCGTACAGTACTAAATCCGATTTTCTGGGTTGCCATTGACCACCAAAAGCCCGATTTCTATGGCGCTGTTGACTACCAATCTCGTGCATGCGCCACAGAAACCAGGTTTCGCCCTTGCCTTAGCAATTTCAGACCAACCATACCGATGCCAACTCAATCCTTCACCCGGCTCCCGTGCCGCCAACGGTTCCAGCGCGGCTTATTAACCCTAGCCACGGGGCTGTGGCTTACCGCCTGCCAGTCGCCCCCCGTAGGGGAGATGACCACCCCAGAGCTAGCCATTGCCCTGGCCGATGCCTCGGGGACAACAGTAACCCTGCCCCAGCCTGCCGATCGCATTGTCTGTCTGCACCTGAGCTGCATCGACATTCTGGCTGAGCTAGATCTCGTGCCCCTAGCCGTGGGCCATCCCCGGCTGGCGGACTGGGCCAAAAGCCCGGTCTATTTTGGCGAAGCGGCCTCGCAGATTGCGATTGTGGGTGGCCCAGAGCCCAACCTCGAAGCGCTGCTGGGCCTGCGCCCCGACCTGATCATCGGTTACCGGGGCCAAGTCGATGGCCTGCGCGAAACCCTGGCCCCGATCGCGCCCCTGTTTTTGCTGGAGGTGAGCAGTGCTGAGCAGGCGATCGCCAATCTGCAGCAGGTCGGCCAACTCACCGATCGCGCCGCCGCCGCTGAAGCCGCCGCCCAGACCTTCCGCGATCGCCTGGCGACCCACCAGGCCCAGGCTCAACCCGATCGCACGGTGCTGGTCACCAATGGTACCCAGGGCACCTTTTATGTCGCCACCCGCGAATCGCTGGTGGGTTCTACCCTGGCGGCACTGGTGGACTATCCCTGGTCTTTGGGCGATCGCGCTCCCAGCGCCATCAACTGGGCCGTGTTTTCCACCGAGCACATTTTGCAGGTTGATCCAGACGTGATTTTTGTGCTGGTGCCAGACTCCGAGCCCGCCCTGGCGGCAGCCCTGGCCCAAGATGCCGTTTGGGGCAACCTAACGGCGGTGAAAGCTGGGCAACTCTACGACCTGAGCGATGCCGAGGTGGGCGGGCTGACCACTGGCACGCGATCGCTCAGCCATCTTTTGGACGCGATTATGGCCCGCCTGACCCCTAATCCCTAGCCCCCTCTATTAGTATTGAGAATGATTGCCAATTAAGGGTAAGATTATCTAATCCTCTCCGACATCTAAATCCTTAGATGGTGGTTACCTAGGGCTGCTCAGTAGGAGTGCATCGCAACCGTTGGGCAGCCCTGTTTTATTATTCTCGGCTCACCGTTATGACCATTTCTTTGTCCCAGGCTGACTACACCGATTGGCTCGATGAGATCGCCCATGGCACTACAGCAGACGGCGCTACCGAGGTGAGGGCCTATCCTGCCGCTCTGGGGCAGGGGCAACAGCGCTACGTGCCGCTGCGGGAGGGTATCGAACTGCTAATCGAAGATGTTTGCTTCAAAGACGATTTGGCGGTAGCGCACTGCGATCGCACCCATCCGATCGAGTTTATCTTTGAGCAAGTGCAGACGGGTCGCAAAAGCAGCCAGCGCTACGATTTTTTTGGCAGCGGGTTGGCCCCAGCTGAACTCTGGTGTGTCCCTGGTCAGCGGCGGGTTGTGGCTGTCAATGTCCATATTGAGCCGTCTATATTTCAGCAGTGGATTGGAGGCTCTAGCGAAGACAGCTCGGTGTTAGATCTGTTGCGTCCCGATGATCAACGCTATTTTGAGCGCTCGGGCACTCCGACGGCGGCCATGCAGTTAGCGGTGCAGGCGATTTTGCACTGCCCATTTCAGGGGCTGACCCAGCGGCTCTACCTGGAGAGCAAAGTTTGGGAGCTGCTGGCGCTGCTGATCGAAGACCTGCGCACGGTTCCTCAGGAATGCAGTCTACCCGCCCTCAAGCCTGACGATATAGAGCGCATCCACTACGCCAGCAAGCTGCTGCGCCGCCAAATCACCCACCCACCAACGCTGATT